>NZ_JBRACL010000001.1:0-92863 GCF_054906395.1 Anisomitus miae (SeqCode)
TGTAGGTAACACTCCTATCCATACCGAACAGGCCAGTTAAGCTACACAGTGCCAATTGTACTGCAGGGTTTCCCCTTCGGAAGATTAGGTCATCGCCAGTTGGTTCGTTAGCTCAGGTGGTAGAGCACATGACTTTTAATCATGGTGTCCGGGGTTCGAGTCCCCGACGAATCACCATTTGTTTTGACTAGTGGAGCATGGTTGCTTCACTTTTTTCTTGTGACTTCTATCTTTAGTGTTTTTGAGCTAGAGTCGATCTTTACTTTGTCGCTCATTACACCAACTAAAGATATCTCTGTATCTGTTTCTGTTTCACCTGCTAGATTCCAATAGTATTCTTCCATTTCTGTACATCTAGGAATATTTAGGAGTCTCGTTATTGTTTCTAATGTTTCATGAGTTATTTCTATATTTGTAGCTGTTATGGATATTGTTGTTTCATTATTATTGTCTTTTATGTTTAAATTTATATCTTTTGCACCATATTTATAGACAAATAATATTAATTCTTCAGCTATTCTTGCATTTCTTTGTCTAACATGTTTCATTTTTCAATCTCCTCTTTTAATTCCATCTATTATTGGTATTAATATCATTGCAACTATACCAGCGATAAATCCATTGTTATACAGATTTATACCACCACCTATATTACCTATGTTGCTTATTAGTATCAGATGTATTGCTCCTGAAAAGACTCCTGTTGTAAAACCAAATTTACCTGCAATTGGTGCAATAGACGTAACACCAATGGTTGATAATATAATTGATGGTTTATTTATTGGTATATTTTTAACTAATGATGCTAGTATTACTCCTAACATTAAAGGTGTAATGTTGAATGGATGCTTTCCCAATGATCCAAACCCTACTACTCCTAGTATCATAGCAGAAACTACTCCATTTAAATCTCCACCGACTATCAATATATAAAGCAGGAGCAAGAACCCTAGTATTCCCATGTTTAAAAATGCTGAACTATCATACATAATATAGTAATCTGTTACTGTCCTACCAGCATGCTTTAAGATTTTATTAAAGTTTGATACTGAGTTTTTGTTTATTCCGAGAATTATTAAAAATGTAAATAGAGAACTTAATAGAATTATGAGTTCAGTTTTGTAATTTGTACTCCATAGGAAATTTGTATTGAACTCGATTCCAAAGTATTTAAATATTGATATTATAGTCAAGGCTATTAATCCGTTAGCAAATCCAATATTATATAGATTGTAACCTTGATGTATTTTTAATGTAAATTTTGCTAAAGGTGGAAGTATTATTCCTAATGAAATTGAGATACCCCATGAAATAATAAATGTAAAATGTATGTTGATACTAAAGGTACTTAATATTTCCAGAGGAAGTGGAGCGAATGCAGTTGAGAGTACAGCTATTAAGATATAATTAGCAAACGGTTCATTTTGAATCTTAGAATAAACATATACACCTATTATTGTTGGCCATATATTTATAAAATTTTTACCCATCATAGAAAATCCTAATATTAACCATAATGATGCTATCATTGAACCATTTGGATTTATATTATTTATCTTGTAAAGATATAAAATGAGCATTGAAGTTATAGAAGAATTTAAAAGTGTTGCACTTATTCCATTAGTGTACATGTAGTCGGTTACTAGTATACTTTTGTTTAAAATTATTCCAACCATTTCTTGAATTATGTTGTCTGATCTGATAGTAAGTATACCAAATAAACCAACGAATAAAAAAATACAAAAATGAATCAGGTATACTTGATTATATTTTTTGGGCAACAATAAATTATTTACCTCTCTAGTTTATATTTTTGATAGTCTCTTTAATTATTAGATATGAATTTTTTGAAGATTCCTTAAGGAATCTACTAAATTCTTCTCCCGCAATAGTTCCACCATTATCAGATATGGATCGTATTATTAAAAATTTTATGTTATTTAGATAACACGTATGGGCAATCGAAGCACTTTCCATTTCACATGCTAAGGCATCAAATGTATTTTTAAGTTTTTCACATTTCAAACTATTTGATATAAATTGGTCTCCAGTCACAATTCTCCCTGTGTGGAATTTAAAGTTATTATTTTTATTAGATATATTTAAACAAATTTTTTCAGCTAATCTTACAAGTCCTTCGTCACTTTTAAATTCACACGTTCCAATATTTGGTATCTCTCCTAATTTATAACCAAAATGAGTTACATCAACGTCGTGTTCTATTAAATCTCTAGCAATTATGACGTCTTTAAAGTTAACCGAAGGATCTATGCTACCTGCAACTCCACTATTTAAAATTATATCGCATTTAAATTCAGATATTAGAATTTGAGTACATATAGCTGCGTTTACCTTACCAATCCCACAAATTACGCTAACAATATTTTTTCCTTCAATATCTCCAATTAAAAATTCTAAACTTGATTTTGTTATACTTTTTTCCAATTTAAATTCTTTTGATACAAGTTCAAATTCCTCTTTCATTGCACAAATTAGACCTATTCTCATATAAGCTTCCCCCATTTGAATAAATTACAACTATAATTATAGTGAAAAATTAACAATGTATACAAGAGAAATATATTTGTGTTACAATTCTATAGGTTAGTTAAATTTGAAAAGGAATGATGTTTATGGTTCAACATGGGCTATCAAGAATGGAGTTAATTGTAGGCACAGAAGCTTTAAATAGTTTGAGAAACAAGAAAGTAGTTGTACTTGGGCTTGGGGGAGTTGGATCTTACACTGCTGAGGCTTTAGTAAGATCTGGTATCGGGAATATAGTTTTGGTTGATGATGATACAGTATGTTTAACTAATTTAAATAGACAACTTCATGCTCTCTATAAAACAATAGGTAAATTTAAAACTACTGTTATGAAGGAAAGAATAGAATCGATAAGCAAAAAGGTAAGGGTCACAGAAATAATAAAGACGGTTACAAAAGATAATGTCGAAGATTTTATAGATAAGGATGTTGATTATGTAATAGATGCTTTAGATACGATATCTGCAAAGATTTCTCTTGCAAGATATTGTTATTTTAATAATGTTAAGTTGATTAGTTGTATGGGAACAGGTAACAAATTAGATCCGACAGGTTTTAAGGTAGCTGATATATATAGTACGAAAAATTGCCCATTGTGTAAAGTTATGAGGTATGAGCTCAGGAGAATAGGAGTTAAAAATCTAAAAGTTGTTTTTTCTGAAGAGATTCCCCAAAAACCTAGATTGAGTGAGGTTGTTAGTTGTATTAATGGATGTGTTTGTAATTTTGATAATGGAAGGAGTTGTACAAATAAGAGACAAATACCTGGAAGTATATCTTTTGTTCCTCCAGTAGCAGGTTTTATATTGGCTGGGGAAGTTGTAAATTCATTTTTAAATCTTTGATACTTAAAATGAATTTATATTTATTACATATACAATTAATATTTGTATTTTTTATAAATTTTTTAGAAATAATACTAAGTGAGAGTTATTTTTTTATTTTCTCAGTATTAAATAAGGGTTATATTAAAAAATTTTATAGCTTTAGTATTTTTGGATTTTTTATATTTATCTCGAAACGTTCTTTAGAGTACCAATTTGATAAAAATATCTTGAAATTACTTTAGTTATCGTTTACACTAAAATCACGTTCAAGTTTAACTTTACTGTACTTTATGTTGTAAGGTATGGGATTTGGTTTTAGGTAACTTTACTTAATAATTTAGATTAGGAGGAAAATTTAAAATGGTGGGAATTATTCTTGCTAGTCATGGTGATTTTGCAAATGGTATTTTACAATCTGGATCCATGATATTTGGTAAACAGGATAATGTTAAGGCTGTTACTCTTAGCCCTGATGAGGGACCCGATGATATTAAGGCGAAGATGGAAAAAGCAATTGCTACTCTAGATCGAACAGATGAGGTTTTGTTTTTGGTAGATTTGTTTGGAGGTACTCCGTTTAATCAAGCTAGCCTTTTGGTTAATGAGAGAGGTCCTAAATGGTCAATTGTAGCAGGGCTCAATTTGCCAATGCTTATTGAAGCTTATGCCGCTAGGTTGTCCATGGAGACATCTAAGGAAATCGCAAAGGGTATCTTGAAATCCGCACGGGAAGGAGTTAAGCCATATCCTGAGGAGCTTGATGAGTTTGAAATATCATCAAATGTGACTAACAAAAATTCATCTTCCATTCCTAAAGGGACAGTTGTGGGCGATGGTAAGATTAAGTTTGTGCTTGCACGAATAGATACTCGCTTGTTGCATGGTCAGGTTGCTACAAATTGGACAAAGTACGTACAGCCGGATAGAATTATTGTGGTTTCTGATTCCGTATCAAAAGATGATCTGCGTAAGAAATTAATAGAACAGGCAGCTCCTCCAGGAGTTAAAGCTCATGTCATTCCCATAGAAAAGATGATTAAAATTTCTAAAGATCCACGGTTTGGTAATACAAAGGCAATGTTGTTATTCGAAACCCCACAAGATGCACTTCGTGCCATAGAAGGTGGAGTGGAGATTAAAACGTTGAATTTGGGTTCTATGGCACACTCAACTGGAAAAGCCTTTGTTACTAAAACCGTTTCTATGGATAAGGATGACGTGAAGACTGTTGAGAAATTAATAAGCCTGGGAATTGATTTTGATGTGCGTAAGGTGCCGAATGATTCAAAAGAGAATATCGATTCTATTTTGAAAAGAGCAAAATCTGAGTTGAGTAGTACTTAGATTTTAAATAAAGAGGAGGATTTATAATGTCAGTTCTAACAATGGTCTTGATTATAATAATTGCTTTTTTTGCTGGTATGGGTGGAATATTAGATCAGTTTCAATTTCACCAACCAATAGTTGCATGTACATTAATTGGTTTAGTAAGTGGTCACTTAACTGAAGGAATTATTTTAGGTGGATCCCTTCAAATGATAGCTCTTGGATGGGCGAATATTGGAGCTGCTGTTGCACCTGATGCCGCTTTAGCTGCTGTTGCTTCTTCGATAATCATGGTTCTTGGTTTATCTGGTGGTTCTACTTCTGTGCCTATAGCTACTGCTATAGCTGTGGCTATACCTTTATCAGTTGCAGGGTTATTTTTGACAATGATTTGTAGAACGATTGCTATACCTATTGTGCATTTTATGGATAAGGCAGCTGAGAGAGGAGATATACGTTCACTTGAGGCATGGCAAATTTCAGGTATATTATTGCAAGGTATACGTATTGCTATACCAGCTGCAGCACTTTGTATAATACCAGCATCAACAGTTACAGATGTTTTAAACCAAATGCCTGCTTGGTTATCTAACGGTATGGCTATAGGTGGGGGAATGGTAGCTGCTGTTGGATATGCTATGGTAATAAATATGATGTCAACTAAAGAAACTTGGCCTTTCTTTGCTATAGGATTTGTTTTGGCAGCGATAGGACAGCTAACTTTAATCGCTTTAGGTGCGATTGGTGTATCACTAGCACTTATATATTTAGGTTTAAAAGGAAATGGTGGCTCTGGTGGAGGTCGTATTTCAGGATCTGGAGATCCATTAGGTGATATTTTAAATGATTATTAAAATATTGTAGGAGGTAATATATATGGCAGGAAAAGTTAAATTAACGAAAAAAGATCGTATGTCAGTTGCTTGGCGTCACCAATTTCTTCAAGGATCTTGGAATTATGAGCGTATGCAAAATGGTGGGTGGTGTTACTCAATAATACCTGCTATTAAAAAGCTTTATACCAAAGAAGAAGATAGAATTAAGGCTTTAAAGAGGCATATGGAATTTTATAATACACATCCATATGTTTCATCACCGGTTATGGGAGTTACATTAGCATTGGAAGAACAAAGAGCAAATGGTTCTAGTGTAAATGATCAATCTATACAGGGTGTTAAAATTGGAATGATGGGACCTTTGGCAGGTGTTGGTGACCCTGTGTTTTGGTTTACATTAAGACCTATATTAGGAGCGTTAGGAGCTTCTTTGGCTCTTAGTGGTAACATAATTGGTCCTTTATTGTTTTTCTTTGCATGGAATATAATTCGTATGGCGTTTATGTGGTATACTCAAGAGTTTGGATATAAGGTTGGTACTTCTATTGCTAAAGATTTATCTGGTGGTGTTCTTGGTAAAATAACAGAAGGTGCATCTATTCTCGGTATGTTTATTATTGGATCTTTGGTACAGAGATGGGTTAGCATTAGCTTTACTCCTGTTGTTTCTCGAGTTACTCAATCTGAAGGAGCTTATATAAATTGGGATGCAATTCAGTCAGGGGCACAGGGTATAAAGTCCGCATTGGAACAGTATAGTGCCCTAGGAGCGAATGGTTTAAATATAGAAAAAGTTACGACTTTACAGCAAAACTTAGATCAACTTATTCCAGGACTTGCAGCTTTAATATTGACATTAGTATGTTGTTGGCTTTTAAAGAGGAAAGTTTCTCCTATATTAATTATTATTGCTTTATTCGTTGTTGGTATAGTAGCTCACCTTGGAGGAATAATGTAATATAGTACAGGATGATAGGGAAAGGGTAATGTTTTGTTTAAGAGGTGATTTTTAAATGGTTCAGTCTTTTAACACTAGTGTAGATTTAAAAATTAGAGGAATATCTTATCTTGGGCTTTCTAATTATGGAGAGATATTAATAGGAGATAAGGCTTTTGAATTTTACAGTGATAGAAATATTAAGGATTATGTTCAGATACCTTGGGCTGAAGTTGATCATTTAGTCGCCTCTGTTTTGTTTAAGGGAAAGTGGATTCCAAGATTTGCCATTGTAACGAAGAGAAGTGGAACATTTTCTTTCTCGTCTAGAAATAATAAAATGCTTTTGAGGTCTGTAAGTAAATATATAAGTTCCGATCGTATGGTTAGATCCATTAGTTTTTTTCAGGTACTAAGAAGAGGAATATATAGTATTTTTAAATTTAGAAGTAATAATAAGAAAGTGTGAAATTTAGTTTTGAAAAAATCCCTCTAAGAGAAATTTAACTTAGAGGGATTTAATTTTTATAGAATCAATATTTAAAAATTAAGATTTATTTAGAAATGAGTTTCGAATTTCTTTAAACTTGGGAAATATTTTTCTGAAAAGAGTATAAATATTTTTATTGTTTATTAATGTATACTCACCGATAAATTCAACAAAATCTCCATTGAACATTTTCTTGAATTTATATAGACCATATAATGGATTACTTTCATCTAAATCTCCTGAAACTCCTCTAAAATCATATACTTTATTAAAATTATCTATACTATCTTTTATCATTTCATATTGCATAAAAAAATTGGGCATAGTATCTCTTAAGATATTATGAGAAGCTCCGTACAAATACCAAGCCTTTTCTCCCCAATTTATATATATAGATCCAGATAAATAAATTTCTTTATTCTTATAATTAGATATTACTAATAGTTTTTTTTCTAGCATATCTAATTGAGATTCGTTTAAGGAGATTTCATTTTTAAGCGAATTTATCTTTTTGTTTATCTTTTCTATTTTATTGTCTTCTAAGCTAGTATCTTTTAGCAAATCTTCAAAGTTTATTAATTTAATTTTGGCATTATCTATATTGGACTTGCACTTATTTATTTTTCTATATATATTGTTTTTGTCTATCTCATAAGAGTATTTAACAAGATATAGCGTACAATATGGATTTAAAGTTTTGAGCATGTTGTAAAAATAATCACGTTTTCTGACTATAAATTTATCCCTCTTGCCTGTTATATCCATTAAATTTTGGAATATATCGAGTTTATCGTCTGTGAGATTGTCAAATGTGTATTTTTCTATAGTGAGTCCACGCTCTATACCTAACTTTATATTGTATCTTGCTTTGCTCGAGAAGTATTTTAATATGTTTAGTTTAATATTTTCATTTGATTCACTTTCTGAACTTTTTGGGAGATTTAAACGAAAAACAAAGTTTGGTTGTATATTTTCAAAATTTTTAGAACTATTTTCTACATATCCTATTGATTTTAACGTGGAACATATATTAATACTACTTTCTACAGTTTTAGTATTTTCACTTAAGTGTATATCAGGATCTATTGTTATAAAAGCTATTTTATTTTCTTTGGAAAACTGTTCTAAGAAATCTGTGAACTCTTTTATTATTAACTCGTTTGTATAATCACACACAAAGCCACGAGGAATATATCCCATTTTGTAATTAATGAAGGGAAGTTTTCGTATTAGAATAATGCACGAAAGCACTATATTATTTTGTTTATCATATCCAAGGATAGATTCATGCAACCATTCAGTTTTAAAAAGTGCCCAATAAGAACTTTGGAAAATATGACCTTTAGGCGAATTAAACGAAAATTCATCTAAATCTTTAACGCAAACTTTTTTAAATACGTAGTTCACTTAAGTACTCCTTCTCAATTATAGTCAATCAATAGTATATAGGAAAAAAAAACCATTTTCAATAATGGTGTGTTTATAATATAATTTTCGTAGTTTGAATTGGGGGATATTTCATATGGTTATACATGTTATTGCTACACCGATTGGAAATATTAAAGATATTACATATAGGGCTGTTGAGACTTTAAAGAAGAGTGATATTATACTTTGTGAAGATACTAGATGTGCTTTGAAGCTGTTTAATTATTATGGTATAAGAAAGAGAGTTATATCTTATCATAAATTCAACGAGTATAAGTTGATTGATAGAATTGTCGATGAGATAAAAAACGGAGTTAATTATGCTATTGTTAGTGATGCAGGAATGCCAGGCATATGCGATCCAGGAAAGGATTTAATAAATAGGTGCATTGAGGAGAATATAAAAGTTGATGTTTTGCCAGGAGCATGTGCACTTATAAATGGATTTGTTTTAAGTGGGTTTAACAATAATATTTTTACATTTATAGGATTTCTACCGATTGATAATGTAAAATTAAGACAAATTGTAAAAATTATGAAAAATATAAATTCAATATTCGTGATCTATGAATCTCCACATAGGATTTTAAACACTTTAGAATTTTTAAAAAAGGAATTTGGTGAAAATGTAAAGTTATACATAGGTAGGGAGCTAACTAAATTGTTTGAAGAAAATTTTAGGGGTACGTTGAAAGAGGCAATAGAGTATTTTAAAGATCGAAAAATTAGAGGAGAATTTGTAATATGTATGGAGAAAGAAATAGATTATATTGAACATTTAGATGATGAGTTTATATTAAATGAATTTCTGAATAATAGAGATAGATTTAATCTAACCACTAAGGAAAATATAAAAAAGATATGCAATGATAACAATTTGAAGAAAAACTATGTATATAATCTTATAATTAAGAAATTTAACTAAAGCTCAAGAAACCTCACGTTCATTATAAATTGAGGTTTCTTGTTGTATTTATGTATTAATTTCGCTTGAGCAAAGTTTACAAATATTTTTGCCTTTGAAGTTGTTTATATCCTTTGCACTACCACAAAATATACAAGCAGGTTCATATTTTTTAAGAATTATGTGATCGCTTTCAACATAAATCTCAAGAGCATCTTTCTCACCTATATTTAAATTGCGTCGCAATTCTATAGGTATAACAATTCTACCAAGTTCATCTACACGTCTAACAACACCAGTTGATTTCATGATAAACACAATCCTCCTCAAACTACATTAAAAAGTAGAAATTCTAAAGTTTATACAGACATAAATATACATATTTTTCAAATAATTGTCAAGAATTTACAATATAAAAAGGATATGTGAAAAACATATCCTAATGCATTAACATGTCGAATGTTTAGAGGTAATTTTAAAATTAACTCCCAAGAATCCCTTTGAATGAGATATTGTAGAATCATCGAGGAAATCCTCAAACTCATTGTTTACAAGGAAAGTTATATCATTTACTACGATAGATATATCGTCATCTTTTATTTGTTCATCCAGAACAATAGAAAATGCAGGGCCTCCTCATCCGAATCCAGCCATATTTAATCTTACATATTTCTTTAATTTTTTTTCCAGCTGTGATTTTAAAAGATCACACGTATCCTTAGAAACATTAATTTTCAATCATTTCACCTCCTTCCATTTTATTTTGTACGGTTTTAGCATATTCACTAAGGGGCATATTGATTATGGGATAATTCAGATAATTTACATCATCAAAGTGCCACCATTCTGTATATATTGGTTTAAATCCGTGTTTTATCATTATATTTTTTAATAGTTCAGCGTTATTGATTTGTGTATTTGATGATTTTTCATAATTTCTATGTGCTGTTTCTGAAAATTCATCGAATTTTGAGGGCATATCTATTTCACTTCCATCTAAATTAGTTAATGTTATGTCTATTGCACAAGCTCTATTATGATTAGATCCATTAACATAAGGGTTTGCAATATAGTTGTTATCTGGGAGTATTTCTCAAAGTATTTTTTGTACGTAAAATGGTCTATAGGCATCCCAAATTTTAATTTTGTATCCAAGAGATTTAAATTCTTCGTGAGCTCTTAATAATTTTTTGAAAGTTTCCTTATGCAAGACACCAATATCGGCATCATATAAAACTACTCCTGTAAAATTATTTTTTGAAGCATAACGTATATCAAGTATCATATCGTTTGGGAGAGAACTTATTAAAACTAGATCGTTTATATAAGTTTTCATGCATGGGAGGGAAGAATCATTTTCTGAGTAATTACTTATTTGGATCTGGTTTGAATACCATGAACTATACTTTTGAATTAAGTTTATTTCTCTTATTGGAAATGAAAATATAAAACACAATACCATTATAAATACATTAATAATTAAATTCAATATAATCACCTGTATGTATTTTGTATTAAAAAAATAAAAACTATGTAAATTTTAAAATTACATAGCTTTACTTTTACGGAAGGATATCTCCGTATATATAGTTGTACAATTTTTCTCTAGTTCCATTCTCATCAAAAGGCAAATACCAAATATCATTTATAATTTTTCCGTATTCATTGAAATCGCCGTCAAATGGTATTCTAATTTGTTCAATTTCATAATCCCCTAGAAGTAAGTTAGCTCCTATTGATAGGATTTTATTTAAAGATAGACTAGTTTCTATCGAATCAATGTATTTTTCGACTAACTGAGTCAATTTTATGGGAGATAGAGTTTTAGATTTATCAATCATAGAAATTATAACTTTTCTTTGCCTATCAGTCCTTTCGAAATCTCCATCTCCAACGGATCTTATGCGTGCATAAGATAATGCTTGTATTCCTGATAATGTTTGAAATCCAGAGTTTTTTATTGTATGGTCTTCGTGTACTCCTAAAAGTCTTTGATTTTCCTTTATATATTTGTTTAGATTGCCTATCTCTTCAGGTTTTATCTCTATCTCGATTCCTCCCAACTCATCTATTATTCTAGGTAAACTGAAGAAATCTAGAGAAATGTAATCTTCTATGTTTAAGTTAAATGTGGTATTTAAAGTTTTAACTGAAAGGGAAGGTCCCCCATAAAAATACGCATGATTTAGTTTGTCATTTCCAACGCTATCTATGTTTACGTATAAATCTCTCATTACAGATACAAGTTTAACCTTTTTGCGAGAGGAATCTATGGTTATAAGCATTATAGCATCAGACCTTGAGTCTTCATTCAAGGATCTCCTATCTAATCCAAATGCAGCAATAGTAATTATCTTTCCGTTCAGATCTTTTTCAGAATTTAAAACATCCTGATTTATTCCAAGATCATCTTTATTTAATTTATTTTCTGTAGAGGATATTTTAGATAGGAGTTTTAAACTTTTTCCAGTAACAAATCCACCGACAAGCAAGACAATAATAATAATTATGTAGAAAGATGTTTTTAGTACATTTTTAACTTTCTTAGTATCCTTATTAGGCATAGTACTTACCTCTAATAATATTTGATTGTTAAAGTATATCACATAAATTTTACAAATAAAATTTCTAACTTATTCCCAGTATAAATTTTTTGAATATATCGTATTTCCTAAAGATAAATTTTGACATAACGATTGGTGAAAATCCAGATATTAACGATATTGTTATTACTAACCCATAGTTTAGATTCAATATTTGATAAAATACAATCCTACAAAATATTTGTGGAAACCAAGATAGCAAATATATATCAAAGCTATATTCTGAAATTAAATTTAATAAATTTGGTATAAACTTTATAGATTTTAATTTATAAATTAACAATGATGCTATAAAACACACATACACGCCTAATAAAGATTTTAATAAATAGAAAATATTGAATAGTATAACTACAACTATATTTTTATAATCTTTTGGTAAATGTATGTTGAACAAGAAAATCAAAACTGGAATTATAATAAATAAAATATATTTACTAGGTTTTATATTAATATTTAAAATAGTATTTCTGTTTTTCATATAAAAACTATTTAAATACAGACCTATAAAAAAGAATATAGAGTAATTGATAGTAGAAGTTATAGCCATAAATCGTATATCTGGTTTTGGGATGATATGCAGAATTACAAAGGTTATTAGCACCAATAACTTATTTAAGTTGACGATTATCGGAGAAAAAATAAAAATTACAAATAGTACGTATATGAACCAGAAAAATATTATTGGATTATTCCATGGATACATAAAGATATCTTTTAAAATTTCAGATATAACTAAAGGTCTCTCTGAAAACTTGTTTAGAACAAGTTTTATTGGTATGGTCAAAAAACTAATTGTAATGTAGGGTATCATTAGTCTGCGAAATTTACTATATATAAATATTTTGTATTCCTTAATTGATTTTATACTCATTATTTTTTGTGCAAAAAAACCTGATATTATCATGAAAAGTGGCATATGAAATGAATAAATAATGGAATGGATGTACTTGTATGTAATATTATTTACTTTATCTATAGAAGGAAATGAATGACCTATTACTACTAAACATATACCAATTGCTCTAAGATAATTAAACTCTAATAGAGTACTCCTAAAAAATTTTTTTTGACTCATACTTTATATACTCCGTTATTTGTTTTTAAATATACGATCTATTATAGTATTTGTTTTAGTATAATTTATATATATTTTTTGTAAAGATAATAAAAAATAATGATAAATATACAAAATATATTGTTTTTTTTATATAATTAAACAATACCAAGGGTTAATGTAAGAAAGTAGGATTGAGTTTATGAATATTGCTTTAATACATGATTGGCTGCCTTTTATGGGAGGAGCAGAGAGAGTTGTTACCAATTTTTTAGAGATTTTTGAAGGTGCTCCAATATATACCAGTGTTTATGATAATAATAATTTAGATGGGATATTGAAAAATTCTAATATAAAGGCATCGTTTCTTCAAAGTATAAAAAGAGCAGTTAAAGATCATAGAAAATTTTTTCCGCTAATGCCCATAGCTTTCGAATCTTTTAATTTAAATGAATATGATGTAATTTTGAGTAGTAGTTCTTCATGTGCTAAGGGAGTTATAACAAGTCCTAGTACTTGTCATATTTGTTATTGTCATTCTCCTATGAGATATGGATGGGAATTTTATTATGATTATCTAGGAAGTATTGGAAAAATAAAGCAAAAAATCTTAAAATATATAATGAGCTACATGAGAATATGGGATAGAGTTTCATCAGATAGAGTAGATTATTTTATAGCTAATTCTAAAAATGTAGCGAGAAGAATTTGGAAACATTACAGAAGAGATAGTGTGATTATACATCCTCCTGTGAGAAGTAAGTTTTTTAAAATTAGTGATCATCAAGATGATTATTTTTTGGTTGTGTCTAGACTCCAAGAATATAAAAAAATTGATTTAGTAGTTGAAGCTTTTAATGAATTAAAGTTACCTTTGGTAATAATTGGTGATGGTCCCATGAGAGTAGATATAGAGAAAAGAATTAGATCTTCTGCTATAAAAATGCTTGGTAGACAAACAGATGAGGTTATAAGAGATTACTATAGCAGAGCTAGGGGATTTTTATTTCCAGGTGAAGAGGATTTCGGCATAACTCCTTTGGAAGCTCAGGCTAGTGGAGTTCCTGTCATAGCTTATTCAAAGGGAGGGGCACTTGAGACTGTTGTTGAAGATGTAACGGGTATTTTTTTTGATGAGCAAACAGTATCGTCTTTGTGTAATGCTATACATAGGTTTAATAAAATGAGTTTTAATAAAATTCATATACGCAATCATGCTAAGAATTTTGATGAAGAAATATTTAAGGATAAAATACGAAGGTTCGTTTATGAAAAGAGCGATGAGTTTAAACGTATTGAAAAATGGAAAATTTTATAGGTTCTAGGTAATGAGATGGTGTGTTTTGGGAGAGAAGAAAGATATGATTTTGTTTAATGCACTTCAAAAGTCTATTAGTGCTGGAATAGGGAGGTATAGTTTTGAGTTGTCGAGGCATTTATATTTTTTACTAAGTAGAGATATTAAGATAGTAATAAGGGATGAAGATTTAAAAGATTATAGTTTTGCAGATAGGAATTCTCTTGTTGTAATTAAAAATATAAAAAACTCTAGAGATAGAAATATTTTTGAACAAATATATTTACCGAAATTGATAAATAGAAATTTTAAGGATTTTGTTATCCATTATCCTGATAGTATGGCACCTGTTTTTTTGAATAGTAACAAAATAGTTATAACAGTTCATGATTTGGCTTTCAAGTCACTTTCCAATGCATTTGTAGGTAAAACTGTTTTGTGGAAAAATTTAATAACAAACCTTTCTGTTAAAAAATCTAGAAAAATAATTGCTATAACTAATTTTTCGAAGTCTGAGTTACGTAGACATTATAAAAATGTTAGTACGAGAATAGATGTTGTTTATAATGGTTTTAATAGGCTTAGCAATTCTGATATTAAATCTGAAAATTTATCAGGAGATATACTAAATATTTGTTCTAATAAATACATACTTACAGTTAGTACCATATCTCCCAGGAAGAATATAGATACTTTAATTAAGGCGTTTGATATAATTAAAAATAAGCATAAGAATGTGAATTTAGTTATTGTTGGTTCTAAAGGATGGTTATATAGTGATATTTATGACCTGGTAGGATCTCTTAATCTCGAAAATAGAGTTATTTTTACAGGTAAGGTTAGTGAGGATGAACTTAAATATCTATATAAAAATGCAAGTATTTTTGTATATCCGTCAATTTATGAAGGATTTGGTCTTCCTCCTCTCGAAGCTATGAGCTGTAAATTAAAAACTCTAGTTTCAGATGTAGAATGCCTAAGAGAGGTATTAGGGAATAAATGTGATTATTTTGAGCCAAAAGATTACATACAACTTTCGAATATGTTGGATAGATTTTTTAGTAGCAATGGCTATGAAACAAGTTATGATTATGAAGAGATTTTAAATAGATACTCTTGGGAAAAATGTGCTAAGGAAACATTTAAAACATATGAAAAAATTTTGAAAGGAGTATAGGTATTAAATGTATTTTACATTTATAGGAATAGTCGTTTTAATAGTTACTTTATACCTCGTATTTTTCACTAGAACTAGGACTCTTTTTTATTTTATGTTTATTACATCTGCATTTACTTCAACTAGTATAATAAATTTCCCCAAATCAAAAAATTCAGTACTCTGTTTTTATATAGTAGGTAGTTTTCTGATCTTGAAGGTTTTGTATGAGGTTATCATTAAGAGGTATACTTTTAAGAGGATAAAAGTGTCGAATGGGATTTTGTATTTTTTAATATATGCCACTATATCCCTCATTTTGCCTTTTAGTTATTCATCAGGAACTTTAGTATTTACTCCTGATTCGCCGTATGATTACATATCTTTTTCATTTCAAAATGTAACTCAATATTTATATCTAGTGTTTGCATTTATTATTTATTTGTGTAGTTATATGGTTATCGTAAATGAAATTAAAGTTGATATGAAGAAAATTATTGATATAACCACATCTGTTGTTTTAGTTTTGGGATTTGTACAGTTCTTTATTTCTCATGAATATTTTGACTTTTTATTTAGAACGAATTATTCACATTTAGTTCAATACTTAGAAACTGGACTTACTCGTATATCTTCTGTTACTAATGAGCCTTCTATGCTTTCTATGTTTTTAACTCCAATTTTTATTTATTATCTAATTAATATCATTAATGGATTCAAAGTTAAAAAGGTAATCTTATTTGATATGGCTATGATCATCTTAATACTGATTACTTTTTTACTCAATAGGTCATCTAGTTTTTATTTAGCAATTGTAATAGTATCAGTTATTCTTTTTATTGATTATTCAAGAAGTATATTTAATTCTAAGAATATTAATTTTGTAAAGTATGTATTCAAAAATAAAATTATTGTATTTGTAAAAAAACATAAAATAAAATCCATTATCATATCTATTGTTACTTTTGTAGTATTGGCTTTAATATTTAGAATTGTAGGATTTAGATTTGCGATATTGGTCTTGAAGCTCTTAGGACTTGATGATTCTGGAAGTACTAGAGTTGAGTTATTTTCACATCATATGGGGGTGTTTTTGAAAAATATATTAACAGGGGTAGGGTTCGGAACTTTGAGATCTAATGACCTTTTATCTATGTGGTCTGCTCAGGTTGGTCTTATAGGAATGGTTCCTCTTATTTATTATTTTGTATCCAGAGTAATGTATGTTTTTAAAAATAGGGATGTAGGAGAGAATAGACAGGTATTTTATCTATTAGTTACAACTGTTATAATACTTCTTACCTCTGTTCCAGAACCTTACTATATATACACATGGATATATATAGCCATGTGTGAGAGTATATATAGGAAAAATGAAATATCGAATAAGACTATAGATAAATTGACTCAGCGTGATTACGGAATTGAAGTCGCAAAGTGAGAAAGGAGATGAATCGAATGATTCATCTCCTTTTTTTAGAATTTTAAATTTAATTTTAAAGCACGTTCTTCAAGCTCACTTTCATTGCACATTAGTAATATTATTCTAGACTTAGCATGCTTTGTATCTGTATTTTTTTGATATTCTATGAGTGTTGTGAGCCAATAATCGTATCCTTGTTGATCTGGATCTCTATTTACAATTATGGAGTACATAGATGTCACAAAATCCTCATTTGAAAGGTTTTTTTCTATAAATTCCTTTTCATTTAGTATGTTAATTAGAAAGTTTCTGACGGAATATTCTTGGGAAATAAGCTTGTTATACCAATAATTAAAACCGTATTCATCAGGATCTCTAGAAAATGTTTTCTTATAGACATCTGAAATAAATTCTCGGATTTCATTATCACTTTTGAAATTAGTAGTTTCTATATAGCGTGTAGATGATGAGGTATTTATTATGTTTAGATTATTGTCTATCATCCTAAGTCTTATGTTTGGAGTACCGATAAAAATATTATTGTTGGAGTTTATAGTGTTAAAGGCAATTTTACATTCTTTTAAGAGTTTTAATTTCAACTGAATAATTTCTAAATCTCTATTTGAGCTTATCCCTAAATTGTTACCTATAAAAGTTGCGTAAAAATTTAAAGTTTTGGAGTTTTCGCTAATATCGCTAAACCTCGAACTAAATTCTATAGGTTCATTATCAAAAAAACTTCCGGGATTGATTGATAATATTTCCACCAAATCTGTATTGAATTTAAAATCTAAAGACAATGAAAATAAGTTTTCAATTTCAGATATTTTAAAATATAATTTGATAGTATCATTTACGTTTACAAAATCAGAATCTGTTTCTATATACATTTTTGGATGAATTAAAATAGCACTTGTAGTCTTCGAAGATAATGTTAACAAAAACATGAGTGTCAAGAATTTAAAACATATTTTCAAAATAATCCCTGCCTTTTAAAAAATTATTTGCAGTTTGATTTTTCAGAGCTACCGTAAGGATGTATATCTTCGAATATATATTCTTGTATTAAATTCTTGGTTTTATCCTTATTAAATGTTAGATACCAGATATTATCAATAAGTTCTCCTCTGCAGTGTTCATCAAGAGGGAACCTCATCTGTTCAATTGTATTTATTCTATTAAATACAATATTCTTTGCTATAGAAATTACTTTTGAAGTAGAAATATTCGTTTCTATTAACTCAGGAGCCATATTTATGAATTTTAAATATTCACTATATGGTATAGATTTTGCCTTTTCATAAAGTGCCGTAAATATTCTTTGTTGACGTTCGCTTCTTTCATAATCGTCTCTTCCTACTTTTCTTATTCTTGCGTAAGCGAGTGCTTGCATACCATTTAGTATTTGATATCCTTCGTCTGTTATATATGTAGGTGTCTTAGATTGTATATGACTTGTTTCTTGTATACACTTATTCAAGTATGGGATCTCCTTTTTCTTGATGTCAATAAAAATTCCTCCCATTATGTCTATTATTTTTTCAACATCATAAAAATTTACTGTTATATAGTCCTTTATATTAAGTCCGTATGTCTTGTTTAAAGTTTTCATAGCTAAATCTGGTCCGCCAAAAGCATATGCATGATTTAATTTGTCATTTCCAAACCCATCTATTGAAACTAAGGAATCTCTCATTATAGAATTTAATTTTATCTTTTTATTTTGCTCATCTATAGTTATTATTGTTATGGAATCTGATCTTTTTGGTTCATGTTCATACCTAAAGTCTAATCCAAATAATGCTATATTTGTAATTTTTTTTCCACTAAACTTGTTCAAAACATTTTCTTCTATACCTAAAATTTCATTTGATATTGTATAATTAGCAGTATCATTAAAAAAAGTATTCTCAATAAACGAACAAAAATATCCTATAAATCCTAAAAAAGTTATGCATATTATAAAGAACTTATATTTTAAATTATACATACTGCACCTCGTAGAAAATATATAAAGCTAGTATGTTCATAAAAATTAGAAATATAAATAAATATTATTAGAAAAATAATAACTCAAAATTAATTTTTATTTGGTATAATTGTTTGTTATTTATATACTATAATAAACTAATGGTTATTTTACAAAAGGTAGGTGAGTTATTGAGGAAAATAATCGGTAGAATAATATTTTTTATTTATATATTGATGAAAAAGATGGATGATGATGAATTAGTTGCTTTATCAGCTCAACTATCTTACAGCTTTGTCTTGGCTTTTTTTCCATTTTTCATATTTCTAATGACTGTAATAGGGTTTTTAAGGTTAGATAGTCAACAGGTTTTGATCTTTTTGGAAGCTTTACTTCCAAAGGAAGCTTATAGTTTGATTCAAAATATTGTAAAATTTGTTATTAATTCACGTGAAGGATCTTTGCTATCATTCAGTTTATTTTTAAGTATATGGTCTAGTTCTGCTGGATTTAGGGGAGTTATGAGGGGGCTTAATAAAGCCTACAATGTTATAGATACAAGGAATTATATTGTAAGGGTTGTATTGTCAATTATTTATACTATAGGGCTTGTATTTTTAATAATTTTAATGCTTATACTCGTGGTTTTTGGAGGAGTTATTGGAGATTTTTTTGTTAGATTTTTCGTAGATTACATAGATGTAAATATAGTTTTAAATTCATGGTACATAATAAGATATACTTTTATGATTACGTTGATGGTCATTGTCTTTGCTATAATTTATTATTACGTTCCAGTAGTTAAAAATAAAAAGTTGATAGGAGTCTTACCTGGATCAATATTTGCTACTATAAGTTGGGTTGGAATATCTATGGGATTTACCTTTTATGTAAATAATTTATCTAATTATTCAGCTCTTTATGGAAGTATAGGTGCTGTAATAGTCCTTATGATATGGCTTTTTCTAACCTCTATGATAATACTCTTAGGTGGGGAGATTAACGCTATTTTATCTAGGAAAAATTTAGAGATAATAAAAATGAATAACAACAGAGGAAGTATCTTAAATTAATTTTGTTTGAGGTGGGAATTCTGAAAAGAGTTTTAATTTGTATTTATAATTTGCAAGGAGGGGGAGCTGAAAAGGTATTAATAAATTTTCTGAATTTGATCGATAGGGACAAGTTTAAAGTAACTTTACTAGTTTTAAAAAAAGAAGGAATATATATATCTAAAGTGCCTTCTCATATAGAGGTAAAGTATGTATTTAAGACTTTGTTTGGTAAGAAAATCTCAAACAAGGTCTTAAAGATTTTTAAGGGGGAGCTTTTACATAGAATTTTTGTAAAAGGTAGATATGATGTTGAAATTTCTTTTTTGGAGGGATATCCTACAAAATTAATAAGTGGTTCTAGATTTAATAGTAAGAAAATTGCTTGGGTACATGCAGATTTTTCCACTTATCATTGGACTAATAAATTTTTAAAATTAGAAGAGGAGAAAAAATACTATAAGAAATTTCATGATATAGTTTGTGTATCTAAAGAGTGTTCAAAATCTTTTAAAGATATTTTTGGATTTGAAGAAAAGTTAAATATAATTCCAAATGTGTTGGATAAGAATTTAGAAAGTTACAACAAATTTAATTTTAAAAATGTATTTAATGAATACCAAACAACAAAAATATTATTCGTGGGAAGATTAGAGAGGGAAAAGGGAGTCGAGCGACTTTTATGTGTTTTTAAAGATGTACTAAATAGAGGATATAAAAATGTGACACTGTTTTTCCTTGGAAGTGGATCTTTAGAGTGTAAACTTAAGAAGTTTGTTTATGAAAATAACATTTGTGACAACGTAGAGTTTATACCATTTAAAGAAAATATTTATGATTATATTCTTTCTAGTGATTATGTAATTGTGCCATCTTACTCGGAGTCTTTTTGTTTGGTTCTTGCGGAGGCTATTTGTTTAAATAAGATGTGTATAGCAACTGATACTGCTGGTGCGAGGGAAATTTTGGATAATGGGGAATACGGTTTATTAGTTGAAAATTCTAATGAGGGTATAAAAAATGGTATAATAAATGTGCTTGAGGATGAATCTATAAAGAGGGCTTATGAATCTAAAATTCCGAATTGGAGTTTTAATTTTGGGAATAAGTGTATATTGACAAAAATATATGAGTTGTTGGATTGAAAAAGAGGAAATATGATGAAGGTTAAAGATTTAGTGAAGGATAGATTTTTATCGAGTGATATTGTTAGAAATTTTTTAGTAGTTTTTTTAGGAGATGGATTTTCCTCCATTTTGACCCTTTTAAACCTAAGTATAATGATAAGAGTTTTAGGATTAAATGGAAGTTCAATTGTAAATCTGGTTATATCTTATACTTTAGTATTTGATACAGTGTTCAATTTTCAATCTTTTAATGCAATTATAAAATTCGTTCCTAAAGCAATAATTGACGGTAAAGTAGATATAATTAAATCTTATTTTAAACAAGGGTTTATGTTAGATATTGTTACTGCTATAGTATCGTTTTCATGTGCAAACTTGTTGTTAGAATTTCTGTGTTATATTTTTAATTGGGATGAAATAATAATAAATTTAATTAAAGTATATTCATTTTCCATACTTTTCAACACTACAGGAACAAGTATAGGTATAATAAGGATATACAATAAATTTAAATATTCCTCATATATAAACGTATTTATTAATTTTTTGAAATTTATTTTTTATATAATGTCGGTTGTTATAGGAGCTAGTATGTGGTATTTCATAGTTGTGGAACTCATATTAACTATGTTAAATACTGTTATATTACTAATTGTTACGCATTACATAATGATTGAAAATGGCATTAAAGGACTGTTAAAAAGTAGAATTGCTTGGAATAAGGATTTTCTTAAGTTTAATTTCTATTCTAATTTCATGACTACTTTGGATGTTCCTATGAGTCACTTGACTCCATTTTTAATAAATAGTTTTATTGGAACTGAGTTTATAAGTATATATAAGGTAATAGAAAAAATCGGTGGAGTTGTTGCAAAAGTTGCATCACCTTTAGTTAACATAATATACCCAGAAATAAGTACCAAGGTTTCTCAAGGTGATGAAATTTTAGCAATTAACTTAGTAAAAAGGTTGTTTCTTATAATAGTTTCATTTGGTATTCTAGTTATTGGAATTTTGGGTGTTACTGGTAAAATGTGGGTGAGCATTTTAGTGCCGGAAGGGGATAAATATTTATTTGATATTCTGTTTTATATAGTTTTTGTAGTGGTAAAATTTTCATTTGTGGGTATTTATCCTTTATTTATATCTCTGGGATATATAAAGTATAACATATATATAGTCGTTGTTGCGAATTTAATTTATCTCGGGGTTATACCATTTCTGTCATCTAAATTAAACATAAATGGGGTTATTATATCGCAATGTATACAGGTATTTGTAGTTGTTTCTGCTCAGATTTTCTTTATGAGAAAGAGACTTTTACATTCAGTTGGGTAGTGTTGTGATAGACTATAAAAATTTTATGTGCTAAAATTACAGTATGTAGTGTATTAAATGGAGGATTGCGTTGGATAACATATATTTATTAAATGATAATATGGATACTTATTTTATACAACGTTCTAGAAGATATAAAAAATCATTTACTTATGAATTTATCAAAAGGTTTACAGATATTTCAGTATCACTGTTAGCTTTAATATTTTTGTTTCCATTGATGTTAGTTATAGTTGTTTTAATAAAGCTTGATTCAAGAGGACCGGTGCTATTTTCCCAAAATAGAGTAGGTAGAAATGGTAAGATATTTAAAATGTATAAATTTAGGTCAATGGTTGCCAATGCTGAAGATTTATTGAGGGAGCTAAGAAGTAAAAATGAGATGTCTGGTCCTATGTTTAAGATAAAGTATGACCCCAGAGTTACTAGGGTTGGAAGATTCATAAGGAAGACTAGTTTGGATGAACTTCCACAACTTATAAATGTTCTAAAGGGAGATATGTCTCTAGTTGGGCCTAGACCTAATTTACCTGATGAGGTTAGGAAATTTGATAAATGGATGCTCGATAAGTTAGTTATTAGACCTGGTCTTACTTGTTTTTGGCAAGTTATGGGCAGAAATTCTATTGAATTTGTTCAATGGATGAATTTAGATGTCAAGTATGTTGAAAAAAGGACTTTTAAACTTGATATGGTTCTCATATTGAAAACTGTTAGGTTACTTTTTGGCGATGATTCTGCAAGTTAGTTTGGAGAGGGTGTAGATTGTATGCTGTGTGCACTTATAATGGCTGGTGGTAGAGGTACTAGGTTTTGGCCTTTGTCTACAGAGGAAAAACCTAAGCAATTTTTAAGTCTTTTGGGAAATGAGACTATGCTTCAAATGACGTATAACAGAATAAATAAGCTTGTACCTAGGGAGAGAATATTTATATCTACTGGAGTTAAATATAGGGATTTGGTTTTAGATCAATTGGATGATATATCACATGAAAATATAATAGTTGAACCAGAATCTAGAAATACTTCTGCATGTATTTGTTTGTCGAGTATGTTTATCAAGAAGCAAGTAGGAGATTGTGATATTGTCGTTTTACCGTCCGATCATTTGATAAAAGATGATAATGAATTTATAATAACTGTAAATGAGGCAGTAAGTTTTTTAAAGGAAAATAAAAATGGAATTATTACCTTTGGTATTAGACCTAGTAGACCTGAGATAGGGTATGGGTATATAAGATCAGATTTGAATTCTATGAGTAGAGTTAAAAGGGTGGATTGTTTTGTAGAAAAGCCTAATTATAATACTGCCATTGAGTATGTTAGAAATGGAAATTATTATTGGAACAGTGGAATTTTTGTTTGGAACGTTGATGTTATACTTAGTTTAATAAAAGAATTCTTGATAGATACATATAATGCGTTAAGTCCTATACTTGATATTTCTTCCGATAGATGTTTCGAGTTTGTAAATAAAAATTATAGTCTAACCGATAGTATATCTATTGATTATGGTGTCATGGAAAAGTATAATAACATTTTTGTTGTTGAGGCAAGGTTCGGTTGGGATGATGTGGGAAGCTGGTCTAGTGTAGATAGGTATGGTGAAAAAGATAACAATGGTAATGTTTTGAACTCTGGTGGTATTTTAATGAAATCGAATAACAATATAGTTTTGACCAAGAAGAAGATTTTGTTAAATAATGTTGATGATTTAATAGTTGTTGAAACTGATGATTGTATTCTTGTTTCATCTAAAGAGCATGCACAAGATATAAAGCTTGCTAGAAACTATATGTAGTCTAAAAGAGTTAATTGTTTTAATTAACTCTTTTAGTTTATCTTTATAATGATTTATTTGGAGTTGATCTTATGAAATTTTCACTTATAATGGCTACTTTAGGTAGGAGCGAAGAGATAAAAATATTTTTAAATTCTCTAGATCTTCAGAATTACAGAGATGTTGAACTTATCATAGTGGATCAAAATGATAAGGATATTTTAAAGGAAATTATACATGAGTATGAGGGGAAATTTTGTATAAAGCATATTAGGATAAAAGAGAAGGGATTGTCATTAGCCAGAAATATTGGTATTAAGTATGCGACTGGTGAAATTATCGCTTTTCCTGATGATGATTGTGCGTACAGTAAAGGTATACTTAAATTTATTTCCGAGTTTTTTGTAAAAAATGAGGATATAGATTTTGTAACTTTCAAATTGAAGGATGGTGAAAGTGGAGAGGATTCTAATTTAAGGTGGTACGATAAAAATGTAGATATAACATATAGTAACGTTTTCAGAACAGTAATAAGTCCATCTATATTCATAAAGTATAAAAAATTAAAAGACATATATTTTGATGAGAATTTAGGAGTTGGAAGGAAGTTTGGTTCAGGTGAGGAGAGCGATATGGTTCTTGAACTCTTACATAGATCTTATAAAGGAAAATATTTGACAGAGTTTGTAATATATCATCCAAATAAGGAAGACTCAATTGAAAAAATATATACATATGGTTTAGGATATGGTGCTACAATAAAGAAACATGTTAGACTTAGAAATGGAAGATACTTTATACTAAATTATCTATTAAAAGATTCCATTTTAAAACCAATGGTTGGAATAATTGTAAATGCAGTTAAATTTGATTATCATGGAGTTAAATTTTATACTAAGAGGATGGTATCTAGGATTAGAGGATATTTAGAATATAATATTACATGAAAACTTTAAAAATGGAGATGAATGTATGTCAGCTATCACTAAAGCTATAATACCTGTAGCAGGTTTTGGAACTCGGTTTCTTCCTGTTACAAAATCTATACCTAAAGAAATGATACCAATTGTTGATAAACCAACTATACAGTATATAGTTGAGGAAGCCGTGGAATCTGGTATTACTGATATATTATTTGTAACTAGTAAATACAAAAAATCCATAGAGGATTATTTTGATAGTTTTAAGGAACTGGAAGCAGTATTGGAGCATTCTAAAAATTATAAAATGCTTGAAGTTATAAAAAATATATCTGATATGGTTAACATAGCTTTTGTTAGACAAAAGGAACAGAAGGGTTTAGGTAATGCAATATATCAAGGAAAAACATTTGTAGGGGATGATCCATTTTGTATACTTCTTGGAGATGATATAGTTTATAATGATGATAAACCTTGTTTAAGACAATTGATTGATTGTTATGAAAAATATGGTTCTAGTATATTAGGAGTACAGGAAGTGGAATACAAAAATGTTTCTAAATATGGAATTGTGGATGGGGAATTTATATCAGAAGATATTTACAAAGTGAAAAATTTGATAGAGAAACCTAGTATCGATGAAGCACCTACAAATATTGCTATACTTGGAAGATATATTATAACACCTAAGGTTTTCTCATATTTAGAAAATAGTGGTCCTGGAAGAAATGGTGAAATACAATTAACGGATTCAATATCAGGTTTAATTTCTGAAGAAAATGTTTATGCATATAAATTTAAGGGTACTAGGTATGATATAGGTGATAAAATTGGATATTTGAAAGCAACTATAGATTATTCGTTAAGAGATAGCAGGATAAAGAATATTATTAGAGATTATTTAGGAGAGAGGTTAAGGTGAATGTTTAAAATTAATGTTAGTAAAAATTTCATTATAAATTATAATAACAGTGTCTTGATAATTATTGATATGATAAACGGTTTTACTGATTTAGGACCATTGAAGAGTAAGTTTATAAAGGACATTGCCTATGATATAAGAAATGTGTGTGATAAGTTTTCAAATATTGTAGCTATTAATGATGAACACAACAGATATGATTGTGAATTTAATAATTATCCTGAGCACTGTTTAATGGGTACCAATGAGAGTAAGATATGTGAAGAATTATCTGATGTAAGCTTTACTCATATTTTAACTAAGAATTCAACTAATGGCTTTTTTTCTAATAATTTTTTAAAAATATTTCAAAAATATTTAGATAATAGTTATGATTTTTTTGTAGTTGGGTGTTGTGTAGATATTTGTATATTGGAATTTTGTTTGACATTTAAAGCATACTTAAATTCTATAAATAGGGATCTAAATATAGTAGTTCCAATAAATTTAGTTGATACTTATGATGCTGAAAATCATATGAGGGATAGCGTCAAAAATATTTCGTTATATTTGATGAATAATTCAGGTATAAAGCTTATAGAAAGTATTTTATAATTTTATAATAATATTCTAAAAAGCCGTGAAAAATTGTATAAATTGCTCATAATTAGAAATAATTCATGTAGAAGGATTTATTTATAATTAGGAGGAATTTTAAGATTGAATAAAATATTGTTAGTTGGAAGACTTGTAAAGGATCCTGAACAGAGAGTTATTGAGGATTCTCAAAAAATATTGACAAAAATAATTATTGCAGTGAACAGAGATTATAAGGAACCTGACGGAGAAAGGAAGGCTGATTTTATACCTGTTTCTTTCTGGGGTAAAAAGGGAGATATAATATTTAAACACTTACACAAAGGTGATTTAATAAGTGTAGGAGGGAGACTTAGGATGGGATCATATGTGGATAAAGATGGTAACAAAAAATATATAAGCGATGTTGTTGCAGAAGACTTTAAATTTGTACGTAATCAATTTAGAATACCTGATATTAAAGTTCAGTAATAATTATTATAGTGATTAATGAACAGGAGCATTAGGAGAATTCTTTGTATATTTCAAATATATATAATAACCGGTATAGATTATATGCATTCTATACCGGTTATTATTATCATAGTATAAATTTCAGGTATTTTATTTTTCAAATTGATCTAGTATTTTAGCATTTTGCCTATCTAGTTTTTTCAAAGTTACAAGTAGCTTTTCTCTAAATGCACATCCAAAATTTTGTGAGTGTTCGAGTTCTTCTTTTGATGGTTTAAAATTAATTTTGAGTGATGGGCTTAAAAGTTTCATATTTAACTCTTTAAGTCTTGATTCAGTATTTGGTATTCCTTCACCACTCCATCCGTAAGAACCGAATACTGCTGCGACTTTACCTCCGTGGACAATTGGATTTAAGTGAGTTAAGAGATCTCTAATAGGTTCTAGCATGTCTGAATTTATAGTTGGTGTACCAAATAAGATTCCGTCTGATGTTGATATCTCATTTAGTATTTCTAATTTATCAAAGTTTATAACATCGTACATTTTAAGTTCTATATCACCATATTTACAAATTCCTTTAGATATTTCTTTTGCTAAGTTCGCAGTATAACCGTAAGCTGAAACATAACAAACCGTTACTTTAGGTTTTTCGCTTTTTGTTGATGGGGTACTCCAAGACTTATATAGTGATATGACTTTTTCAATATCTCTTCTTAAAATAGGTCCATGTCCAGGGCATATATATTCTATTTCTAAATCCTTAATTTTATTTATGGCATCCAACATGTAGGATTTAAATGGACTGAAAATACAGTCATAGTAATATTTTAGTGCATCCATGTAATTATCATAATTTTCGACAGAATCATCAAAAATATTATTTGTCGAATAGTGAGCGCCGAATGAATCGCAGGTTAGAAGAGTTTTAATTTCTGGTACATAAGTGTAAATTGTGTCTGGCCAATGAAGAAAAGGCGTAGATATAAATTTAAGAGTCATATCTCCTAATGATACTGAAGAGGAATTAGCTACTTCCATGTATCTAAACTTTTTGTTAGTTATTTTCTCTAAGTACTTTACAGCTATAGGGGATGCGACAACGGTTATGTTAGGACACATTTCGAGTATTTTATCAACAGACCCAGAGTGATCTGGTTCAGTGTGACTCACAACTAAATATTCAATACTGTTTAGATCTATACCTGATTTTTTAAGTCTTTCTATATATTGATCGAAAAATTGAGTTTTAACAGTTTCGAACAACACGGTTTTTTTGTTACCTGTTAGTATATACGAGTTATAGGTGGTACCATATGGCGTATTCATTATTATATCGAATGTTCTAAGATTTGGGTCAAGAGCACCAACCCATATTAGATTTTTTTGTATTTTATAACTTTTCATAAATAGATCCTTTCTAGTTTAGAAAATAAAACTTAACATGTAATTTAGATTATATGTAATATTATAAATTTTAAATAATATTTTAGTCAAAATATTATTTAAAATAAAATATAAATTTATTTAAATTTGTATTTTATAAAAAATATAAATTTAAATAAAAAAAAGAATATAAAAAATATTTAACTGAAATAAATGTCGTTTTTAATATAGATATTTTTATTGAAATTTCTGAAATAATGACAAATTATAAAAATTTGTTATGTTAGAATCACATTTATGTTATATTTATTTTATTGAGAGGTAATTGCTATGAAAGTTATAGAAGTGATGAAATCAAGGGAGTACAGCTTAGATGAAATAATAGAGTATTACTACAAAATAATTGAAAGTGAAGTTATTATAGAGGATATTAATACAGATAATAAAAACATAGTTTATGGTATAGAAATAGATAAAATTTTAATTAAAAAAAATGGAGATCAAACTATAGAGAGTGAAAAAGTTGAAATAATTAGTTGTAATTTACAGTTAGTTAAGAAAATTTGTGAAATTCTTCATGAAAATTTGGTGTCTCCAATACATCTAATAGATGTATTAGAAGACAATATGGGTGAAATGTTTAATTTAAGTTCAAAAATCAAGTTTGTAGAAAGTGTTGTATAATTATTGGGGTGTTCTTGGTGATAGATAGAATTGGGTGTGATATTTTAAATATAGATAGGGTTTGTAAGCTTTTGGCTTATAAAAAATTTCTAGTCAAATATTTTACAGTAAATGAAATAAAATTGTTTAACTTAGTAAAAACAAACAAGGAAAATTATATAAAAAAAGTAGCTTCTAATCTTTGTGTAAAGGAAGCTTTTTTTAAGGTAGTTTCGAATAAAATAAATAATTTTAGATTTTGTGACATTGAGGTTTTAAGAGATTACCAAGGTAAACCCTATGTTGATTTATACAATGAATTGATGTACATTAAAAAACATTTTAATGTACATATTACTATATCTAATGAGAGAAATACTGTAGTATCGTTTGTAATTTTAGAGAGGATAATAATATAGTAAAGTAATAAAAAAATATAATCAGAATATGTATTATCGAGATTTATAAATCTAGGAGGAATATATATTTTGAAAAAAGTTGTTTTGGTAGTTATTGTATTTTTGATTTTTGTTGTTTCATGCAAATCTAGCAAGATAGAGAGTTCAGAGCAGGCATTTAACTATGTTAAGAGTATAAAAAATTATACATCTGACATAAAGGTTACTTTTTTAAATGATAAAAATAGTGAAATTATTTTTTTAAGGCAATATGCTAGTTCAAATTATGGATATAGACTAGATTTTGAAAATGAGAGAAAGTATTTTTATAGAGATAATAAGATATATATTAATGATGTAAGAAATAATATCGAGTACTTTGTTGATGAGAATTTTGATGAAATATATAAATATTGTTTTTTAAATGAATACATAAAATTGATTTACTCGATGGATGAAGTTGATTATTTTATACAATTAATTGCAAGTGATGAGAAAGTTGTTTTTGGATCTAGAGTTGATCTTCCAACGAATAATTCAAACATTAGTTATGCTATCTTATATCTAAGTGGAGAAAATTATCTACCACTACAGTTCGAAATATTTGATAACAAGGGTCGTCAAAGAATTTTAATTGAGTATCTTACTTTTGATGTTTTAAATGACATTGATTCTAAATTATTTGATTATTAAGATTGGAGATAGTAAGTTAAGTGAAGTTTTATAGAAACGTTTATTCTGAAATAAATTTAGATAATTTGGTACATAATTTGAATATCATAAAAGCGATTGATATGAGTAAAAAAATTATAGCAGTAGTTAAGGATGATGCTTATGGACATGGAGCTGTTGAAGTTTCAAAAAGTCTGATTAATAATGGCGTTGAAATGTTAGCTGTTGGATATGTTGGTGAGGCTTTAGAGCTTAGAAAATCTGGAATCAATATTCCGATTTTGATCATGGGAATAACACCTTTAGATTATTTAGATGAACTTTTAAATTATGGGTTTATTCAAACTGTGGCTAGTTTTGAGTATGCTATTTTATTATCTGAAGCTCTTTCTATCAGAAATGAGATATTAACAATTCATTTGAAAATTGAAACGGGAATGGGAAGAGTGGGATTATTTGCAAGTGATGAAAATTATAAAATTGTAAATAATATATTCAGAAATCCCTTTTTAAAAATTGAAGGAATTTATACTCATTTATCAAATTCAGATGATATTAGTGACGACTATACATTTAGGCAATACGAAGTATTTGAATCATTTTGTAATAGTTTAGGCAATTTAAAACTAAATATTAATTGTATACACATATGCAATAGTGCAGGTATCTTGAATTTTAAATTTGATATAGCAAATTGTGTCAGGCCTGGGATTTCACTATACGGGTATGGTAATAGTGGGAGTTTTGATTATGGTTATTTGGATTTTAAACCTATTATGAAATTGAAGGCAAGTATTGTACATATAAAAAACGTAAGAGAAGGAGAATTTATAGGTTATGGTAAATCTTATAAGGTGGATAAAGAAAAGGTCGTTGCTACTGTAAATGTTGGGTATGGTCATGGGTATCCAAGATATTTATCAAATATCGGTAAGGTCATAATAAAGGGTAAGTATTGTAAAATAATTGGTATTATATGTATGGATCATTTTATGGTTGATGTTACAGAGATAAAGGATGTAAAGCTTTTTGATGTTGTTACATTAATGGGGGAAGATGATGGTAAAAAGATAGATGCAAATGACATAGCAAACATGGGAGGAACGATTTGTTATGAGTTCCTTTGTGGTATAAGGAGGAAGGTTCCAAGGATTTATATAAGTGATAATGATATTGTAAGTATAAGGGATTGCATGATCTAGAAGTATATATGGTATATTTTATATAAAGTTGTAAATCTGTATAAATTGTTATATAATTTAGGAAGTACGTAATTAAATTATAAGTTTGATTATAGTTATGGGGGTACTTCCGAAGTGAATAGATCAATAGGTTCTTTTTTGAAGCCTTTCTCCAAGTCTGAAGTTGTTAATGTAAAGTTGATACGAAAAGGTAGCACAAGTTGTAAAGATATCATACTAATGTTTATAAAAAGAAAAAATTGGGAAACGATTGGAAAAGAGTATAAGGCGATGGGAGAAATAAACATGGAATTATCTGAATTTGGATTTTTCTCAGTTTTCGAAGAGTTAGTTAAGTATGAGAGAAGGCTTTCGGAGAGTGATAGTTTAAATGACTACGATGGTAGTAAGAAGAGGGGACATATTCTATGCTGATTTAAGTCCTGTTATAGGATCGGAGCAAGGAGGAATAAGGCCCGTCATAATAATTCAGAATGATGTTGGGAATAAGTATAGTCCAACTGTGATAGTTGGGGCGATAACATCACAGATTAACAAAGCTAAATTACCCACTCATGTAGAAATATCATCAGAAGAGTATGGGTTAAATAAGGATTCTGTAGTTTTACTCGAACAAGTTAGAACCTTAGATAAAAAGAGGCTTAAAGAGAAAATAGGTCATATGACAAGGAGTGATATGAAAAAAGTTGATAGGGCATTATTTATTAGTTTGGGACTTGTATAGTTATCAATTTTATTATGGGTGTATTAATGGCATTTTTGTATGCCATTGATCTTTTTTGGAGTAAATGTTTATGATGATTATTAGAGTGGTACTGGTAGTATTGATATGTTTAAACTTTATTTTAATTTTTCCTAATGGAAAACAACTAATTGGTACCGATTATATACATAGTTTTGATTATGATATAAATAATTTAATTGATAACGATGTGGATACTTTTTTTACAATAGGAGATTTTGGTAATTATTTGGAGTTTAGGTTAGAATCCGGTAAAAATGTAGAAAATATTAAATTTATTTTTGATAGTACTAGTAATGACTATGAGTACAAGATATATTCAAGTAATGATGGATATAGATATAATAATGTTGAATTTGCTAAGTGTATATTTAATTATACTGAGGAAATTGTAAATGTTAGTATAGAAGATGAGTTTATAAGGATATTTATCATTTCTAGTGGTAGTGACAATTTTGTTCACATAAAGGAAGTTATTTTTTATGATAGGTATGGAAATAGGATAAAGAACGTCGAAATACAGAAGGAGGATCCTGTAATTGATAACGTAATTTTTGATGAGAATAATAAGAGTTATATTGAGTCACTTGAGGGTTTAATTTCTAGGACTTTAGGCGAGGAGTATATTGAGTTTTTTGATATTGTTATTTTACCAAATAAGTTTGATAAGAATTATTTTAGACTTTATAGTAACAACGGTAGAATAACTATTGCAGGTGATAATGTAAATTCAGTTGCTGTTGCTCTCAATTATTATTTTGAGCATTATTTAAATCAAACATTTAGTAGATTTGGGGATTCAAGATTAAATGTTTCTTTTCCGTTGCCAGAAATAAATAATATTGTAGAAAAAAAGATAGATATACAATACAGATTTAATTATAATTATGTGTCTTATGGTTATACAATGGCTTACTGGGATTTTGATGATTGGGAGAGAGAAATAGATTGGATGGCACTCAATGGGTTTAATATGGCGTTAAATTTAGTAGGTCATGAAGAGGTGGTAAGAAGGTTTTTAAGTGAGTTAGGATTCAGTTTTTCAGAAATTGTTACATATCTTACGTCTCCAATATATTTACCTTGGATGTTTATGGGGAACATAAGTAGAATAGGAGGGGATATTACTCCTGAATGGTTTGAAGATAGAGCTAGGCTTTCTATAGATATACAAAATAGAATGAAGGAATTTGGAATAGAACCTGTACATCAAGCTTATTTGGGATATATTCCATTTAAAGAAGACTTCAAATTTGAAATTTTACAAGGTGGATACTGGAGCAAGATAAAGGGACCTGATAGGCTTAGTTTTAAAGATGAAGGTTATGAGGTATTGGCTGAGTTATTTTATGAAAAGCAGAAGGAGTTGCTAGGTAGGAGCAAATATTTTGCAGGAGATATGTTTCACGAGGGATATAATCTTTATAGTTATGATGTAGAGTATGTTTCAAATAAAGTATTGAATGTCTTAAAAAAGAATACTGGAGATGATTCTATATGGGTAATGCAGTCATGGAGTCATAGTCCGTCTTCTGAGGTCATAGAGAGTTTAGATAAAAGTAGTATATTGATACTAGATTTACATTCTCAACTTAATACTAAATGGAAAGGTCAGGCTAAGTTTAATGGTATGAGTTGGACTGAAAAAGAATTTAATAACTCTTTTTGGATTTTTGGGGTTCTCAATAATTTTGGAGGTAGAAGTGGATTATATGGTCATGGAATTCACACAATTGATCAGTTTTATGAGGCAAAAGATAAAGCTGAATTTTTAGTTGGTATAGGGCAAACATCGGAAGCTATAGGGTATAATGATTTTATAGATGAGCTTGTAACTGAGCTTATATTTGAGGATAAGTTGGACATAAATGAATTTGTAAAAAGGTATGTTATTAATAGATATGGTGCTTATAATGAGAGATTAGTTAAAGGATTTCATGCGATGGTGAATACGGTTTATAATGCACCCAAGGATATTTATCATGAAGGCGCATCTGAATCTGTGATAAATGCTAGACCTTCTTTTGATATAACTAGTTCTTCCAAGTGGGGGAGTATACATAAAGATTATGATTCTAGTATTTTAGAAAGTGCCCTTGAACAGTATTTATATGTGTATGATGATTTTAAACATAACAAAAATTATATAAATGATTTAGTTGAGATAGCTAGTCAAGTTATTTCAAATCTGGCAAATGATTATTATGGTGAACTTAAAGCTTCTGAAAATTTAGACGAAATTAGAGTTCTTAGAGATAAATTTTTATATTTAATAAATCTTCAAGCGAATATACTTTCCCATAATGATAGAAAGGATTTGAATAAATTTCTCGAGAATATTTACGAGTCTCATTATGATGATTATTTTAAGGATACTTTGATTTATAATAAAAAAATGATTTTAACTACTTGGTATGATAAACTTGTATCTGAGGATGATGGTCTTAGAGATTATGGTAACTCAGATTTTTACCAATTAGTTGGTAATTTATATTACGATAGATGGAAAAGGTTTTTTGATAGTATTTTGTATGATAATGAGATTGTGAGAGACGAGTATGATGATTATAAATTCGATTTGAAATGGGTTTATGGAGATGATTCTTTAGAGTTTTTTAGGAGTGATAAAGATCTTAAGGAGCTTGTAGAACTTGTAATAGTTGATATATCAGCTAGGAGAAGTGGGTTTTCATTTGTGTTAGATATTATTTATTCAATAAGTTCCTTATTCAAATAAAAATGGAAGTAAATATTTACTTCCATTTTTATTTGAAAAATTTATTATATGAGAAAAGAGCTCTATTAACCATCTCATCAATTTCATTGTTTGTAATTATGTAAGGTGGCATAAAGTATAGTACATTTCCAAGAGGTCTTAATATAAGAGAATTTTCTAGAGCTATTTTGTAGATTTTGTATCCAATCCTATCTTTAAAACTAAATGGATTCTTTGTTTTTTTATCTTTTACCAGTTCAATGGCAGATATCATACCAATAGATCGTACTTCACCAACATATTTTAGAGGTTCAAATGATTTTTTTATAGAATTTATTAAGTATTTTGATTTGGTTTCAAGGAGTTCTATGATGTTTTCATCTTTGAATATATTTAATGTTTCTACTGCTGCTGAACAAGCTAAAGGGTTGCCTGAGTAACTGTGTGAATGTAAGAAGGATTTTAATTTTTCATAATCGTCATAAAAGGCATTGTATATTTTATTTGTTGTAATAGCTAGCGATAGAGGAAGATATCCGCCAGTTAATCCTTTTGATACGCACATTATGTCAGGAGTAATATTTGCGTGGTTTACACCAAAAAATTTTCCAGTCCTTCCAAATCCAACAGCAATCTCATCTGCAATTAAATTTATATCATATAAACGTGTTATTTCCCTTAATTTCCTTAAATATTCTTTTGGATAGATTTTCATACCAGATGCACATTGAACCATGGGTTCTATAATTATAGCTGTTATATATTCATGGTTATTTTTAATGGTGTTTTCCATGTGTGTGAAACATTCCGTATCGCAGTTATCCCTGTTTTTAGAGTAAGGACATCTGAAACAGTCTGGAGAGGGTACTTCTATAGTATTTAGTAGTATCTTATCATAGGTTTTGGAGTATAGAGGGTTTTTCGAAACAGAAAGTGCTCCCAGAGTTTCTCCATGGTATCCATCTTTGAGAGATACGAACTTTGTTTTATTTTTAAATCCTACTTGTTTATGATATTGAAAACTAATTTTAAGAGAAATTTCAACAGCGGAAGATCCATTATCACCAAAGAAAATTTTTGATAGTCCTTTTGGACAAACTTCTAATATTTTTTCTGAAAGTTCTATCGCTGGTTTATGGGAGAAATTTGAAAATATAACGTGTTCAAGTAAATCAATCTGTCTTTTTAGAGCACTATTTATACGCTTGTTATTGTGTCCAAAAATATTAACCCACCAAGATGATACAGCGTCTATATAAGGTTTTTCATATATATCATATAAATAAATTCCATCACCACGTTCTATTATAATGGGTGGAAAATCTTCATAATCTTTCATTTGGGAACATGGATGCCAAATATTTTCTAAATCCTTTTTTTGAAGTGGGTGCAACTTAAGTCCTCCTATACATTTTCAATAAACGTTAATATATTTTTTGCATCTATATCTAATGACTCTTCTGCATATGGAATGGTTAGAATATTGTTTATTTTTGTATAATTTTTTATAAAGTTTATGGTTTCATTTGTGTAATAGGTTTCCTTGAATTTATTAAATACAATTCCAGATACTTCTATTTTATATTGCTTTAGTAAGGAAGCCGTCATAATGGTTTGATTTATTGTTCCTATCTTTGAATTTGTAACAATTATTGTTTTTAAATCAAAATCTTTTATTAAATCAATGATGAAATAACCATTTTCGTTGATGGGGGTGAAGATTCCCCCAGCTCCTTCTACCACTATATTTTTAAATTCGTTTTTAATATTTTTATAATCATTTTTGAGTTTATTTATATCTATTTTTACTCCCATCTCTTTCGAAGATATGTGAGGAGATAGAGGTAGGATTAATGAATACGAACAAATAAAATTATTGTTAGCTTTATAGTGTGAATTATTTTTTATAAATTCTAAATCTGGAATAAATAAATCTTTTCCGTTATGTTCACATCCTGTTTGAATGGGTTTATAATAACAACTATTTTCCCCCAGACAATTAAATAATATTGAGCTTACAAAAGTCTTACCAACATCTGTGTTTATTCCAGTGACGAAGAACCTCTTCATCATTATATAGAAAACTCCAATCTTTTAGCTAAAATTTTGTCACTTTTAATATCGCTTCCTGTGGTTGTCAAGAAATCACCAGTTAACATAGCATTGATGCCAGATTTTAATCCAAGCTCTTGAAGCTCCTCAAGTTGCATACGACCACCTGCATATCTAATCTGAGCTTTCGGAAGTATGAATCTGAATACAGCAATTGTTTTTATAACTTCCATTTTATGTACAGGTTCGTTATTTTCAAAAGGAGTACCTGGAACTTTTGTTAAAATATTTATAGGAACAGAATCTACATCCAAATCCCTAAGTTCAAATGCTAAATTTATTCTGTCCGTTTGAGTTTCTCCCATACCTAAAATTCCACCACTACAAACTTTGAGTCCAGCGTTTTTAACTAATTTAATTGTGTTTATTCTATCTTCAAATGTATGAGTTGTACATAAATTTTTGTAAAATTCTCTAGAAGATTCTAAATTATGATGATACATTTTTACGCCACATTCTTTTAGTTTTTCTGCTTGTCCTTCTTTGAGTATCCCAAAAGAACCACATAAAGAAATGTTTGTTTCCTTTTCAAGTCTTTTGTATATAGAACATATCTTGTTTATTTCGTTGTCATCAGGTCCTCTTCCACTTGAGACCATGGAAAATTTATGTGCTCCTTTTTTTTCAACATCTTTCGCTCTATTTATGATTTCATCTTCTTTTAAAAATTCATATGGAGTTATACTTGTTTTGTAGTGTGCAGATTGGGCACAGTATTTACAATCTTCCGAACAATTTCCATTTTTAACATTCATAATGGTGCATAAGTCTAAGCTGTTTCCGGAAAAAAACTTCCTTATTTCGTTGGCTGAACTAGTAAGAAGTTTCATAGAGTTTAAGTCATTTACGTGATCGATCTCAATTAAATATTTTGCTTCATCAAATGTTATTTTATATCCTTCAAGTATCTCGTTTTTCAACTTAATTATTTTTTCTGTCATACAATATCTCCTTTAAGTTTAGTTTCATATTTTAAGTAAATCTCTTTGAGGTTGTATATTAAATAATTTATTTCCTCATATGTGTGTTCACAACATAAGGTTATTCTAATTCGACTTTTATTTTTAGGAACTGATGGTGGTCTTACTGGAGTTACGAAAATATTTCTTTTAAGTAACTCGTCTTGAAACTTCATACATATTTTTTCATCCTTTAATATTATAGGGACAATAGGGGTTATACCATCTACTGTAATAAAGCCGATATCTTTAAGAGAATTTCTTAAATAAATCCCAATATCTTTTAAATACATTCTTTCATTTTTATAATTTTTACATTTCTCAATAGAGTTAAGGAGAGAATTAGCATTTTCGGGAGTTTGAGATGTAGAAAACATAAATGTTTTTGAGGTATTTTTTAAATAGGTTATGACTGAAGAGGTTGAAGAAATAAAGCCTCCTACACATCCTAAAGCCTTGCTCCCCGTTCCCATAAGTATAATTTTATCATCGTGAATATTGAAATACTCACATACTCCAGCACCGTTTTCTCCCAATATTCCAGTTGAGTGTGCGTCATCTATGTAAAGATAAGAATTGAATTTATAGCAAAGTTCCATTAATTCATTTAGATTACATATATCTCCATCCATGCTAAACACTCCATCGGTTATCACTATTTTCTTAGGATGGTTCGAATACTCCTTTAGTTTTTTTTCAAGATCAAACATATCTGAGTGCTTGTATATGACGCATTTCGATTTTGTGAGTTTAATGCCGCATATTATACTCGAATGATTTAATTCATCAGAGAAAATTATAAAATCTTGGTAGAATAAAGAAGAAATAGATCCTAGGTTGCACAAAAATCCTGAGCTATAAAGTATGCTATCTTGTTTACCTTTAAAGTGAGAAATTGCATTTTCACATAACCTATGAAGTGAAGTAGTACCCGTCGTTAATCTAGATCCACCAGACCCTATACCAAACTCTTTTATTGTTTCTATAGATCCTCTTTTAAGATCTTCATTTGCACAAAGCCCTAAATAATTATTTGATGAAAACAGCAAAAATTTTTTATTGTTTAAATTTATAGTTGTTTTTTGTGCTGAAGAAAATTCATAAGATCTTCTCATAAGGTTTCGATCTTCAATATCCTTGAGCTTATAATGTAAATCAAACATTTAACCACCTTAAATTTTTCCTAATTACTGGAATTGAATTTATAATTACAATAGAATTTTTAAGATAGTCTATTGTTGAGTCTATCTTATTTTTATCTTTTATGAAAATTATTCGTCCCCCATATTTGTGATCTTTGGGCTTAAAGTTTTTTATTCTTATGTATCCAAGATCCTTACTCGCAATATATCCTGTTGTGTAATTTTTATCATCGGATATACAAATTTCACAAAGTACATTTTCATTTTTGCATATTTTACTACTTATGCATAAAGCATCTTTTAAATATTTACCTAAGAAATTATTTTTCTGTAGGAAACTTTTTAAATCTTGTTTGATTTCAATGGCATAGTCCATATTTGTACATCTAACTATTTTTGAATGAAATTCCTCAAAATCATCAATAGAAATTAACAAAGCTCCCCTCAGGTTTTTTAATTTTAAAAGAGTAGTTAGGGATTTTGAAATTTTGTCTTCGGAGAATCCAAGACTTTTTAAAATTAGATTTGGATACATAGGATTATCATTTTTGTCTATGGTCGTAATGGGAAGAGGGGTTACATATTTTATTTCATCTGGATTGAGTATTTTCTGTATTGAGATATTAATAAAGTCAGCTTGTCCTCTACTATGATTCAGAGCTCTATCTACCAAACCTAAAGTTTCATGCTTGAGCATTTCCTTATTTGTTATGAGTTCTCCGCCTGATATATGATTTCCTCCAAGCTTATGATCTACGGGTGATGATGCCCTCATTTTAACTGAGAATAAATCCATATACTCTTAAAACCACCTTTTTCTAATTATTTTTTTAAATAATCTTGTAATGGGATAAGCAGTCATGAAAGTGTATATAATACCAGGTATTGAAGGTATTAAAATAGATATGAAATTTGCGTTTAGCAAAATTGAAATCAAGAATCTCGATGCAATGGAACCCACCGGTCCTGCAATTGATATGGAAAATATGTCTTTACTTGAAAAGTGAATTATTCCACCAGCAACAATTCTAAATATGAATGAATTTAAAATATTTATCGTATTATGAGTTCCAATAAGTAATGTTAAAAAACTCGAAATGATTCCGGCTAAAATGTATTTCTTAAAACCGAAAATAACACATATGCAAATCGCAACCGGAGCTGAAACTTGAAACTCTGTGCCTGGTATTAATCCGGGGAATTTTATGAAACTGAAAATTGTCATTATTGAACTCAAAAAACTCAACTCAATTACTTTTCTAATGTTCATATCTTAAGGCTCTTCCTAAAAAAGATTATTTCTCTAGAATTATAATTATAAAATAGAAATATCAAAAGTACAAATTGTATTTTTATGTACACATGTATTAAAATAAAGTGAAATATAAAATTATTAATGATATAATTAATCTACATTATGCGAAAATGGGAGAAATATCAGTATGATTGATTTTATAAAGGTTTCAAAAACATACGAAAAAAATGTGAAAGCTTTAATTGATGTAAGTTTGTCTATTGAGCAAGGTGAATTTGTTTTTTTAGTGGGTTCAAGTGGTGCAGGAAAGTCAACTTTTATAAAAATGATTTTAAAAGAAATAAAACCTACAAGTGGTAGAGTTATTATAAATAATAAAGATTTAAGTCTTATAAAAAGAAGAGAGATACCTTATCATAGAAGAAGTATTGGAATGGTTTTTCAGGATTTTAAGTTAATTTCGAATTTAAATGTTTACGAAAATGTATCATTTGCAATGAGGGTCGTAGAAGCGGATGAAAAGGAAATTAGAAAGAGAGTACCTGTTGTTTTGAGTTTAGTCGGGCTTTCAGATAAGTACAAAGTATTTCCACATGAGCTATCTGGAGGGGAGCAGCAAAGAGTTTCTCTTGCGAGGGCTATGGTTAACAACCCTTCAATATTAATAGCAGATGAACCTACTGGAAATTTAGATCCAGATACTGCTCTTGAGATAATGGCTTTACTTCAAGATATAAATAGAGGAGGGACTACGGTTTTGATGGCAACTCATGCAAAGGATATTGTAGATAGGATGAAAAGGAGAGTTATTGCTATCGAAAGAGGAATGTTACTGAGAGATGAAAAGAGAGGTAAGTACGAATAATGAGGATTTCTAGTTTTAGAGGATTTACTTTTGATGCTATAAAGAGTTTGTTTAGAAATAAGACTATAGGTATAGCTACAGTAGCTAATATTATAGTTACTCTTACCATCTATGGGATTTTTCTAATTCTCATGAATGTTATAATTACGAATGTCAATGATGTGGAATCTAAACTTCAACTTAAGGTTTATTTAAAGGATTCAATAACTTTGGAACAGCAAGAGTTGATTAAACAGGCTATAGAATCCGTGGACGGAGTGAGTGATGTATATTATGAGAGTAAGAGTGATGCAATAAATAATTTCAAACAACAACTTAACGACTATGCCTGGTTGATAGAAGGTTATAATGAAACTAATAATCCCCTTCCTAGTTCTTATGTTGTTAAAATAAATAATCCTATGGTTTCTTATAAGATAGAGGAAGAGCTACGAGATTTTGATGGCATTGACGATATAGGAAGTGATAAAGTTTTGGTAAGAGAGGTTACTAAAATATCTTCATTTATAAGGGCGGCTTGGATTGTACTTTCTTTTATACTAATTGTTGTATCTTTATTTTTGATAATAAATACTATAAAGCTTACGATTTATTCTAGGAGAAAAGAGATTTACATAATGAAGTTTGTTGGTGCTACTGATTGGTTTATAAGGTGGCCTTTTGTGATAGAAGGTGTAATTTTAGGAGCTGTTGGATCAATTTTTTCAATAGTGATAGTTTACTATGCATATTTTTCAATGTATAATTTCTTGGTTGATAAGAATTTATTTTCATATTTAATCTCTCCTAATTCTATTTTAGTCAAATTAATGGTTCATTTTTTACCAATAGGTATCTTGGTAGGAATAGTTGGGAGTTTAGTTTCTTTAAGAAAGTTTTTGAAGGTTTAGAGTTTTTGGGTTGAATATTTATGGTTACTAAATGGAAGAATACATTTAACCGTCAATTATTTTTTGGAGGAAAGTATGAATATTAATGACAACAATAGCAGTGATCTTTACGATAAAAGCGATGCTTCGATTAAGTTATCCGATAATGTGTCAAGTCAAAATAGAAGGTATGTATTGATTGGTATACTCATCTTGATTGTGTTTGTTTTAACAAATGTTGTTTCGTATCTGTTTGGAATGAATTTTGTCTTTGGTTCTAGTGGTATAAGCTCGTTATCTAGTAGTATTAACGATAGTAGGAAAGTTTCTTTAATTAAAAACATACTTAAGGAAGTATATAACGGAGAAGTTGATGAGAATGGTTTAACTGATGAAGCTATAAAGGGTATGGTTAGCTCTTTAGGTGATCCTTATACTGTATATATGAGTGAAAAAGAGTTTGAGGAGTTCAATGTAAGTAGTAAAGGTGAGTATGTTGGTATTGGTATACAGGTAGCTTATAGAAATAATTCTATAGCTGTTGTCTCTGTATTTGACGATTCTCCTGCGTATAAATCTGGTATACATCCGGGAGATGTTATAGTTAGCGTAGGGGGGGAGAAGGTTAGTGATATAGATATTGCTATTGACCGTATAAGAGGGGAAGAATTTACAAGTATTGATATAACTTTACTTAGAAAAAATGAAGAAATAAATGTGAGTGTTATAAGAGAAAAAATAATTATGATTCCTGTGGAATATAGGAACGTAGATGAAAAAATTGGTTATATAAAGATAAATTCCTTTGATGAAAATTCTTCTGAAGGTGTTAGGGAAGCAGTTGAGAATTTAAAGTCTGAAGGATTAATAATAGATTTAAGAGGTAATCCTGGGGGGCTTTTAAATGAGTGTATAGATATTGCTTCTGAGTTCTTGGAAGAAGGGTTGACTATTCTTTCGACCGAGGATAAATATGGTACTGCCGAAGTTTTTAAAGCTAAGAGGGGAAATGCTGAAGATACTACAATAGTTGTTATGGCAGATTCGAGTAGTGCCAGTGCGTCTGAAGTTTTGGTGGGAGCCCTAAGGGATAATGACAGGTCAATTTTTGTTGGAGAGAAGACTTTTGGCAAAGGGCTTGTCCAAAGTGTTTTTGATATTGGGGATGGAAGTGGTCTAAAGGTAACTGTTTCAAAGTACTATACTCCAAATGGAGATTATATAAATGAGGTAGGTATTAATCCGGATATTGAAGTTAAGTATTCCCAAGAGGAATATATTAAAAATAGGGAGATTGCCAATGGTGATGTAGAAGTTCTAAGTAATTTAGATCCTCAGTATCAAAAGGCGCTAGAAATCATAAAAGAAAAGGTACATGGAAGTTGATTTTCGTTTGTTTGTGTGCGTTTATTTTAAATTTTAGAAACTTTTTTAAATACAGAGGGCAGAGGAGCTCTCTTTTTTTAATATTAAATCGAGTATTTTGTATAAGTATATTTAATATTATTTTTTACTATTTTAGAATCCTATTTGGAATATCATTTTCTGATTTTAATCTCTTTATTTTTATATGGATCATTAGTTTGGTTATGTATTTTTTAAAGTTTAGATTTATGTGCATAACTTATAGTGGGTTTATTTATTATATCTTAGGTCTTGTTTTTGGTTATCATATTGAATTTAAAATCACAATATTTCTAATTGGAATTTTACATTTATTTGAAGGTATGTACGTAATTTTAAATGATATAAATTTGTTTTTATATGATGATTATAAATTTGGGAATTTGGATTTATATTTACCAATTTTTTTAGATGGCTTTGTATTTATATTTTTGATATTTTATAGAAGAAAGGAATTTTATTTAAGAAACTTTACATGTTTCAAAAATTTTTCTGGAGGAATTATCTTTTTATATGGATTGATAATACTCATTACGTGCATCTTGAATCTTAATTTTATATTTTGTAGTTTACAATTCATATTTATAGTCATATTTCATGAAATTATAACTAAGTTAGATGGATTTTTTTATAAGAACATTTTAAATTTAAAAGACTGGTTTTGAAGAAGATGTGGAGTACATAATTTTTTAGTTATATGATTTTTGATATAAAATTATACAGAGGAATTAAGGGTAGAAATTACCAGTTTATTTTAATTATAGTAAGTAAGGTATTAATGAGTTTATTTTATATATTTTGGTTAATGAGATTAAAGTGTTTAAGAGGTATTTATGTGTAAATTTTTCATGAATGGAGGATGAAATAAACATTGGAGTTTCAAATTAATTCTGATTTTGTACCTATGGGTGATCAACCGAAAGCCATAGATATACTAGTTGATTCTATAAATAATGGAAATAAATATCAGACACTTCTTGGAGTTACCGGTTCTGGTAAAACTTTTACTATGGCAAATATTATACAAAAACTTCAGAGACCTTCCATAATTCTTGCTCATAATAAAATTTTAGCTGCTCAATTATGCTCTGAATTCCGCCAATTTTTTCCATATAATGCAGTTGAGTATTTTGTATCTTACTATGACTATTATCAACCTGAGGCTTATGTACCTCATACTGATACTTTCATTGAAAAAGATGCCTCTATAAACCAAGAAATAGATAAATTGAGGCATTCAGCCACAGCATCATTAGTAGAAAGGAGAGATACAATAGTTGTAGCTTCTGTTTCTTGTATTTATGGACTTGGTGATCCTAATGAGTATAAAAACCTTGTACTTAATTTGAGAGTTGGTATGATTAAGGATAGAGATGATGTTATAAAAAAACTTATTGAGATACAATATGAAAGGAATGAGATAGATTTTTCAAGAGGTACATTTAGAGTTAAGGGGGATGTTTTAGATATTATCCCCGCTTCTACTTTTAGTGTAGGATTGAGAATTCAGTTCTTTGGTGATGAGATTGATAAAATAACTGAGTTCGATATTCTTACAGGTAAAAATTTTTCAGAAATTTCCCATGTATCAATTTATCCTGCGTCGCATTTTGCTACATCAAGAGAGAAAATAGAGATTGCTATAAATGAAATAGAATATGAACTGAATGAGAGAATCAAATATTTTGAAAAGAATGGAAAATTATTAGAATCTCAGAGAATTAGGGAGAGAACGAATTATGATATAGAAATGCTGAGAGAAATGGGATATTGCAATGGTATTGAAAATTATTCGAGAATTATGGATGGTAGAACTGCAGGTAGTATGCCTTATACTTTGTTTGATTATTTTCCTGAGGACTATCTTCTATTTATAGATGAATCTCATGTTACTATACCTCAAGTTAAAGCTATGTACGCAGGAGATAAATCTAGGAAAGATTCTTTAGTTAAGCATGGATTTAGGTTACCATGTGCTTACGATAATAGACCTCTTAAATTTGAGGAATTTGAAACAAAAATCAATCAAGTGGTTTTTGTTTCGGCCACACCATCTAAATACGAATTAGATAAACAGCAAGTTTTAGCTGAACAAATAATACGACCTACGGGACTTTTAGATCCAATAATTGAGGTTAGACCTACTAAAAATCAAATTGATGATTTATATTCTGAAATTATTAAGGTGATTGATAAAGGAAATAGAGTTTTGATTACTACACTCACAAAAAAAATGGCTGAGCACTTAACCGAATATTTGATGAATCTTAATATTAAGACTGCATATATGCACTCAGATATAAAAACAATTGATAGAATGGAAATTATAAGAAATTTAAGAATTGGAGAGGTGGATGTTTTAGTAGGAATAAATTTACTCAGGGAAGGATTAGACATTCCAGAAGTTACTTTAGTTGCCATATTAGATGCAGATAAAGAGGGTTTTTTAAGATCTGAAAGTAGCTTAATACAAACTGTTGGACGTGCCGCTAGAAATTCAGAGAGTAAAGTTATAATGTATGGTGATATTATTACGAAGTCAATGAAAATAACTATAGATGAAACAAGGAGAAGACGTGATATTCAGATTGAGTATAATAGTAAAAATAATATTATACCTAAAACTATAGTTAAGGGAATAAGGGATGTTATACAAGCTACTAAGGTTTCTAAATATGACGGTAAAGGTAAAAAAGATAAATTTAAAGTAGAAATTCCGGAGGATTTCAAAGATAAGGTTAGTTTAATTAAAAAATTGGAAAAAGACATGAAAGAGTATGCTAAAAATTTAGATTTTGAAAATGCTATGAGAATAAGAGATACTATAAAAGAAATAAGGGAATCTATATTTTGATTTTAAGGTGATTTTTTATGGATTATATTGAAATAAAAGGAGCTAGAGTCAATAATTTAAAAAATTGCAATGTTAAATTTCCCAGAAATAAACTTATCGTATTCACAGGTGTTTCAGGATCTGGGAAAACTTCTCTTGCTTTTGATACGTTGTATGCTGAGGGGCAGAGAAGATATGTTGAATCTTTATCTACATATGCAAGACAGTTTTTAGGTCAAATGAATAAACCCGATGTTGATAATATAACTGGGTTATCTCCGGCTATAGCTATAGATCAAAAAACAAAATCGAAAAATCCAAGATCTACAGTTGGTACGGTGACTGAGATATATGATTATTTAAGATTGCTATATTCGAGAGTAGGTATTTTACACTGTTATAAATGTGGCAGAGAGATTAGACGTCAAACGATAGATCAAATTGTAGATAGCATTTTAGATATTGGTGAAGGTGTAAAAATACAGATACTTTGTCCGATTATTAGAAATAAGAGGGGAAAGCATGAAAAGTTAATAGAAAACATAAGAAAACAGGGGTTTATGAGAGTTCGTATTGATAGTAAGGTTTATGACTTATCGAGTGATGATATACATATTGATAAAAATAAAAAACATTTTATAGATATAGTAGTAGATAGAATTTCTATTAAGGCATCTTATAGGAGTAGAATATTTGAGTCTGTGGAAACTAGTTTAAGATTTTCAGATGGGATTGTTTTAGTAGATGTTATAGGTAAGGAAGAGATGCTATTTTCCGAAAAATTTTCTTGTGTAGATTGTCAAGTTAGTGTGGATCAGATTGAGCCTAGAAGTTTTTCATTCAACGCACCATTTGGAAAGTGCAATGATTGTGATGGGATGGGTGTAAAATTTGAGATAGATTCCAAGTTAATTATCGAAAATGATGAACTTTCTATTTTAAATGGTGCAATAAAGATATTTGGAGAAAATTCTTTTAGGGAGGGGAGTTGGAATTTAAGTGTATTTAAGGCATTGAGTGAAAAATTATCATTTTCTTTAGAGACGCCGTTTAAGGATATAGATGAAGATACAAAGGAGAAAATATTATTTGGTATTGAAGATTATATTTTTGTGAAGTATATTCGTGAAGATATAGAAAATACATATAAACATAAATTTGAAGGATTAGTTAATAATCTTAAGAAGCGATATAATGAAAGCAGTTCTGATTACATAAAGCGAGATATTGAAAAATATATGATTAACAAGTTTTGTCAAAGTTGTAAAGGTGCTAGACTTAGACCTGAGATTCTATCAGTTAAATTTGGAGGAATTAATATTTATGAGCTTACTTGTATGAGTGTTAGTGATTCCCTTAAATTTTTCGATAATTTAAAATTAAGTGATAAAGATTTTATTATTGCAAAGCCGATATTGAATGAAATTACCAAGAGGCTATTATTTTTAAACGGTGTCGGATTATCATATCTCAATTTGGCTAGGACTGCATCAACTTTATCAGGTGGAGAATCTCAGCGTATAAGATTGGCTACTCAAATAGGTTCAAGTCTTGTTGGAGTATTGTATGTTTTGGATGAACCTAGTATAGGTCTACATCAAAGGGATAATGATATGTTGATTGAAACACTTAAAAATCTTAGAGACATTGGCAATACTGTAGTTGTTGTTGAACACGATGAAGATACTATAAGAGAGGCTGATTTTATAGTAGATGTAGGTAAATATGCTGGTGAACATGGTGGAAATATAGTGTACCAAGGTGATTATAATGGAATTTTGAAATGTAAAGATTCCGTTACGGGTTCTTATTTAAGAGGCGAAAGTGTAATAAAAGTTCCAAAAGAAAGAAGGTTAGGTAATGGAAATTATATAAAAATAATTGGTGCTGAAAAAAATAACCTGAAAAATATATCAGTTAAAATACCGTTGGGAACTTTAACTTTGGTTACAGGTGTTTCAGGATCAGGTAAAAGCACTTTTGTAAATGAAATACTGTATAAAGGATTAAATGAGCATATATCTTTGAGTAAAGTGAAATCGAATGAATTTAAAAGAATAGAGGGTATTGAAAATATAGATAAAATTATTGATATAGATCAATCCCCGATAGGAAGAACTCCAAGGTCAAATCCTGCAACGTATATAGGTGTTTTTGATATTATTAGAGAATTATTTTCAAATACAAATGATTCAAAGATTAGAGGATATAAGCCTGGTAGATTTAGCTTTAATGTTAAGGGAGGTAGGTGTGAATTTTGTCAAGGTGATGGAGTGATAAAAATAGAAATGCAGTTTTTATCTGATATATATATTACTTGTGAAGTTTGTAAGGGTACTAGATATAATAAAGAGATTTTAGAAGTTAGGTATAAGGGTAAGAATATATCTGATGTGCTTAATATGACTGTATCTGATGCATTAGAATTTTTTAAGAGTATACCTAGAATACATAACAGAATACAGAAATTAGAAGATGTAGGGTTATCTTATATAAGACTTGGACAAAGTTCTACAACCTTGTCAGGAGGAGAGGCACAACGTGTTAAATTAGCTAATGAGTTATGTAAAAAGGGAACTGGGAGAACCTTATATGTATTAGATGAGCCTACAACAGGTCTTCATGTTTATGATGTCAGTAAATTGATCGATATATTTAAAATTCTAGTTGACAGTGGGAACACAGTGATTGTGATTGAACATAATTTGGATGTCATAAAAAATGCAGATTATATAATAGATTTGGGTCCTGAAGGAGGTGTTGATGGAGGGAATGTGGTAGCCTTAGGAACACCTGAAGAAATTTGTTTGGTGGATAAATCTTATACTGGTAAATATTTAAGGAAATATTTATATAAATTTGATAAATTAAATTAATATGGTCTTAGAATTGGAATCAAAGTTTATTTGCATTATTTATTAAACATATTTTTAGTGACAAGATTTATAGATAATAAATTATTATTTATGATGCTCATATATTTATTTTTATAATGATACTCATTAAGTATATTTGACTACACTATTTAGTTTTTATAATTTTGTCTTTTTAATTGGAAGCTATGTAAATGGATTTTAAAGTGATATATCATTAGCTGAAATTACATTTCAGCTATCTGAATTTATAAAAAATTTTCGGTCCTATATTCTATATCAATATTTGAAATACCAAAAATAAATATATGATTATATTTGTTTTTTTTGATAACATTTCTGTTTTTTACAGAGTGACTTAGGTACAGTAGGTTATAGTTAACATACTTATATTTATGTACTGTACGGAGATTTCAAAATATTAATATATATTTTTGAGTTTTCAATATTTAAAGTTTTAATATGTGATGATTATAGTTATGTATTGGTTAAATCATAAATTAGATACATGTGTTAAATCTTGTAAAATTCTTCAACTTTTTTCCTAGGAGTTGGGAAAAATTTTTATAGAGAGGACTTAGAATTTGTACCTAAATTAATCATATAGATTATATATTTACATCAATAGTTCAGTAATTTGAAGTTATTAATGTATCACTACATTGTATATTTAAATTTAGAGTTTTTATGATTGTAGTATATTCATTTTATAAATTTAAAGAGCATTCGCTATTATTTGGAGTCAGTTTTATTGATTTTAGCAAAATATTTTTGACACTTGGAGGAATTAATTTTAAATTTGTTGCCTTTAATTGGTGTAACGTTAGCTTTTATTAGTTACGAGAGTAGTTTTATTGTAAGTATGTTTATAATGTTTGATGGAACTCAAAAAAATTTTAAAAAAATACGACTTCATAGATAAAAATATAAAAATGATTCTAATTATACTTTAAACAGTATTTTTAATTAATTTATCCTCTTTATTATATTTTTTAATATTCGAATGTGATAACTATTCCAAATATGGAATAAATAGAAGATTGTGTAAAAACAAATATGTAGGAGGTTAAGTAATTATAAGAGTATAAGATTTTAATATGCACTGATGATGTCAGTGATAAATAAGAAAATTATGGGGAATATTTTGTGCTCCACAGGATATTATAGTGGAATACAAAGCATGTTTGGAGTTGAAAGATATGGATAAATATATTAAGTAATCTAGAGAGTTTTTTTATCGAGTTTTTTGAAAATTTTTAAATTATAATAATTTATTAGATGCGAGTATCAAGTTTATACATATACACATCCAAGAATATGGTCACTTCATTTTATGGAGTAATAAAAAAGAGCAATTTTGATTTTAAATCTTTTTATGAGATGGATATAGTCCGTGATTAACAAACTTTTTTGATTTCAATTGCGTAAATAATATTTAGAAGGAAGTTTATAAAAGTAAAGATTCTCTTTTTAAAAGTAGATCTACAAAGGTTATGTATGTCCTAGAATCAATTTTTAAAATTATAATTTCAGCAACGGTTGAAATATAGTTAGAGGTCTATTTTATTATGGAAAGTTTTCAACGATAATGAAAATTTAGGGAACTAAGAATTGGAAAATGTAGATGAATACATTAATATTGAGAAATGTCTTACTGGTTCCAGTAAGACATTTTTTAATGCTGTTTTCCATAAAAATGAAAGAATATAATAAAAAGTTTTATTTTAATAAAGATATAACCTTAGATGGAATAAGGATTTCGAGAAGTTACTTTTCAGAAATTAGGGATAGTGAAGTTGTGTTACAAGCATAAATTGTAAATAATTCAGTTACCGTTAATGTTCATTCTTATTTTGATTATTATGGTTTCAAGTGGTATTGTTAATGATTAAATTTTGAATATTCCTTATATTATTAATTTTTTTTGGATACTTTAGATTATAAAGGAAATACGTTAAAAAAGTTCAAATCTCAAGATTTGATTAGGGTCGTGAGAATGGTATATCGAAGAAAATATAGAATCTTATATGAGAGTGTATTGTTACTAATAATTTATTTCACATTGTTAAGTCAATGTAAATGAGTATATATGGTGAAATAGGCATATAAGATCATAAAAAAGACGGTTTGGATGACAGTTCTTATTCTTGGGTTTTTCCCTAGCTGTTATAGTTGAGTACGGTAGAGAGGGAAGGAATATAACTTAAAACATAGTTGATGAGGTGATGAAAAAAGATATTGATTTATTAAATTAGATCTTAAAAGATTTTTGGGAGGTATAAGATGTTTGATATAAAGTATAACATTAGTATTTTGCCTAATTTACCAGGTGTGTATATGATGAAAGATTTTGAGTCTAAAATTATATATGTTGGTAAAGCTAAGGATTTGAAGAGGAGAGTGTCTCAGTATTTTCAAAACTTTCAAAGTCATAGTGAAAAAACTAAGGTTCTAGTGAATAACATTAGCGAGTTTGAGTATATAATTACACAAAATGAGGTTGAGGCATTAATACTTGAAAATAATTTAATAAAAAAGTATACTCCCCGATATAATATTCTTTTAAAAGATGATAAAACTTACCCTTTTATAAAGGTGACTACGAATGAAGATTTTCCTAGAGTATTTTCAACTAAAAATTATGTAAAGGATGGAAATTTGTATTTTGGACCATTCGCATCTGGTAGTGCGGTAAATGATATCATAAATACGATAAAAAATATATTCTCTATTAGAAGTTGTAAGATATTAATAAAAAGTGGAGTTATATCTTGTAAACCATGTGTTTACTACCAGATTAAAAAATGTGATGCACCTTGTTATAATCTCATATCTAAGAAAGACTATGGTAAAATTGTTAAAGATGTTATAGATGTTTTATCAGGTAAAAATAAACATAAGTTAATAAAAAATTTAGAGGAACAAATGAATTTTTATTCTGAGAATTTAGACTATGAAAAAGCTATATTAGTTAGAGAAAAAATTTTTAATATAAGTTCAGTTTTTGAGAAGCAGAGGATATTTTTAGGTAACTATGGATTGGAGGATTATATTAATATATTTAAGGATGGTAATTATGCTTGTGTACAAGTCTTTTTTGTCAGAGATGGCAGGGTAGTTGGAAGAGATCATTTTATATTAGAGAATGTAAAGGATGACACGTTGGAGATTATGACAGGACAATTTATAAAAAGTTTTTATGGAGGTACTGCTAAAATACCTAACTATATATATTGTCCAAACTTTTTTGATAGAGATAATATTGAAAAATGGATGAATATAAGGTCAGGAAAGAAGGTTAAATTTATAACTCCTAAAAAAGGTGATAAGAAAAAATTATATGATTTAGTTGGTGTAAATGCTAAGATGATGCTTAAAAGATTTAGTCTTCGAAAAATAAGTAATTTTATTGATAACAACAATGAATATTTAAGTGAATTAGCAAATATTTTAAATATAAGATCTAACTTACATAGAATAGAAGCATATGATGTATCCAATATTATGGGTTTTGATTCTGTAGGTAGTATGGTAGTTTTTACTAATGGATTGCCGCACAATACTGAATATAGAAGATTTAGGATAAATAATGTTGATAGAAGTAATGATTATGAAAGTATTAAACAAGTTGTATATAGAAGATTTTATAGAGGTATTAAGGAAGCGAATTGTATAAATGAACAGGAAATTCAAGATAAAGTGGGTAAGTTTCATATTTTTCCGGATTTAGTTTTGATAGATGGTGGACGAGGACACGTTAATGTAATTGAAGAATTATTTAATGAAATGGATTTAAATATTCCAGTTTGTGGTATGGTTAAGGATGATAAACATAGAACACGGGGAATTATATATAAGAATGTAGAAATAGACGTAAATATAAATTCAATTGTAATGAAGTTTATAACTAGAGTGCAAGATGAAGTGCATAGATATGCGGTGGCATATCACAGAACTCTTAGGGATAAGAGAGGGTTTGCATCTATATTAAGTGAGATTCCCAATATAGGTAGCAAAAGAAGGAAAGAGCTATTACTGTATTTTAAAAATATTGACTCCATAAAAAATGCATCTTTAGAGGAACTTATGAAGGTTCCAAGTATGGATATAAGGTCCAGTTATTCTCTTATAGAATTTTTTAAAAATAATAAATAAATTGGTTAGGAGAGTACATTAGGTATGGAAGACAAATGTAGAAATTTAGTACGTTTTCTGAAAGAATTTTTAAAAGATGATAATATCAGAGAAAATGAGCTAATGGCAAATCATACAACATTTAAGACTGGGGGACCATGTGATATAATGGTATTTCCGGAAACTGAGTTTGAATTTGTAAGTATTATAAAAAAAGTTATATCGGAGAATATACCATATTTTATATTGGGGCTCGGTTCCAATATTATAGTTAAAGACGGTGGGATCAGGGGCATAGTCATAAATTTAACAAAATTAAATAATATATCAGTCAATGAAAATATTATAAGTGTTGATGCAGGAACAAAACTATGTGATATTTCTAATGTCGCTTGTGAAAACTCACTAAAGGGATTTGAGTTTGCTTGTGGTATACCTGGAACTATAGGTGGGGGTATAATCATGAATGCAGGGGCCTATGGAGGGGAAATTGGTGATGTTGTACATAAAGTTAAGGTTATTGATTCGATGGGTAATATTCATTCTGTCCATAGAGATGGTATAGAATTTGGTTACAGAAAAACCATAATATTTGGTATAGATTATTTCATAATTAGTTGTGATATAATACTTGAGTTAGGTAATAAATGTGAGATAAGGAAAAATATTGATGATCTCATGTATAAGAGAAATCTAAAGCAGCCTCTTGAGTATCCTTCAGCAGGGAGTGTGTTTAAAAGACCTAACGGATATTTTGCGAGTAAACTTATACAAGATTCAGGACTTAGGGGATATACGCACAAGAATGTTATGGTTTCTGATAAACATTGTGGATTTATAATAAATAAGTCAGGAGCTAATTCAAAGGAAATTTTGGAATTAATTGATATAGTTAGATGTAAGGTTTATGATGTATTTAAAGTTAAATTGGAGCTTGAAGTTAAAATTGTGGGGGAGGACTAAATCGAGTGGAATTTGTAATAGTGACTGGGCTGTCAGGTGCTGGTAAAACAGAAGTCATACGAGTTATAGAAGATTTAGGATATTTTTGTGTTGATAATATGCCATTACAATTTGTGCAAAAATTTGGAGAAATTTGCAAACAAGCTAATGGGAATGTTACTAAGGCAGCTTTTGTTACAGACATACGGGGGAGGCAGTTTTTTGATTACATAGATAATATTTTAGAATGGTTTAGAGTTAATTTTATAGATTGTAGGATACTATTTCTCGATTGTTCAAATGAGGTTTTGGTCAGGAGATTTAAAGAGACACGTAGATTGCATCCTTTGTCTTATGATGGTAAAATTCTCAATGGTATTTTAAAAGAGCGTAGTAAGATTGAGTTTTTAAAAAATAGATCAAACTTAGTTATAGATACTTCGAATTTAAAGGTTAGGGAATTAAAGGAGAGAGTAAAGCAATTTATATTAGGTGAGTATATTGATGATACCTTTATAATAGAGGTAATATCATTTGGGTACAAATATGGTATACCTATAGAGTGTGATTTGACTTTCGACGTTAGGTTTATAGAAAATCCATTCTATAAACCTGATCTGAAGGACTTTTGTGGATTGGATAATAATATAAGAGAATTTGTTTTAAGTAAAGAAACATCGAGTATTTTTTTGAACAAGGTGTATGATTTAGTAGAGTTTTTATTACCGAACTACGTAAAGGAAGGTAGGAAACATTTGGTTATAGGTATAGGTTGTACTGGTGGTAAGCATAGATCGGTTGTTATATCTCAAGAAATTTATTCATATCTGGAGAAATGTGGAAAGTATAAGTTGATAATTGAACATCGAGATCTAGAAAGAAACTTATAATTATTTTGGGAGACTTTAAGTGGATTTAGTTAGTAATTTAGATAATGAGTTTAAAATTGTAGTTATTGGTGGGGGAACTGGAATATCAAATATTTTGAGAGGATTAAAAAAGATAACGAGCGATGTAGTGGCTATTGTTACGGTTGCTGACGATGGAGGTGGTTCTGGTGTGTTGAGGGATGAGCTTGGAATACTTCCTCCGGGTGATATAAGAAGTTGTTTAATATCTTTAGCCAATACTGAACCTATAATGAAGGAACTTTTGAGATATAGATTTACGGAAGGTAATCTTAAGAATCAAAATTTTGGTAATCTCTTTATAGCTGCAATGATTGGAATTACAGGTAATTTTGAAGATGCAATTAAGAAAACTAGTGAGGTTCTTGCAATAACAGGAAAGGTATTGCCGGTTACTACGGAAGATATGATTATAAAGGCAGAACTTCTTGACGGTACCTTCGTCGAAGGTGAGTCTAAAATACCTTGTGAGGTACTGAAAAAAAATACGGGTATAAAAAACATATTTATAGTCCCAGATATTATAAAACCTCTGAAGGATTGTGTTAATGAAGTTTTAAATGCTGATATAATTATATTAGGTCCTGGAAGCCTTTATACAAGTATTCTACCTAATTTAAAAATAAAAGAAATGTGTGATGCGTTAAATAAAAGTAGGGGATTGAAGGTTTATATATCAAATATAATGACTCAACCTGGTGAAACAGATGGTTATACGTTGTCTGACCATGTCGATGCTATATTCAGGAATACCAATATTTCCAGTATTGATTATGTGATAGCTAATGATAGAGTGTTAGATGAAGATATCTTGGGAAAGTATGAGTGTAATAATTCAGAACAAGTGGTTTGTGATTATATCAAATTAAGTAAATTAAATATAGTTGTTGTTAAAGATGATTTGGTAAAGTTAGAGAACAATCTTATACGTCATGATCATAATAAACTTGCATGTATAGTGAAAGATATCATAAACTCTAATTTGTATTTTTGAATGATTAAGGTGATATTTTATGACATTTTCATCCAATGTGAAAAATGAACTTTATGATTGTATTCCAAAATTTTATAATAATGCATTAGGTGAAGTTGTAGCTATTTTGAATGTTTTAGATGTATTTATGACACGAGGTGTACATGAGATATATTTTAGAATTGAAAGTGAAAATAAGAATATAGTAAAATACATTGAGAGAATTTTTTCTGAGCATATAAATAAAGAAAATATTTTATATAGTAATGGATGCAATTACTTTTCAGAAGATAGCAAATATGTTTTTGAAGTTTGCTCTAATGTTAGAGATTTTTTTCTCAGTGCATTAGTAGAATTAAGTACGTTAAATATGGAAAATGTTGGTAGTTTAATTGATGGTAAGAGTTTTATAAAGGGAATCTTTCTTGTATGTGGTAGTGTGAGTAATCCTCAAAAGGGTTATCATCTTGAGTTTGTTTTTCAAGATGAGAACTTAGGTGTGAATTTTATGGGTTACTTGAACCAATACGGTTTAAATAGTAAAATTATAAAGAGAAAAAAGTGTTATACAGTTTATATCAAAGAATCTGATAATATTTCTAAAGTATTTAGTATTATGGGAGCTCACAATGCAGTTCTGGAATTTGAAGATATCAGAGTTAAAAAAGAATATAGTAACAACAAAAATAGGATTAAGAATTGCATTGAGGCTAATGAAGATAAAATGATAATAGCGTCGGTTAGACATGTTCAAGCAATTATGCTCATAGACGAAGTTATTGGTATGAATAAATTGCCTAAAAATTTGAGAGAGATTGCGGAGATTAGACTTAAGCATAAGGAAATGTCGCTTAAGGACTTGGGAAAATTTTTGATTCCCCCTATAGGTAAATCCGGTGTATCTCATAGACTTAAAAAAATTGAACAAATAGCTGGTAAACTTAGAAGATAAATTTGTGTAAGTGTGTGACTTTTAGAATAGTTAGTATATGATTTATATTTTAAATCACGTGGGAGTTTTTATGGATAAATTGAATATTTTGGAGATAAGTTATAGGAATTATGGAAAGTGTTTGAGGATAGCAAATGATGTGGTTGAGATTATTGTAACTATTGAATATGGACTTAGGATTGCCAAATATGGATATATTGGGGGCAAAAATCATTTCAAAGAAAGTGAAATTCTTAGTAATTTAGATGAGGAGATTAATATAGGTATAGGTGGTCATACATTAGAGTATGCGACTAATAGTAAAAGTTTATTGGTATCAAATGATGGGGAAGTTAAATATGAATTAATTCCACATGGAGTAAGGTTTATACAAGCTGTTGAAAGTGATACTAAAACTCAGAGGGTTATGGAAGTATATTTTGAATTTGAGTCATCTAAGATAGTTGTATTACATAGAGTTTATTCTTTAAATTTATTTGATATCGACGTATCCATATCTGGCGTCACATCAATGAATAGGGAAGGTATACAAATTATTCCCATATGCAAAAGTGGCAATATGAATTTACCTAGGTCGTGTTTTGTGCTTTGGCCTTATTCGAATTTGAAGGATTCCAGAGTATATTTTGGAGAAAGATACGTTGCTATGAAAACTTGTGAAGATAATATAAAAGATTTTAGGATAGGTTTTAATGACAGTTTACATTATGCTCTGTATTATAGCGATAGAGAGATGTTTGTTAAGGAGTTTGATATACAATCTGAAAAATTAGGGTATCCCAACAATGGATGCGTTTATGAGGCATTTATCTCTAGAGACAGCATACAAATGATATCTAATTCAGTTCTGTATAATTTATCTTGTGGTAATTATATTGAGCATAGAGAAGTTTGGACTTTATTTAAAGATGTAAACTTGGATTTTATAGATAGATACATATATGAGTATAAATAGCGAGTAGTAAGATTTATTTTGAAAAGGTACAGAATGTTTCGATGCGGTTTGTTCTTGAAAAAGTAGTAAAACTACAGTTATATAGCATTTGTTGAGGGAATTGACAAATGTAGTAATGGGTATTTAGTTTAATAAGCTAAATACCCATTGTTTTTTAATTTCATCGAGCAGAGTAATAGCACTTGTTTATGGTCATATCAAATACTTATCATACAATCCATTATAGTTTGTTTCAAAAAGGCGAAATTTTATTTTATAGTATCAAAAAAATTATGAAACCATAATATAAAATATTAGTATATACAAATTTAATATGAGAGAGGTTATTTATGTGTGGAATAACTGGATTTTCTAATTTTAAAAAGGATATTGACGATGAGTTTAATTATATAGTTTGTATGAGTAAGTCTTTAATTCACAGAGGACCAGATAGTCATAATTATTATAGAAATAAAAATGTGATTTTTGCTCACAGAAGGCTTTCAATTGTAGATCCTATCGGTGGAAGTCAGCCTATGACGAGAGTTCATAATGGATTCAAATATACAATTGTGTATAATGGTGAAATTTACAATACTAAATACTTAAAGGATAAATTAATCAAAGAAGGATATGATTTTAGTAGTTATTCTGATACGGAAATAATTCTTTTTAGTTATATACATTATAAAGAGGATTGCGTGAATTTATTAAATGGCATTTTTGCGTTTGCTATATTCGATGAACAAAAACAAAACATATTTGCGGCTCGAGACCATTTGGGTGTTAAGCCTCTTTTTTATTCCACAAAGGATGACTATTTTATATTTGCATCTGAAATTAAAGCGTTGCTCAGACATCCTATGGTTACAAGTGTAGTTTCAAAGGAAGGGTTACTTGATATTTTGAGTTTAGGACCTAGTAGAAGTCCAGGACAAGGAATTTTTAAAGATATAAAGGAAGTTCCTCCTGCTCACTATTTAATAGTTTCTAAAAATGAAATTCATATCAGAGAATATTGGAGAGTAAAGGCATATGAACATAAGTTAAGTGTTGCCGATACTAGTGAGAGGTTAATAGAATTGTTGGAGGAAATTATAAAAAATCAAATGATATCAGATAGAAAGATATTCGGATTTTTATCTGGTGGAATTGATTCATCTCTAATATGTTCTGTTTTGTGTAATGAGCTTGGTAAAAAAGGTGAAATACTGGATACATTCACTGTAGATTATGTTGATTATGATAAGGACTTTAAAAGTAATGAATTTGAAATTAATGGAGATAAAGAATTTGTAAAGATTATAAATGATAAAATAAAGTCTAACAATAGAATTATAGTTATAAATAATCAAGATTTGTTCTATTTTCTTGAGGATTCGTTGATTGCAAGCGATATTCCTACAATGGCAGATATTGATTCCTCCCTTTATTTGTTTTGCAGGGAAGTTAAAAATTATGGAACCGTTGGGTTTTCTGGTGAGTGTGCAGATGAAATATTTGGAGGATATCCTTGGTACTTAGATAAGGTAGACTTAAATATGAAAACATTTCCTTGGAGTAGATTTTCTGGAGAACGCAAAAAACTCTTTAATGGTTTTGTTAATGAAATGGACTTTGATTCTTATATTAAATATAGATTTGATGAAACTTTTAAAAATTTTAGTTACCTTGATAGTGATTCTGAATCTGATATTGCTATTAGGAGGATGACATTATTAAATATAAAGTGGTTTATGGTAACTCTCTTGAATAGAAAAGACAGGATGAGCATGGCTAATAGTATAGAAATAAGAGTACCATTTGCAGATAAAAATCTTGTTGAGTATGCTTATAATATACCTAGTAGAATTAAATTTTTTAATATGAGGGAAAAAGGTATACTTAGAGAGGCTTCAAGGAAATTTTTACCTAATGCGATAGTTGATAGAAAGAAGAGTCCATATCCCAAAACACAGAGTAGTTTGTATACTGATTTGGTTTGTGAAAAGATGAAAAGCATATTGAGCGATAAATCAAATCCAATATTTGAGTTGATAAATGAAAAAAATATTAAAGAACTCGTTGATAGTAGAGGCATGTCTTATAATAAACCTTGGTTTGGACAACTTATGAGAGGTCCTCAATTAATAGCATACTTGATTCAATTAAATATGTGGATGGAGAAATATAATGTAAATTTCGAGACTTAAAAAACCTTAAAATCCTAAATGAAAAATCATTTAGGATTTTAAAGTTTTTGTGATAAAATCAATTCGTTAGTGTGAAGATAAGGATGTAGATTTTTATGAATGATTTTGTGCATTTACATGTCCATACGGAATTTAGTTTATTAGATTCGTCTTGTAAAATTAGAGATTTGGTGAGTAAAGCAAAAGAGCTTGATATGAAATCCATTGCTATAACAGATCATGGTGTTATGTACGGGTGCATTGAATTTTATAAAATTTGTAAACAATATGGAATTAAGCCTATTATAGGATGTGAAATTTATGTAGCTAATAAATCTATGCATATAAAAAATGTAGATAAGGACAACTTTATAACTCATTTAGTTTTGCTTGTAAAAAATGAAGTTGGATATAAGAATCTTTTGAAGATAGTTAGTACTTCATTTTTAGAAGGATTTTATTATAAACCAAGAGTTGATATTGAGATTTTAAGGGAATATTCTGAAGGATTGATTGCGTTAAGTGCTTGTTTAAGCGGAGGAATCTCTAAGTATATACTTAGAGATGATATTGAAAATGCGAAGAAGCTAGTGTGTACATATAAGGATATCTTCGGAGAAGATTTTTATTTAGAGCTCCAAAACCATGGTATCCCCAATCAGCTAAAAGTAAATAAATTTCTTGTTGAATTTTCCAAAGAATTTTCAGTAGATCTTGTTGCGACGAATGATGTTCATTACATAGAGAAGAGTGATTCGGAGTCACATGATGTCTTAATATGCATACAGACCTCTTCAAATATACAACAAACAAATAGGATGAAATATGAAGGACAAGAGTTTTATTTAAAATCCAAGGAAGAGATGAATGAGTTGTTTAGTATGCACGAGGATGCTTTAAAGAATACGGTAAAAATAAGCGAAAAGTGTAATTTTGAATATGAGTTTGGAAAGAATTTAGCTCCCAAATATGTGATGGATAATAACTTAGATAGATTTGAATATTTAAAACGATTGTGTTATTTAGGTCTAATATCTAAATACAAAGAATTTGAATATGAGAAAATTAAATTTAACAATGTAGATATTTTAAACGATTCTGAGATTAAAAGTTTATTTGTGGAAATTGATGAAAATACAAATAGTGCAAAAGAAGTTTTGAAAAAACGCCTGATGTATGAATTGGATCTTATAAACTCTATGGGGTTTGTAGATTATTTTTTAATAGTTTGGGATTTTATAAAATTTTCTAATGAAAATCAAATACCGACAGGACCAGGTAGAGGGAGCGTTGCAGGTTCTATAGTTGCTTATGTTTTAAATATCACGAAAATAGATCCTATAAGATATGGATTGATTTTTGAGAGGTTTTTGAATCCTGAAAGAATTTCTATGCCAGATATAGATTCGGATTTTTGTAATGAAAGAAGGCAGGAAGTAATCGAGTATGTTTCAGGTAAGTATGGTAAAAATAATGTATCTCATATAATAACATTTGGTACAATGGCTGCAAAGGCTTGTATTAGAGATGTAGGGAGAGCCATGGATTATAGTTATGGAGAAGTTGATAAGATAGCTAAAATGATACCTAATATGTTAAATATAACTATTGATTTAGCGCTTTTGTATAATAAAGAATTAAACGATATGTATAAACATAATGACAGAGTTAGGAAATTAATAGATGTATCGAAAAAACTTGAAGGTCTTCCGAGACACACTTCTATTCATGCAGCAGGTGTTATTATAAGTCCTGAAGATTTAACAAATTTAGTTCCTGTACAGCAAAATGAGAATATGCTTGTTACCCAATTTACCATGTCTAATCTTGAAGAAATTGGTCTTTTAAAAATGGATTTTTTAGGACTAAGAACTTTGACAGTTATAAATGACTGCATAAAAATAATCGAGAAGAATAAAAAGGTAGCTGTCGATTTAGACAAAATAGATTTTAATGATAAGAGAGTTTTTAAGATGTTAAGTGATGGAAACACTTGTGGAGTTTTTCAACTTGAGTCTCATGGCATGACAAGTTTCATGAAGGATTTAAAACCTAATTCTCTCGAAGATATAATAGCAGGAATAAGTTTATACAGACCAGGACCTATGGATGAGATACCAAATTACATAAAAAATAAGAATTCACCTAATGATATAGAATATTTGACAGAGGAACTAAGAAGTATTTTAAACGTTACATATGGTGTTATAGTTTATCAAGAGCAGGTAATGGAAATAGTACAAAAGTTATCTGGATACTCCCTTGGCAGAAGTGATTTAGTCAGGAGAGTTATGGCTAAAAAGAGATATGAGGAAATGGAAAAAGAGAGGAAAAATTTTGTTTACGGGGTATTTGAAGATGGAGAAGAGAGTATACCAGGATGCATAAAAAAGGGAATAAAAGAAGAAATTGCACACAAGATTTTTGATCAAATGGTCCATTTTGCGTCGTATGCATTTAATAAAAGTCATGCTGCTGCATATGCAGTTGTGGCATATGAAACGGCTTACTTAATGAAATATTATAAAAGTGAGTATATATGTGCATTATTGAATAGTTTTATAAGCAATACAGATAAGGTTTGTGAGTATATAAGATTTGGAAATGCATTGAATATAAATATACATCCTCCATGTATTAATAACAGTGATAAATATTTTATTGTGGACGGAGAGGATATATTTTTTGGTCTATCTGCAATTAAAAATTTAGGATTGAATGTTTGTGAAAAAATTGTTTATTATAGAGAAAAATATGGAAAATTCAAAAATGAATATGACTTTTTCAGAGCATGTATTAAAAATTCTATTAATAAAAAGTCTATTGAATGTATTATAAAATCTGGAGCTTTAGATGTATTTGATGTTCCTAGGGTTCAGCTTTTATGTAGTTTTGAGAAAATAATTGATGGTATGAATTTAGAGATTAAAAAAAATATTGAAGGACAGATAAGTTTATTTAACATGATTGATAATAATAGTGCATTAAGTGCTGACAAAAGTAACTATTTACAAGATGATTATGATAAAAATCTAGTATTTGAAAAAGAGGTTTTAGGTTTGTATATATCAGGCCATCCAACTGATAAATATATTGAATTAATAAATAAAATTTCTACAGGTTCCATAACTTATTATAAAGAAATAGAAGAAAATTTAATGAAGGAAGAGAATATTGTTATAGGAGGAATTGTAAGAGATTTAAGAAAAATAGTAACAAAAAATAATTCTATGATGTCTGTTTTTTATTTAGAAGATAGATATTTTTCTATTGAGTGTGTAGTTTTTCCTAAGGTGTATGATAAATTTAATTATTTAATAAATAACGATAATATTGTTATAATAAAAGGTGTGTTAAAAAGAGATGGAGATGATGTGAAAGTTATAGTCAATAATATATTGGGAATTGATGAAGGTGAGCGATTTAAATTGTATGTATTAGTTAAAAGTGTGAATGATATTGAAAGTTCATTTGTTAAAATAAGAACATTGTCGCATGAAAATAAAGGGAATACAGGTATATTTTTTTATTTATTAGACACAAAGAAAAGTTTTAAATTGAATGATAATTATAATGTAACTTTAAATGATGATTCTATTTGCAAGTTAAATAAACTATTTTCTCAAGAATTTGTAAGAATAGTTTTTATGAATAAATAATGGGAAATGGAAGGTGTTTGTCTATGAAGAGAATAGCAGTTCTTACGAGTGGAGGAGATGCTCCAGGAATGAATGCAGCTGTTAGGTCGGTTGTTAGGTATGCTTTAAGTATTGGAACGGAAGTTTTAGGCATACATAGAGGATATCATGGGGTTTTGCATGAAGAAATAGAGATTCTAAATAGGCGTTCTGTATCGGATATAATAGACAGGGGAGGAACATTTTTAAAAACAGCTAGATGTCTGGAATTTAAACATGAGGAAGTTAGAAAACAGGCTTTTAATATACTAAAGAGTAAAGGAGTAGAAGGATTAGTTGTTGTTGGTGGGGATGGATCTTTCATGGGTGCACAATTGTTATCAAAGCTAGGTATATCAACCGTTGGTATACCAGGTACGATCGATAATGATTTACCCTATACAGATTATACTATAGGTTTTGACACTGCTTTAAATACAATACTAGATTCTGTTAGGAAACTTAGGGATACATCTAGTTCGCATGAAAGGGTTAGTATAGTTGAAGTTATGGGAAGGAACTGCGGGGATTTAGCCTTGTATTCTGCTCTTGCTGGAGGGGCTGAAGCCGTTATTGTACCAGAGTATCCTTTCAATAGGGAAGAGCTTTGTAAGCATATTTTAGATGGTAAGAGTAAAAATAAATTACACAGTCTTATAATATTAGCTGAGGGTGCTGGTAGTGCAGATGAGCTTAAAAGATATATTTATGAAGAAACTGGCTTGGATACTAGGGCTACGGTGCTTGGACATATTCAACGTGGAGGAATACCTACAGCAAGGGATAGGGTCATGGCGTCTTTAATGGGTAGGAGAGCAGTGGATATTCTGTTAAAGGATAGATGTTGTGCAAAAGTCGTTGGAATAAAGGATAATTTAGTATTTGATATGGATATCGAGGATGCATTACGGGTAGAGAAGAAGTTTGATAAAGATCTGTATGATCTTATTAATAAATTAGTTTGATAGTTTTGTATCAAAAAGGGGTGTTTGGTTTATGAGAAAGACAAAAATAGTTTGTACAATAGGACCTTCTAGTGAAAAATATGAGATTTTAGAAAAATTGATTCAAGGAGGTATGAATGTAGCTAGGCTTAACTTTTCACATGGAGATTTTGAAGAACATGGATCAAGAATTGATAATGTTAGAGATATATGCTCTAAAAATGGTAAAAATGTAGGGATAATGTTAGATACAAAGGGACCAGAAATTAGAACTAAGAAATTTTCTGAGAAGGTTTTGTTAACCCAAGGAAGCAGTTTTACGATTTATACTAAGGAAGACATTCTTGGGGATTCAACTAAATGTTCGGTTACTTATGAAGATCTCTATAAAGATGTAAAAGTTGGGAATAGAATATTAATAGATGATGGGTTGGTAGAACTTCAAATTGATGAAATAGATGAAGGTATAATTAAATGTACTGTTTTAAATACAGGTGAGGTTTCAAATAATAAAGGAGTAAACTTACCAAATTCCAAGATTAAATTGCCAGCACTTACTGAAAAAGATAAGAACGATTTGATTTTTGGAATAAGTAAAGATGTTGAGTATGTTGCTGCATCGTTTATAAGAAAAGCTGATGATGTAATACAGATAAGATCCTTTTTGGATAAAAATGGAGGATACGACATAAAGATAATATCTAAAATTGAGAATCAGGAAGGATTAAATAATTTAGATGAAATAATAGATGTATCAGATGGTATTATGGTTGCAAGAGGAGATTTAGGAGTTGAGATTCCGATAGAGAATCTTCCGTATTGGCAAAAGGATATTATAAATAGATGTAATGATAAGGGAAAGGTAGTAATAACCGCAACTCAAATGCTTGATTCTATGATAAGGAATCCAAGACCTACGAGAGCGGAAGCTTCTGATGTTGCAAATGCTATTCATGATGGTACAGATGCAGTGATGCTTAGTGGGGAAACTGCAAATGGGAAATACCCACTAGAGGCTTATGAGATGATGGATAAGATAGTTACTACTACAGAAAAGGGGATAGACTACGAAGGCAAACTTAGGAAAAGACTTTTAAAAATAGAATTTAAAGATGTTCCAACTACAATTGCTTTGTTTTCTTGTACTACAGCTAATGAGGTTAGGGCTAAGGTTATATTGGCTTGTACTAAATCTGGTGCCACGGCAAGATTTATATCAAAGTTTAGACCAGAGTGTCCAATTATTTCTATTACTCAAACGCAGAAAGTTGCACGTATATTATCTATATATTGGGGAGTTTATACTCAAACAATAAAGGAAACGGTTGACAATACGGATATGTTGATAGATTTGTCTGTAGATAAGGCGGTAAAAGCGTATAAACTTTCTAAAGGAGACTTAGTAGTTATTTCTGCAAGCGTTCCAGCTAATTTTGAAGGTCATACAAATATGTTAAAGGTACACAAGATACAAAATTAATTTAAAATTAACAAAAATATAATTTAAAATTAACAAAAATTCTTTACAATATGTTTTATCATTATAGGGAAGTTTCAAAAAATTTTGATTTAGTTTTAATTTAGGCAACTGATTCAGTAGACATTAGCATCTATAACTAGGTTATAGATGCTAATTGTTTTTAAGTTTAAGGAGAGGAGCTTTATCTTTGTCATTAGATGTGGGAACTAAATGCATAGTAAGGATTGAAAAATATAATCACAAAGGATATGGAATTGGGAAAATATATGGATTTATTTTATTTATACCAGAGGCTATAGTTGGTGAAATTATAGAGGTAGTTATTAAAAGATTAAATAAAAATTATGGATATGGCGAGATTGTCGAAATACTTTCTGTATCCTCATTTAGAGTTATTCCTATTTGTGATATATATGAGAAATGTGGTGGATGTAATCTTCAGCACATGGATTACAGAGAACAAATTGCTTTTAAAGAAAATAAAATTAGAAATGCTTTAACAAAGATAGGGGGAATCACCGAAGTATGTATTGATAAATTTCAAGGAATGGCTATTCCATATGAATACAGAAATAAGGTTCAGATCCCATTCGGTAATATTGATGGACGTTTAGTTGCGGGTTTCTATGAAAATAAAAGTCATAATATTATCGATATGAGATTTTGTCATATACAGTTTAAGGAAGCAAATGATATTTTAAATAAAACTCGAGAATATATAAAAAATAAAGATATACTAATTTACGATGAAAATTATCATGGTAGATTTGGAGAAGTTAAAGGATTATTTAGATATCTATTAATACGTAAGGGATACAATACAAATGAAATTATGGTTGTAGTTATATTAACGAAAGATGATGAAGAGTTTTTGTGTGGCTATACTGAATTTATATGTTCAACTTATAAAAATATAAAAACTATTGTCCTCAACGTAAATGATAAGATTACCAATGTTATACTTGGAGATTATGAGAGAGTTATATATGGAGATGGATATATAAGAGATAAAATTGGTGATTTTACTTTTAGAATTCAAAGTAAGTCATTTTTTCAAATAAATACAAAACAAGCAGAAAAATTATATTTGTCTTCAATCGAAATGGCTGATCTTAGATATAATGACGTACTCTTAGATGCATATTGTGGTATTGGAACTATTGGTATATGCTCCAGCAAAAAAGTTAAGAAAGTCTATGGAGTTGAAGAAGTTAAGCAAAGCATTATTGATGCAGAGGAGAATAAATTAATAAATAACGTGAAAAACATTGAATTTATCCATGGAAGAGTCGAGGATGTAATTTTAGATCTGGTTGAAAAAGGTGTAGGTATAACTGTGACTATTTTAGATCCTCCACGGAAGGGCGTGGATGAAATGATTTTATTTAAATTAAGAGAGATAAACTGTAAGAAAATAGTCTATATATCCTGTAATGTATCTACATTGGCTAGGGATACTAAGATACTTACATCTATAGGTTATAAAGTTTCAAAGGTCAGAGGAGTAGATATGTTCTGCAATACAGATCATGTTGAAACTATAGTTTGTTTTAAACTTTAACATCATTTATAAAATCTTATATATTAGGGTTTACTTATAATTTATTCCGTATATTTCGCAAATTTTAAGCTCTTATCTTAATTTTAGTTTAAATGATTGTGTTTAGAGTAATACAAAATTTTCTATTTGTAAAAAATTTATTTAGGGTAATAATAATTCTAAGTTTATGATTTGTTTAATTCAATAATTTTTGAAAGGTAGAATTTGTGTTATGAATAAAAAAAATGACAAAGGTATGGATAATCAAAAATACAATGTTGAGGAATTATTGGATTTTCTAGATGGGGACGATACATATTTAGTGGTGGATGATCAAACGGGAATTGTTGGAAATAAAAAAACAGGAGTTATGATTGATAGGCGTACAGGAAAAGTTTTCTTTGAGGATTCTGCCAAAACATTAGTTGACGAGTTACCTAACAGCGGATTGAAATATGATTTTTTAGATTACAAAAAGTCTGTTGATGTTTTGAATAATTCTGAGACCTCAAGGGATGTAGTTAAAAGTCCTGCGTATGGAATGAAAATTTCAAATGAACAAAAATTTAAACTTAGGAATTACTTTGGAAGGAATTTGCCAAAGAAAAGTGTTGTATTTAAAAATGATAATATTTTAAATAATGACAAGGAGATATGCGTTTTCGAAGAAACATTCAAGGAAAAGGAGACGGATAAAAATTCAGATAATAGAAAGGATTCTGAAGATAATTTATCTATTGATATAAGAACTCAGACTGATGAGGAAATTTTAAGAAGGATAAACGAAAAATTTGAGAGCATAGAAGATGAGTTTAGAGAATTTAGAGATGATAATTTTAGTAAAAATGTTTCGGATGATCAAAAAAATTTATCTATTGAGAAGAATGATAAAGAATTTGGAGTGAAAGATGATAAACATGCAGATATAAATTCTATAATAGATCTTAGGTCTAACGAGTTTGAAAAATTTAAGACAATTGTCGATTTTGAAGAATATTTTGAAAGCATGCCGGATGATGAAGAAATACTCAAATCCCCTTTTGATAACATAAAAGATTATGAAATTCCTAAGGTCGTTGTTGAGGAAGATAAAGAGAATGACGACTCATTTATGCCGTTTGACGTTCTTCCAGATTTTGAGGTAGAAGAGATTCAAAGTTACGATATAAGTGGCGAAGATATAATAAAAGATGGAATGATACCAGATCTGAATTTAAATCAAGGGATGAGTAAGAAAGTAAGCATAAGAGAAGTTATAAAGAATAAGCAGAAAAAGAAACAGGAACAGAAAGAGTTGCAAGAGAAATTATTTTTTGAGACTATTGATGACAGGATTGATCAGTTTAAGAAAATTAAGGAGCATAGCATAGATTCTCAAGAAATATTGAATGCTATTAACACAGATTTGAATAAAATAAATTCCTCAATTAAGATAGAATTTGAGAGTTTGAATAAAAAACGTAAAATATCTAAGAGCAAAGCTACAGCTTCGAATAAAGATTCTTCCGCAGATGATAAATTTTCTTTGCAGAATTTGCTTGAGGAGATTTATGATGAGAAGGGCGAAAAGGCACATGATCTCAATAGTAAAGAGTTAAATATTGAATCTATTAATAAGGATTTAGTGAAAAAGGAGATGGATAAAAACATAGTGAATTAAAGTTGATATTTAAATTAGATTTGTTATCTAATATAATATCATTATGTTAAGAATTGAAAGGTAGGTTTGATATGAGTTATAAAGATGACAAAGATAGTAAAGAGGATATATTTGATGAGGAAGATTTTTATGACAAAAAAGATAAACAGGATGATTATAATGATGAGTATGCCTATCTTTTAGAAGACGAAGAGGAAATAAAGGATTCAGTATGTGATACTGATACAAAAGTTAGGGCTAAGGGTAGAAGGGTTCGCAGAAAAAAGAGGGGTAGTTTTATATCCACAATACTTGAGTGGGTAATAACCATAGTTGCTGCTTTGATTATATCCTTTTTGATTAATAAATTTTTGGTTTTTAAGGTTTATATACCGTCTGAATCTATGTACCCTACTCTTAAAGTAAAGGATCAACTTTTTGTTACTAAGACATATACACCCGAGAGTATACAGAGGGGAGACATTTTGGTATTCTTTTCGGAAGAATTTAATGAGCTTTTGATAAAACGAGTTGTGGGTCTCCCTGGGGATGATGTTATCGTTAAGTCTTCTGGTGAAGTTTTAATAAATGGAGAAATTCTTGATGAGCCCTATGTAGTTCAGAAAGATGAAACTGCAGTGTTTGATTTGGAGTTTAAGGTTCCTGAAGGTAAGTATTTCTTCTTAGGAGATAATAGAGCTAATTCTCTGGATAGTAGATATTGGAGCGAACCTTATATAGATTTTGGGGACATAAGAGGAGAGGCTAGAGTAATTATATATCCACTTAACAGAATTAGATTTTTAAAGTAATTTTTATAGAGCCATTTTCTTTTAAAAAATATCCTTAAAGGATATAATTTAGGAAATGGCTTTATTTTTTTGATTGAGGAAGTAATGAATATGAATTTAAATGATGAACATTTGATAGAAAAGCAATATTTAGACAACGTTATTAATCATTTGGATAGGAAAATAAAAGAGTATCTATATAGGCGTAAAGAAATATCGGAAACTATTGTAAATTATAGAAGAAAATTTATAGAGGAATACAGAGATGATGATGATAAGGTAATTGAATACTTTGATCATGAAAATTATGGAAATGAAAAAATATTCAATATAGTTGAAAAAAAAATTAAACAACTTCTTTATTTAAAAAATAGTCCTTATTTTGGGAAAATAAAAATAGAGGATAATGAATCTTTGATAGAAGATTTTTATATAGGGTCATATGGATTTGATATAGGTGATGAAGTTCCTCTAATCATTGATTGGAGGACACCAGTGGCATCATTGTTTTATCAGGGGAAGTTGGGGAATTTTACTTATACTCTTCCTTCTAATGAGAACGTAGAAGTTAACCTTCTTGAGAGAAAGCAATTTTTGATTAAAAATGGATCAATTGTATCGATGTTTAACTCAGATATTGACATTAAGGATGAGTTTTTAAAAGAAATGCTCTCTCTTAAATCATCTAATAGACTTAAAAGTATAGTGAAAACTATTCAATCTAATCAAGATAAAATAATTAGATTAGATAGAAATTCGACTGTTGTCATTAATGGAATTGCAGGTAGTGGGAAAACTTCCATAGCTCTTCATCGGGTTGCGTATTTGCTTTATAATTTTAGGGATTATTTTAAGAATAGGGTTTTGATTTTATGTCCGAATAAAATTTTTATGAAGTACATATCTTTTGTGCTACCATCCCTTGGGGAGTATGAAGGGATTCAGAGTTTTACAGGGGAAGATTTTATTTATTTAAATACGTATGAAGATTTAAATTTCAGTTCCTATGAAACCCATATGGAGAAAATTTTAAATGATACTGTTTATGTAGAAGAATTTAAAATTAAGGGAAGTATCTCTGTAAAATTAGAATTGGATAAATTTTTAAAGCACCAAGAAGAAAATATGGAATTATCAAAAGATATTTATTTTAATGATGATCTTATAATATTAGGTAGTGAAATAAACAAATTATTTAGAGAAACTTTTAAGACTAGAGTGTTTGGCATTAAGGTGAAACTTATAAGAAAGAAAATTTTTGATAGAATAAACAAACTTAGAAATAGGTATGTTCGCGAGATAATATGTAAATATGAAAATGCTATAATCAAGGAAGACATGATAAATTATTACGATATGTTAAAAAGAAGTGAGATATATGACTTGATTTATGAATTCCATAAATTTAAATCATCATTTAATTGTCTAAACTTAAAATCTCCATATGAATTATATAAGGATTTTTATGAAAGTTTTTTTTGTAAGAAACTAAAGGATTTGGATTTTTCAGATTTGATATTGATAAAGTATATTTCATTAAGACTATATGGATCTGATAGACAAAATGAATTTAGATTGGTTGTAATAGATGAGGCTCAAGATTTTTCATATATGTTCTATGAGGTAGTAAGGCAATGCACAAAAGCTTCTTCATACATAATTGTTGGTGATTTAAATCAAAGTATTATTGGTTTCGAGGAGAATTTTGTTGAGAGCTCTGCTATGTTTAACAACCTTAATAAAATATCTTTAATAGATTCATATAGATCGACGGCGAGTATTGTTGATTATTCGAAAAAATATTTAATCGATGATATTTGTATTAACTCAATCCGAGATGGAGAAAAAGTTAAGGTTGTAGAATGTAATTTTTGTAATGTAAGGGGAATTATTAGGGATGTAATACATGATTTTGATCCTAGAGAAGATATGAGCATAGGAATATTGGTAAGGGATAAGGAAATTTTATATAAAATTTATGAATTGATAAAAAATATTAGTTATGTAAAACTTATTAACAATGAGGATCAAGTATACAATAATTCCGGTATATTTTTAACCACTGTATATTTTTCAAAAGGTATTGAATTTGATTATGCCATTGTAATTGATAACGGTATTGAGAATAGTATTTTATATATAATGCTTACTAGGGCTATGCACGGAGTTGTTCATCTTAAGATGAATTAGATATCTAAAGTACAAGCTAAGAGGGAAAACACTCTTAGCTTATTATATTATTTCTAAAAACTTTGCAATCAAATTCTGGATAATGCTTGTTTACTAAATTTTCACAGGTCTTAATGATATCAGTAGTGTCATTGTTGTAAAATTCATTCTTCATTTTCACTTCAAAGTAGATTGTGTCCTTACCATTAGTATTTAGGATTCTAAAATCTAATATATTATTTATCTCAATTATGTTCTTTTTAATTAATGAAGATATGTTTTTGTAAATGTCCAAATTTTCTTTATCATGAATTTCTACAGGATCTATATGGATTACTAAATGTATTCCTAGATTTCGCTCAATTTCTTTTTCAATCATATCTATAAGATTATGAATATTTATTAGAGATAAGTTTGATGGTACCTCTGCATGTATTGATGCGATAATTTTATTTGGTCCATAGTTGTGTACTATTAGGTCATGAAGTCCTAAAATATTTTCATATTTTAGTATACTGCTTTCAAGATTTATTACAAATGATCTACTTGGAGCTTCTCCAAGAAGGGGATTTAAAGTTTCTTTTATTAATTTAATTCCTGAATGAATTATAAAACTTGATACAATAATACCAGCGTATCCATCTAAATATATGTTTATGGAATTAGACAAAGTAAAACATATTAATAACATGATTGTTATGAGTGAGTCATACAGGGAATCTACAGCAGTTGTCTTAAGAATTTGGGAATTTATTTTTTTAGAGATTGAGAAGTTCAATATACTGATAAAAAGTTTTATCAAAATTGATACTATCAAAATAGATAACAATATCCAGTTGAAAAATATTTCTTCTTTTACGAATATTTTATTGAAGGAAGATTTTAAGAAGGATATTCCAACTAAGATTATTAAGAATGAAATTATTAAGGCCGAAATATATTCGTATCTTCCATGACCCAATGGATGTTCTTTGTCAGGAGGTTTACTCGAAAATTTAATACCTATCGCACTTATGATACATGATAAAGAATCAGATAGATTATTAAATGAATCTGCGATTATTGATATACCATTTGAAACAATACCTACAAATAGTTTTGTTAAAAATAGAGTAAAGTTTAAAAATATGCTTATGTAACTACATATTAATCCATATTTTGAACAAATTTCTTTTTTACCGATATCCTTGTGATTTTTAATAAATATTTTAAAGATAAATTCAAACATACACAGAGAACCACCTAATGTTTTTATTTAGAGTATAGCATACTTTAACTTATGTATTTATACAAGAAATTGTTGACTTAAATTATATAAGAATATAACATTGAGATTGTAGTTTGTAAAAATATATTTTTGGTGAGGAGAGGTTCAGTGTCTATAGTCGTACAAAAATATGGAGGAAGTTCTTTAAGTACTGTTGAAAAAATAAAGAGTGTTGCTAGAAATGTTACAGATTGTGTAAGTAATGGTAATAAGCTTGTTGTTGTGGTGTCTGCTATGGGTGATACTACGGATAGTTTGCTTAATATGGCAAAAAGAATAAGTGATAAACCTGATAAGAGAGAGCTCGATTCACTATTGTCAACTGGCGAGATAGTTTCTAGCTCTCTTTTAGGTATTGCCTTAAAGTCTCTTGGGTATGATGCGATAAGTTTTAATTCTTTTCAAATTCAGCTGAGAACGGAAGGGGATCATGGCAAATCTTTAATTGATGATATCAATGAAAATATAATATTAGACAGCTTAAATAGAAATAAAATAGTTGTTATCGCAGGATTTCAAGGAATAAATAGCAGTGGTGATGTAACCACTTTAGGAAGAGGAGGATCTGATACTACTGCCGTTGCACTTGCTGTAAAGTTAAGAGGTAGTTGTGAAATATATACTGATGTGGATGGTATATATAATGCTGATCCTAAAGTTTATAAGGGTGCAAAAAAATTAAGAGAAATTGATTATGAAGAAATTTTAGAGCTTTCGAGTCTTGGTGCCCAGGTCATGCATTCAAGGAGTGTTGAACTTGCTCAGAAGTATAAAATAAAAATCTATGTTGGTAAAAGTTTAGGGGAAATCAATGGAACGTATATTTGGGAGGGAAGAGATATGAATTTGGAAAGCAAACCTGTTACCGGTATAGCCACAAGTGATGATGATATTGCTTTAAGTATTAAAAATATACCCGAAAGGGGGAATATAATACCTTCTATATTCAGTGAAATTGGAGAGCATAATATAAATATAGATATGATAAGTCAGACAACTCCACTTAATGGATTCATAAATGTGTCTTTTACTATACCGAAGGATGACTTATGTGATTGTGAAAATATTTTATCCAAGTACATATCTAGAGATAACTTGATATTGGATGAATCTATTTGTAAATTTTCAGTTGTAGGTACTGGAATGAGATCGACTTCCGGTGTAGCTGCAAAAATATTTAGATTGTTTAGTGATAATAATATTTCTATAAAAATGGTTACTACATCTGAAATAAGAATTACATGTGCAATAGACAAGGATGACAAAATTAAAGCCATTAATTTGGTCGGCAAAGAATTCAACTTGTAAATATTTAGATAGGGATGATGTTAATGAAGTTACATGGATCACTCAACGTAAAAGGAAATGATTTGTTTATTGGGGATACGAAAATTAGTGATGTTGCTGAGGAATTTGGGACTCCTCTTTATTTGATGGATGAAAATCTCATAAAGAGTAATATCGGTAAATTTAAAGATTCCATGGGTGACTTAGGACAGATTGTATATGCAGGAAAGGCTTTTCTTAATACTCATATGGTAAATATATTGAAGGAAGATAATGTTTATTTAGATGTTGTTTCGGAAGGAGAACTTTATATAGCAAATAACGCTGGATTTAATATGGAAAATATAATTTTTCATGGGAATAACAAAAGTTATGATGAAATAGTAATGGGAGTTAAGTTAAAGATTGGAAGATTTGTGTGTGATTCTGTTCAAGAGATTGAGGTCATAGATGAGGTTTCTAGAGAGCATAATTTTAAAAGTAAGATATTTTTAAGGATAAATCCAGGAATCGATGCTCATACACACGAGTATATAAAAACTGCTTGCATAGATTCAAAATTTGGAATTTTTAAGGATAGAGAAGAAATTTATAAAATTTTATCTAAATATAGGGATAGTAACAATATAGAGATTGTAGGATTTCATTGTCATATAGGTTCTCAAATTTTCTCCAAGGAGGCTTTTTTAAGTGGAGTAGATGAAATGTTTAATTTGATGAACGATCTTAAATCCATGAATAAATATTTGAGGATAAATGAATTAAACTTAGGAGGAGGATTGGGTATATGCTATACTAAGGATGATACTCCTCTTACTATTGAAGAATACTGCGAAAGTATTTTGAAGAGAGTTGAATACAATTCTTTACTGTATGATATACATATCTCAAAGTTGTATTTAGAACCCGGTAGAAGCATTGTTGGGAATGCAGGTACTACAATTTATAGAATTGGAACTATAAAAGAAATCGAAGGGATTAGGAATTATGTATCTGTAGATGGAGGAATGTGTGATAATATAAGAGTGGCACTATACAATGCTGAATATGAGTGCATGATTGCTAACAGAGCGTCAGAGGAGAAAAATTATAAGGCAACAATCAGTGGTAAATGTTGTGAATCTGGGGATATTTTAATTAAAGATACATATATACCTAAACCTTTAAAAGGAGATACTTTAGCTATTTTTTCTACGGGAGCTTATTGTCATTCTATGAGTAGTAATTACAACAAATTGAGAAAATTGCCTATAGTATTTTTTTATAATGGTAATCTTAAGCTCACAACTAGAAGGGAAGACCTGGAGGATTTGATAAAATTAGATATATTATAATGAATAATTTTACCAAATATTCAAATAATAGTTTTACATTTTGAATTATTATTTGAGGAGAAAGAATGGTTAGGATTATTTTATATGAAGAAGCTTGCGAGGTTTTAAATTTACATAAGATTTTTAGGGACGATGTCAGGGTTGTTGCTTACATAAAGAATAATAACGATTATTTTGGAAACTTTATAGATAACATAAGGGTTTATTCTATACAGGTTGCAAGTAGAAAACTGAGTTTAATAGAGTTTGATTATATAATCATAAATAGTAGGTATTCGCGTAGCCTGTATGAACAGTTGAAGATTCAAGGTGTGAGTCCTGAATTTATTATAGATGTCTCTTTCTTAAATGATGATGATGTAAAAAAATGTTTTAAAGATAAGTTGATTTATTGTAGAAGAAGTGAGTTTTTAGATTTTGAGACATTGTTTATTGGTAAAAATTATATAGAAGAAAGATTTTTATCAAAACATTTTAATGATTATTTGAATGTGTCGAATAAATTTTTGGATGTACATTATAATTATCATTTGTTATATTACCTTGTTAAAAATAATAAAATAGGAAAACGAATAAGAATTGGGTTTTTTATTAACTATTCTATGATGTATGAGAACGTAGATTTGCTCGATGATAGAAGGTGTTTTATAAAAATATTTGAGGATGTATTCAATATTCACAATTTATGTAATTTAAGCAGTACATATTATGATATTTCAGGAAATAATTTTAAAAATAGTTTTAATAGTGTTTTTAATCTCGCTGATGGTGAAGCTGATTCTATAAGTAAGTTTAGCGTTTCTGAGTCTGATTTAGATAAAGTAAAATATGATACTCAGATAGAAACTATTAATTATGACGATTCAAATATGGTTGCTTTTAAAATGAATAAAAATATTATATCTCAGATGCTGAAGTTTCTTTACGATAATAATATAACTATATTTTTTATAGTACCTCCTGTGCATAAAGAATACAGAACCTATATAAATAGAACGTTGAGAAATGAGTTTTATTCTGTTATAAATAAATATTTGAGCGATAGGTTTTTTATATTTGATTATTTTAATTTTGATTTGGATGCAAATTGTTTTTGTTCTCCAACTAACTTAAATTTCATAGGATGCGATGAATTTTTAAAATTACTAAGTCTTGATATTAAAGATAGGTTTGTTTCTGGTAAATTATGTAATGATCTTTAAAAATTTAAAAAGAGGATTATTTTATAATGGAAAGTTTTGATTTAATTTTAAAAAGAGGAAATGATCTTTGTAAATTCTTAAATAAAGGGGTAAGTCAGTATCATATTGTATCAAACATAAAAGAGTCTTTATTGAAAAATGGATTCCAAAATTTTAATTATAAAAATAGATGGGATATTCCAAATAGGCTTAAAGGTTTTGTGCAATTTGGAAATTCTAGTATTTTTGCTTTTAGTTTAAATAAGGGTACGATAGATGAAGGAATTAAGTTTATTATGGCCCATTTAGATTCTCCGTGTTTAAAGATTAAGTCGGGAGGACATTCGTTAAATGTTAGTGACAACCTTTATTTAAATGTGGAAGTTTATGGTGGTGCTATTCTAAGTACTTGGCTTGATAGAGGTCTTTCTATTGCAGGTAAGGTTTTTGTAAAATCCAAGGATTATAGTTCCACGTTTAAGATTGAAGAGGTATTATTAGACTTTAAGGATGAGGTAGCATTTATTCCTAATTGTCCTATTCATTTGAACAGGGAAATAAATTCAGGATTTGCTTTGAACAAACAGAAGCATATGATGCCTATCGTACTTACAAGTGATGTAAATAATATAAATTCTTTTGAACAATTAATTTCTGAATACTTAAATATACGTGAGGATGATATAATTGATTTTGATCTATGTTTATATGATACTCAGAGAGCGAAGATAATAGGTGGGAATAATGAGTTCATACAAAGTAAAAGAATTGATGATTTGGCTATGGCTGAGATAAGCATTTATTCTTTATTAAATTCTGATTCTGATTCGAACAAATTTGTATGCCTATTTGATGGAGAGGAAGTTGGAAGTTCTGTTATTGAGGGAGCAAATTCAAGTACGTTTACAAATATACTAATGAGAATTTATAAAGCTATGGGGATAGATAGTGAGGATATGTTTAGTTCTCTTGATAATAGTTTTATAATTTCTGCTGATATGGCTCACGGATATAATAACAACTATAGCGATCGATTTGATGATTTAAATAGATGTATTTTAAATAAGGGGGTTGTGATAAAAAATAGTTACAATAAAAACTATATTACAACTGGAGAAAGCTCTGCATATTTCAAATCGTTATGCGATAGGGCTGATGTGCCATATCAAATTTATTTTAATAGATCAGATATGTATAGTGGATCTACAATAGGTCCTATAATTACAAGATATGTATCTATAAGGGGTATTGATGTCGGTAATCCTATGTTTGCCATGCACTCTTGTAGGGAGACTGCAGGGATACTCGACCATTATTACATGACCAAAGTTTTTAGAGAATATTTTAAATAAAATATCAGCCACATCAATCGAGTTGGCTGATGTTTTTGTTTTTACATATGAGGCATACAGCATGACACGCTATACCTTTTTCTTCACCAATAAATCCCAATTTTTCACTCGTAGTAGCCTTTATACCTATTGACGATTCTGAAATACCTAAAACTTTAGATATGTTTTCCTTCATTATATCTATATATGATTTGAGCTTAGGTCTTTCGCAAACTACAACACTATCTATATTAACTATGTAAAAATTTTTCTCTTTAACCATAGTATAGGCTTTATAAAGTAATTCCAAAGAATTCGCATTTTTAAAATTACTATCACAGTCTGGGAAATATGTGCCTATGTCGTATAAATCAGCAGCTCCTAGTAAGGCATCTATAATTGCGTGTACTAAGCAGTCACCATCAGAGTGTGCAATTGTTCCCTTTTCATGTGGAATTGATACTCCTCCTAAAATGAGCTTACGATTATAATCGAGTTTGTGAACATCATAACCAATTCCTATTTTCAAAATATAATCTCCTTTATTCAGAAAAACCAAAGTAATTTATTCTAGAAAACAACTCTGATAGTTCTTTTTTGTCAAGATGTCTATATTCTCCTATTTTCAAATTCTTGAGCTTTATGTTCAAAATACGTATTCTTTTCAAAGATACAACTTTATATTCTAACGCCTCGCACATACGGCGTATCTGTCTGTTAAGACCTTGAGTCAAAATTATTTTAAATGAGTATTCATTTAATTGTTTAACTTTACATGGTTTTGTAATTTGACCTAGTATATTAACTCCATTCTCCATTTGATTTATAAACTTTTGTGTTATCAGTTTGTTTACTTTAACAACATATTCCTTTTCATGATTGTTTTCCGATCGAAGGAGTCTATTTACTATATCTCCATCGTTTGTCAGAAGAATTAGACCATAAGAATTTTTATCAAGACGACCTATTGGGAAAATCCTTTTTTCAAATTTCATAAAATCTATAATATTAGATTTATCATTTTTGTAAGTCGTACAAGTTATACCGAGAGGCTTATTTAAGGCTATGTAAACAAAGTCTACATTCCTATGAATTTGAAATAACTTTTGGTTACTTTTTATGTATACTTGGTCATTTTCATGAACAATTGTACCAAGAGTTGCCTTTTCATTATTTACAAATACCGATCCTTGTTTTACTAAGTTGTCACTATAACGCCTAGAATAATCACCATACGTAGATAGAAATTTATTAATTCGCATTTTTTTCATTTAATATATCACCGTGTTTGTTACAGTTAAAATAAAATTATCCAGTCAATTCTATCATATAAAGCATACTAAGTGCTATTTATTTTTACTAAATTCCCAGAATTATTTATTATTATGTTAATAGGAATATCCTTTAATGAATTTTCTAGGTTTTCAAAAAAATTATTATCAAGTGGAGGACCTATTATATATATTTTTACTTTTTCTCCAGGAATCAGGATATTGTTTTCTAGTCCGTAATTAATGAATGAGTATATAGTATTGTTAATCTTTGAATTTAAGTTTTTAGCATATTTAATCATGTTTTTAGCAGATTTGTTAGAAGATTTGTATGAAATAACGCGTCCACCATGATTGATTTTCATATGCATCGTTAAATTCATTTCAATTATCACATGATTACTAGGTATACTATAAACCGAGGTATAGAACATCATTAATACTGAGATTACAAAAAATAACTTGTACTTTAAATTTATGTATTTATAAGTTTTATCCTTGTATACAAATGGTTCTCCTATTACTTTTTTAAAATAAGTTTTACTAAAAATATTTAAGTTTTCATTTAATATTATTGTGTATTTTTTAGTCTGTTTTATCACTATTGATAGACAGTTTTTGTTTTTATATATAGTTGAAAAGTCTATATTATTAAATAAATAAAAGGTTAGATGTGAGCATGATTTTTCAGTAAATAAAATAGTATAAAATTTTATTAATTCAATATTTTTTTTGTATAAATTAAAATCATGATTTTTAAAGTATAATGATACCATTTTTAATATGTATATATCGGTTATATCAGTTATTTTATTTTTTTTAATACACATTGATATATGCTTTGATAAATTTAAGCATTTAAGTTTATCATCTAGAGATATTTTATTGAATTTTTTGAATTCTATAGCTGTAAAGGATTTGCTTTGTGATAAAAAGATAAAAATATCTTTCATGACTTTAAATTTTAAATTATTATTATTTAAAATTAGACTATTTTTCATAAATGAAATATCCTTCTAATGAGTTTAAATTATATGAGTTATAAGAGTACTTTAATTAAAGAGTATTTAATTATTTTGCTGTTATTTTGAAATTTTATACCATTTGATATATAGATAAAATCAAGTATAGAATTGTTTTAAATAGATTAATAAATAGTTGAAAATTCGTTTATAATGATTAAAAATGGATATAAATATTAGTAGCGTGATTAAGTTGGGGGGATGTGAAATGAAATTAAATATTTTTAAATATGGGGTTTGCTTTTTTTTATTATTTACTTTAGGGTTTAGTTTAAGATTTTCTAGTGCTAAAGTGAGCAATGGTATAATTGTGAATACAGTGAATTTAAGTGAAAATGTTGGTAATATAATATTTAATATAAGATATCCTGAGATTAAGTTTTCCAATGAACATGTACAAAATAAGATAAATATTTTAATAAAGGAAAATATTTATGAATTTAAAAAATATATAGAAGATGTGTATAATGAAGCCTTATCCGTTTACCCTCAAGAAACTGTAAACTTTTTACCTTATTCTAATTACGAGGGAAGTGCAATATTCGATTATGAGATTGTAGAAAATATATTATCTATTAAAATTACATTTTCTCAGTTTACAGGAGGTGCACATCCCATAGTTTCAGTAAAGGAGTATAATTTTGATTTAGGCACAGGTGATATTTTAAATCTTGAAGATATTTTCAACGGCAATGGAAAAAACAATTATAAAAATTTAATAAGTGATATAATCTTAGATAAAATGAATCAAAATCCTGAAAGCTACTTTGTAGATGAGTTTAAGGGTGTAGATAAGAATACAGGTTATTATTTGACTAGAGATGATATAGTTATATTTTTTCAATTGTATGAAGTAGCACCATATTCATCAGGTATAGTAGAATTCAAGATACCTTATTCTAAATTATATGATTATCTTATTTTCAACAATTCAAAGTAAGGGGTTTATCTCTTACTTTTTTTGTGTAAATTTTATATAATATTTTTAAAATAAGTCTAGGGAGGATGATAGATTTTGAAATCAGTATTTTTAGATTATTCAAAATGAACAAGTGTTCGAAAGGCTAAGGATTGGCTTAATAAAAATAATATAGATGTTGAGTTTAGATCTTTGATTTCTAGTACTCCAACAGAAGATGAAATTAGATCATGGGTTTTTAAGTATGGTGTTGATGTAAGGAAATTTTTTAACGTAAATGGAAGGGTATTTAAGGAAAATAATCTGAGAGATAAAATAGATACTATGTCTGTAGAGGAGTGCTGTAGGATATTATCGCAAGATTGGATGCTTATAAAAAGACCAATATATATGGATGAAACTAATATACTTTTTGGATTTAAGCAGAAGGAGTGGGAAGAAAATATACTAAAAAAACAAAGCTATTGTAAATAGCTTTGTTTTTATATGGTTATATCAGAGAAACCACAGATTTTAAAGGTTTTGTTTATATTTTCAATATGTATCGTTTGTTTTAGATTTTGACAATAACCGTCTGCGTGCTTGGAATTATAAACTATTTTACAAGTATACGAATCTTTGGCTACCTTTTTAAAATTTTCTATTTTAAAAGATTCTATGACATTTTGATTATCTTCTATTATCCAAGACGGATTATTACTGAATAGATCTTTGAGCTGTAACTTTATATTATCATTTGATATTAAATAGAGTAAGGTACCATTTTTGTCTCTAATACCAGTAGCCCATAGATTAGCTATGGAGTTTTTGTTATCAATCTTAACGAAATTTGAAGATTGTTCCCATAATGTGTTTCTAAAACTTAGATCTTTAATTAAATCTAAGTATATTTTTTTAGTGATCTCTATCTCTGATATTGCATCTACTGTATCGTTTTTGTAATTTTTAATATTTAAATTAGGATCTTCTATGGAGTGTACGGTATAAGAGGTCTTAAAATATTCTTTACATAAAGGTTTCATGCTATGTAGTGGGGAAAATATTTGAAAATTAATCAATACAAGTAATATGAAGTATTTCATTGATGCAAGCTCCCTTCTAAATTTGTTACGTAATATTGTTTGAGTAATGACAGTAATTATTCATAAATTTTATAATAAAAAATATAACAACATACGATTCGTATGTTGTTACTTGCAAAAAGTACTGCAGTAAGTAAATGTAGAGCTACCAGTAGTACCACCTACAATGTTTATGTTACTGGATGAGCATACGCCAGAGTTATTAAATTTACATGCCCTAGCATCACATTCTATATTTGGATACATTACAATACCAGAATTTGAAAAAAATTGTTTAATTTCACCGCTTATGTTCATATTAGAAAGTGAATTAAGCGAATTCTCGATATTTTTTTCCTGAAATGTAGAACAATGGGTATCTGGTGTTATTGAAGCATTTAAACCGCTTATGTGAATTTTATTTGCAGAGCACAGGTTATTTGTATAATGAACGCAGTTACTTACAGAACAGGTCAAAGGACCATTCATAATAATCACTCCTAATTTTAAAAATGAACTCTTTATTATTATTAACGTATTTTAAAATTTAAATACGATATTTTAAAACTTGTAAATCTAAAATGTGGATAAGGGAGGTAAAAATATCATAATACTGATCAAGGTAAATATGACATTTATAAATAAAGGGTTTAAGGGTTTTAAGAAAATAAATAAGGGTGTTCTATTAAATGGGAATATTATAGATCAGGGGTATATACTAGACTTTCTAACGAACGAACAGAACATTGGGGAAGTAAATCACAGTCAATAGAATCTCAGATATTTTGTTGTAAAGAACATGTAAAGAAGATGAGAGCTACTATTTTTAAAATATATAAAGATTACGAATTTAGTGGAACTAATTTTGAAAGACCTGCTTACAAAGAAATGATTGAAGATATTAAAAAGTATAAAATAAATTGTATTATGATTAAAAATTTATCTCGATTTGGATGTGATTGTCTAGAAATGGGAATACTTATTGAAAAAGTTTTTCCATTTTTAGGAGTTAGATTTATATCAATAAACAACAACTATAATAGTTTGAATGAAAATGAATTTCAAAATAGTGTAGATATTAGATTTAAAACTCTGCTATATGGTTTTTAGTTTAAAGATATTTCAAATAGAGTTAAATTAACGCTTAGTAAATTAAAAAAAGAAGGTAAATTTTTATCTTGGACTCTATCTTACTGGTATATAAAAGATCCTAATAATAAATATAGGATAATTATCGGTAAAGAAACATGTGAAATTGTAAAAAAGATATTTAAGATGGCAAATGAGAATAAGTCTTTTAGAGATATAGCTAAGATATTAAATTTTGAAAATATTATTACTACGAGTGATAGAAAAAGACAAATTATTCATGTGGATTATAATTACTTGAAGGTTTTTGTAAGAAATAATAAAGATAGCATATGGAGAAATGATAGTGTTTTAGATATTTTGCATAATGAAACATATATTTGGAACATATGATTCCAATAAATTTTTTACTACTTTAATTGGTAGTAACTGTAAAAAGCATATAAAACAAGAGGATTGAGAATGTGTATTGGATAGTCATGATCCTATAATTACAAAAGAATTGTTTAATTCTGTTCAATAAAAATTAAAGCAGAAACGTTCTAAGTATAGATCTAAGAATGATTTGAGTAAACCTGTTCAGTAATGGATGCTGTAAGAGTTTGTTAAATGTAGTGAATATAAGTATCGTTTAATGTGTTCCGTTAGTTATAAACGATACCAATATTTTAAGTGTAATATTTGTAAACTTAAAAGGAATGAATATCATTATAACTAAGGCTAAAGAAATCTAAGGTAGATTAGTTAATATATTAAACAGTATTTTTAATAATCATGAAAAAACTAAAACAAAAGAATTTTTAATGGAAAATAATAATTTTTAGAAATTAAACTTAAAAAATAAATTAATTAAATAAGGGTATTATTCATCTATTAATAGATCTGATTATATTTAAATTGTTGTCATTATTGAGTATTAATTTGAAACTGTTTTTATATATAGAAATGTAGTTTAATTTTATTTTTAAAAGATTGACTTTAGTGGGAATATATGTGTTGTAAGTTAGTTATATAAACATATCTTTGATATGGTAGAATATGGTTTAAGATAGGAGGTTTTACATGAGAATCAGAACTATTATTTTTGAATTAGTTACAATTTTTTTTTCCTGCATTTTGGTTGCCATAGCTCTAAATATGTTTTTGGCTGAAGCTAAGCTTTTAAGTGGTGGAGTTACAGGTATTTCTTTTCTCGTGGAGTATGTAACTGGGGTTAATGCTGGTATACTTTATTTAGTATTGAATTTACCATTATTTATATTGAGTTATTTTAAAATATCATTGAAATTTACTATATATTCCGTTATAGGAGCGGTTTTGTTATCTATATTTTTATTTTTAACCTCTGATTTTAAAGGAGTGTTTAATATAGATGATCCAATTTTAAGGGGACTTTTTGGGGGAGTTTTATCGGCTGTTGGGAATGCATTAATGTTTAAGGTAAAAGCATCAACAGGTGGAATAGATATATTAGCTGTCATAATGAGAAAAAAAAATCCAACTATAAATATGGGAGATATAACTTTCGTTGTTAATTTAGTAATAGTTATTTTATCTGTATTGCTCTTAAGAGATGTTTCTAAAGCCCTTTATTCTCTAATATCTATGTATACTTCAACCGTTGTTTTAAATAAAATAATATTTGGATTTAATAGAAAATACTTAGTTTTTATAATAACTAAGTCCCCAGAACAAATAAAAGAATACATATTAAATGTTATAAAGAGAGGGGTTACGGCCATTGATTCTGAGGGATGTTACACAAAGGAAAAACAAAATGTTTTGTATACTATCATTGATATAAACCAATATGTTTCACTTAGAAATAAAATGCCAGAACTGGATCCTAATGCTTTTTTATCAGTTATGGAAACTAAGAGTGTTTATGGAAATGGATTTTCTGAAGTTTAATGTAACATGAATTCTAAATTTTCATATAGTAAAAATAAAAATGTAATTATAGAGATGAGTTTAATTTTTATAATTTAATTAACAATATGGATGAATTTATGGGAGATTTAGAAGATATGAAGGATAATAATGTATTTAGTGATCAAGATTCTTTTTATACAGAAATAGCGTCATTTTCAAGTGGTAATGATAGGGTAAGGTTTAATTATGATAATTCATCTTATACAAATAATGTAAATAGGAATTGTTGCGGTATTAAGGAAAATTTTTACACAATGAGAATAAAATTGTTTGGTAACATTAGTTTTATGAATAGCGTGTGTAATGAATTATTATTGGATGGAACATCTGGTAATTATGTCTATGTTGATAATACTGCATATTTAGATAATAAAACTTTTAATCCTAATTTATATTTAAATAATATCTTAACTGGAATCTATGCTAGTGATAAAGATAGACTTGTTGAGCTATCTATGTCTAAGACATTAGGTTCATCCAATTGTAATCACGATGATAGTAAAATTCAATGTACTGGTTTCAAATTATCTGAGATTATGTCTAGCATTGGAGATTTAAGTACATTAAGTGATTTTTCTCATGAATTCTCAGCTGATATTTGTGTGGAGCAAGATGTGTGCTTTATAAATAAATGCTTCGGAAGATATGTAGTTTTTAATTTTAAATTATATAATACTGGATGTGGTATTTCACAAAATTTACTATTCAAAGATATATTTCCATCTGATATACATTTAGATAAAAGAGGTATATTTATAGATGGAAATAGAGTTTGTGATGATCGTGTAGATATTAGTAATAACAAGGTATTGATTAAATTACCAAATTTAGGTTGTAAGGAAGGATTAAATATAACTATAGTTGGATGTACATTTTTACGAAGTAGCGGTATTAATTTTGCAACTATTTCCTATGTAAGCAAGGTATTTAAGTGTTTAAATGGATTTGATATAAATATTTCACAAAAGATTAGCAATACAAAAATTTTATAAATTTACAGGAAGGAATACTTAAATTTAAGTATTCCTTTTTGTTTTTTATAAGTTACATATAAATGTATCATTATGGATAAAATATCAAAATATTAAGGTAATTGTCTATTGTATATAATAATTAAGAGAATAGTATAATACTTAAATTAATTGTAAACAATAATAGTTGACATAATTTGCTGGATATTTTTATTAGGAGGAGTAGAGGTGATTTTTAGGAGAATCAGTTCCAGTTTATCTATAGGTTTCGTAATTATTATTTTAGCAATATCGGTATTATTTTTATCTGTAGGTGCTGTCAAAAAATCCAAGCTGAATGGATATTCGAGTGTTAAAGTATCAAGTGTTTATACTGGAAGTGTACAAAGTTATTTAGATGTAAACGTAATTATAAAATCTCAGAATTGTAAAGAATACTATGGAAATCAGTTAAGAGTTAAAAAGTTGTGTGTAGATAGGGGAGATTACGTCGAAAAGGGGCAAAAAATAGTAGTCTTTGATAGTAGTGATATATTATCTCAGTATACTCAAGCACAAATACAGTTGGAGAATGCAATACTTCAAAAAAATCAAATGGTTGTAAATAGAGAAAATTTTCAGAAACAGAAAAAAATTATACAAGATGAAATAGATAGAATAAAAGATGCCAAAGAAGATAATGAAAGTTTTGTAGCTGAACTTGAAGAATCTTTTGAAGATAGCAAAATATCATCTTCTAAAAATAACTTAGTTATTTCCAATTATAGTGATGATATAGATGATTTGATCAAAGAAGGAGAGGATTTAAGGAAAACTCTTTCTGATCTTGAAAGACAAAGGGATGCTATTCCAGAAATTACTGATGACCAAATAAAACTTTTAGATAATTCGATAACTTTAGCTGAGAATAATTTAAATAATATACAAGAAAAAATAGATATGTATAAGGATATTCAGGCAGATTTTAATGGTGTCATTACGGAAATTAATATACGTGAAGGAAGCTATACTCAACCAGGTTCGGTAATACTTGTACTCCAAGACATACAAAATCTCAAAGGAGTGACTTTGATTTCCCAACAGAATGTGTCTAAGGTAAAGTTAGGCCAGGAGGTCATAATAAATGATCCAGTAGGAATATACAAAGGTAAAGTTTCTCAAATAAGTGAACTTATAATAAACAATAGGGATTATTTGAATTTTGGAAATAGTTTTGATATGAAAGATAACTCATTTGTAGCTGAAATCGAAATTATAGATCCAAACGAAAGATTAAAAGTTGATTTTTCTTTAAATGGCAAAATTGTACTTGACGATACTTTAAGCATTTTAAAGATTCCTATTGAATCAATTACATATGATGAGAATAATTTACCATATGTTTTTGTAGTTAAGGATAATGTGATTCATAAAACTTACGTAGTGACTGGAGGAGTTTTTAATGGTCATGTTCAGATTATAGAGGGGCTTAATGATTCTGAAAAAGTTGTTTTAAATCCTTCTAGGGATTTGGTTGGTGGTAATAGGGTCAGAATCATTGGAAGTAAATGAATTAAGTACATATTTTTATGGTTAATAGTTTGATTTTATTAATTTTGTAGATATGAGTTATTGTTATGAATTTTCCAGAGTAGCAAATTCAGAGGGTGAGTAATCTTGTTTATAAAAAACATAAAATTATCTGCAAAAGTTATAAAGAAGTTTTTATTGAAAAATTTTTGTCTTTTCACTGGTACTGTATTTTGTATAGGCATGCTTGTAGTTGTATTTAGTATTTCAAAGAATGGTAATAGTAGAGGTTTACACAGGTTAAGAAAATACGATCATAAACTTATAAAAATTTCTATGGGTGATTCGAGTGAACTCAGAAGTGCGGGATATATTAATTCCAATTATGTAAGGAAACTTAAATACATATCTGATTATATTGAGTCTGTATCTCCTGAAGTTTGTTTTAAAGGCATTTTGAGCAATGGGTTTAATAATTTAAAATGTTTTATCGTATGTGGAAATGAAGATTATAAAAGATTTTCGGATATAGATATGATTCATGGAAGATTTTTAACTGAGTATGAATGTGTAAATAAGTTAAATGTAGTAGTTATAGATCGGGATATTAGTATTGAGCTATTTGGAACTGAGAATTCTATTGGTAGGGAGGTGTATATTGAAAATAACAAAAAAAAGGATCTTTATAAAATAGTAGGAGTCATTAAATATCGAGGGAATGTTTTTAATGGTAGGAGTTTTTGTAGAAATTATTTTTGTATTATACCTTTTGAAAATTACGTATGTAAATTTAGTCTATATTCTGAATTTGATTGCATGTATGCAAGTATAAAGAGTGATGATAATTTTGGAGATACGTGTAATTCTATAATAAATTTTTTGAGAATAGTTAATGATAGTTCTGATGTGATATACAGAGTTGAAGACATCAAATGCGATTACCAGATATTAAGTAAGGTGAACAGTAAGATAAGAATATTAATTTTAGGTTTAAGTATTTATATATTAAGTTTAACGGTTATGAATGTTACGAATTCAATTAAAATTAAGAAATTTAAAGATGAAGATTTTGAGGAGTATAGTTTTCTTGGAATCTATATAATCCAATCTATTATGACAGGTTTATTTATTACAGTATGTGGAATTATTTTAGGAGTTGTGATATCAGGTCTTATTTGTCTTGTTTATAACATTAAGGTAAATGCAACGTGTATTTATACATTTTTATTTGTTCATCCTATTGTTAGTACAACATTTGGAGTTTTTCCTTTTTTAAAGTATTTTGAAGTTAATAATGGTGGATTTACATTATGAATAAAAAACTAATTAGTTGGAAGAATAACTGTATTTTGTAGTAAGGGGTGTATATAGGTTGTTTTTGAATAGTGATAAAAATAAAGATATTGCAATTGACCAGGTATTGGGTAATGTTTATTCAGATTATCATGATGCCTGTGAGAGGAAGATTGTAGGTATTAAGCTTTCTGATTTAATTAATATATATAATGAGAGAAGAAAGTATATAACTGATTTGTTGAGAGATCTTAATTTTAGATCTTACATTGGAGATGGTTTCGAGTTGCAAGTAATGGAGCTTTTTGAAAATGTTAGAGAGTTATTATTAGAAGGAAATGAAGAACTTATGTGTAAATGTATGGAGTCTATTTGCGCTGGAAAAGAAAATGTTATTAGGTTTATGGTAGATCAAAATTATTGTATAGATGATAGTGTTAAGTATGTAATGAACATTTTGTTGGACGAGTATTCTTACCATATAAAATATTTAAATCATGCTATTAATGTATTAAGAGATAATTAAATATAGTTTTAAGTAAATCTATGTATGTTTATTTTATCAAGAGGGTGAACTTTGGATGGGTAATGGTGTAGGTAGAAATTCTAGTAAAGTTTTCATATGTTCCATATTTGTCTCTTATTTTATATTTATGCTAACTTATGGAGTTGGTAGTTTAAGATATAGTCATGAGGGAGACTTGAATTTTGTAGAGTTTAAATTTAATGAGGTACAGAGTAAATATGATTATATTATAAATAATATGAATGTTGGGAATATAGAGGAAAATAATAGAGAGGTATTGTACCTGGAGGAAATAAGGGATGAAATAAGTAAAAATTTAGAAAGAGAAGGAGAATTTTGGCTTATTGATTTAAAAAATATTATAAAACATAAACAAGATATGCTTATCAATGGATTTTTAGATAATAGTAAAAATTATAAAGAAAGCTCAGATTATATGAAACTTAAAAATGAGATAGATGAGTACAGTACATATTATAATTTGAAATGTAAGCCGTTAGATTATAATGAAAGCAGATTTATTCGATATTTTTCTCTGATGTTCAATAGTAGAGTACATCAAATTGCTTTAACAATAGTTGTTTTAAGTGTTTTCATTGTGTTTATACGATTCACAATGTATGATGAAGGACTTTGGAAGTTGTTTTGGATTATTACATTGCCAATAGTTTTTATGCAAATTTTAATTTTTACGATTTGGATTGCAGCAGATAAAAATTTTGATCCTTTTTATCCAACTAGGATTGTTAAAAATTTTGGATTAGACTTTAGTATTAGATATAGTATCATACCTTTCTATAAGATAGTTATTTTTACGGTTTTAGTTGAGGTTTCATATGTTTTGTTTTTTGTTAGTTTTCTAAAAATAATAGATACAATATTTAATACTTTTTATCTTAAAATTTTTGGTATTTTTATTTTTATGTTGGGAATGATAAGTATTTTGTTTACAAATTACTCAGGAATCTCTTTTATATCTTATGGTAAATTCTTAGATATAACGAGGGGATATGAATTTTTATACAGAAAGGGAGAATTTTTTAATATATATTCCTTTTTAATCTCTATACTTGTTAGTATATTTTTATATGGTTTTGTCCGATTACGTAAAAAAATATATTCTAAATAATTTAAATTATTTAGAATATATTAAAAATTAATTTATTTCGGCTTTATCCTGAGTTCTAGGGTATATAAATTCTATTCCATAATCCTTTATCCATCCCTTAAGATTATAGGATAGATTTACATCATTTACTATTATTTCGTACCAGTATTCGCCTTTTATAAATATCTTTGATAATATTTTAATTTCGGTATTTTTCTGTATGTTAACTATCTTAGGTGCAAAATCAAATGGTGCAATTTTTATCGATGCAGTATTTTTAAGAAATGCAGTAGAAACTTCTATTTTTACAAATTTAATATCAGTATTTGAAATATTATCTATAGAGTTTTTAATTAATTTAGTACGATTATATTCTTTTACAATTAAGCTATTTTGTCTCAATAAATAAATAATTTTTGTTTTTTGTTTTTCAATTTTATGTAGTAAGTAAATAATGGCAAAACATAACATTATAATAAAAAAAACAGTTAATTTCATACAAACTCCTTAACTAAATAAAAAATATATATTATATAGGTGTACAAAGTATGAGTGAATGGTAATGGTAGAGGGAGGCTGAAGCAATTATAAAAAAAGGTATTGACAAATGGGGGGAGGATTTGGTAGGATTATGGAGTTAAGAGGAGTAGATCATTGACAATTGAATAGGTAATGGAAGAGTCGACGTTAATTTTGAGAGTAAGAGAGAAGGATAAGAGTTTGATCCTGGCTCAGGACGAACGCTGGCGGCGTGCCTAACACATGCAAGTTGAGCGAATTTATGGGGAGAGATCTTTGTAAGTTAGCAGCGAACGGGTGAGTAACACGTAGATAATCTGTCCTATATTGGGGGATAGGCCGATGAAAATTGGATTAATACCGCATATGGCTTATGTATTGCATGATATGTAAGTGAAAGGATGAGAGTTTGATATAGGAGGAGTCTGCGGCACATTAGCTAGTAGGTGAGGTAAGGGCTTACCTAGGCGACGATGTGTAGCCGATCTGAGAGGATGGGCGGCCACAATGGAACTGAGATACGGTCCATACTCCTACGGGAGGCAGCAGTGGGGGATATTGCACAATGGGGGAAACCCTGATGCAGCAACGCCGCGTGAGTGAAGAAGGTTTTCGGATTGTAAAGCTCTGTTAGCAGGGAAGAGTGAGGACGGTACCTGCAGAGGAAGCCACGGCTAACTACGTGCCAGCAGCCGCGGTAATACGTAGGTGGCAAGCGTTGTTCGGAATAACTGGGCGTAAAGGATGCGTAGGCGGTTGAGTAAGTTATGTGTTAAATATATAGGCTTAACCTATAGAGAGCATATAAAACTGTTTAACTAGAGTGCAGGAGAGGTAAGTGGAATTCCTAGTGTAGCGGTGAAATGCGTAGAGATTAGGAAGAACACCAGTGGCGAAGGCGACTTACTGGACTGTAACTGACGCTGGTCT
>NZ_JBRACL010000001.1:93302-94999 GCF_054906395.1 Anisomitus miae (SeqCode)
CCATGGGAGTTGATTTCACTCGAAGCCCAAATACCAAACTGGTTATGGTCCACAGTGGAATCAGCGACTGGGGTGAAGTCGTAACAAGGTAACCGTAGGAGAACCTGCGGTTGGATCACCTCCTTTCTAGAGTACATTTGAATATTCTCTCACAAGATATTCATTAAGCTTGATTAGAGCTTGTTTAGGTTTGAGAGATTGACAACTTTCGCATTTTGATTGTATTATTAGGGCCTATAGCTCAGCTGGTTAGAGTGCACCCCTGATAAGGGTGAGGTCACAAGTTCAAGTCTTGTTAGGCCCACCATAAAGTCTAATCAAAAAACTTACCCAAATTTTAAACCAAAGTTTTTTGATTAGACTTTCTAGTCTAAGTGTTATTTAAATTATCATTGTTAAAAGAAATCAAGTTTAATACAATTTTACAGGACTTGTTAAAGCTTTAAGCATTAAACTCTTGCAATTTAAGTTTAACTATCCAAACTTATTATTTTTATAATAAGCCAGTTAATGCTTTCCGTCTTGGGGTTTAAAGTTTAAATATTATAAAAGTTTAAAATTTCTAATTTATTTAAAATTTTAAATCATCTTTTATCTTTAACAAGGAAGTGATGCATTAGAATACACAATTTTGTAATTCGAATAAAGGTAAGCTACTAAGAGCAAATGGTGGATGCCTTGCCTAGTAGAGGCGATGAAGGACGTGCCAGGCTGCGATAAGTCTCGGGGAGCTGTCAAGGAGCTTTGATCCGGGAATTTCCGAATGGGGCAACCCAAATGATAGTAATATCATTTACCCAATGTGGAGCGAACTAGGGGAACTGAAACATCTAAGTACCCTAAGGAAAAGAAATCAATAGAGATTACGCTAGTAGCGGCGAGCGAACGCGTAAGAGGGCAAACCACTAGCTTGCTAGTGGGGTTGTAGGACTGCAATATAGAATAAACTTAGCTAATAGAATAGGCTGGAAAGCCTGAGCATAGAGGGTGATACTCCCGTATATGAAAGCTTCGTTTTACTTAGCAGGATCCTGAGTAGGACGGGACACGTGAAATCCTGTTTGAAGCTGGGTAGACCACTATCCAACCCTAAATACTACTACTAGAGCGATAGCGAACAAGTACCGTGAGGGAAAGGTGAAAAGAACGGCGGTGAGCCGAGTGAAATAGAACCTGAAACCATTTGCTTACAATCATTCAGAGCACTATGATTTATCAGTGTGATGGACTGCCTTTTGCATAATGAGCCTGCGAGTTGTGGTATCTGGCAAGGTTAAGCAAACCCGGAGCCGTAGCGAAAGCGAGTCTTAATAGGGCGTTAAGTCAGATGCTGCAGACCCGAAACGATGTGATCTATCCATGAGCAGGTTGAAACCGGTGTAAGAGCCGGTGGAGGACCGAACAGACGGCTGTTGAAAAAGCTCCTGATGACTTGTGGATAGGGGTGAAAGGCCAATCAAACATCGTGATAGCTGGTTCTCTCCGAAATATATTGAGGTATAGCGTTGTGTCGTAATACTAAGGGGTAGAGCACTGAATGGGCTAGGGCATACACCAATGTACCAAACCCTATCAAACTCCGAATACTTAGTATGTAATCACAGCAGTCAGGCGGCGAGTGATAAAATCCGTCGTCAAGAGGGGAACAACCCAGACTAACAGCTAAGGTCCCAAAATCTCATTTAAGTGGAAAACGA
>NZ_JBRACL010000002.1:0-13464 GCF_054906395.1 Anisomitus miae (SeqCode)
ATTTATAAATACTTATTATAGAATTTAGAAATTTTATTTAGGCTAAATTGGTACATGTAATATGTGTATATTACTTTGAGATTAGGTTAGATTTTATGAGGAATTGATATTGATAGTTGGTTTAAACATTCAGAAAATAGAATGGATAAAGGGGTATGATATACTTTTTTTACAATGAAAACAGTTCCATGTATCTCTCTAGGTTTTTTACAGTGTTTCTAACTAATTTGGAAAAGTAATTTAAAATAATAGTATTATATTAGATTATTTTAATAAAAAGTCTTAAGGTAATAGCTTTTATATAGTGATAATAGAGGTATTTTTATTTTTTATGATTAAGTTTGATATGAGTGAAGAAATAATTTTAAGTATGAAAGTGGGAGTTATTGGGGATAGTCCTTTTAAGAACAGTCAACTATTACGGATTTTTTTAGATAAAATATATGATAAAAATTTTTTAATAATAAGCGGAGCATCTTCCATATTGAAGGAAAGTATATGTTTTAAAATTATAAGAGAGATCTTATACGATAAGTACGAACGTATAGACGATTTAAATGTGTTTAAGGTAAGATGTATTGATGAGTTAGAAGTAATTTATTCAGATGATAGATTTCAAATATTTTATTTAGATGATTTTTTTGGTGAAATTAGTTTAGATTTATTGAAATTCAAAAACTACATAAATAAAATTATATGTTCGAAAAATAAGGTGTTAATTGCAAGTGTGAGAGATTTACCTAATTCTTATAAATTTTTTCAGGGGTTTAGTGGAAATTATGTTAATTTACGTGATTTTAAGGAAGACATTTTGAATAGAGAAATTGATAATTTTGATTTAAATTACGAAGAGTTAGAATGTATGTATTCGAAACTTTTTTATATAGATAAATTTATATTATTTTCAGTGTGTATCGATAATTTAGATAATGTGAGTGTTTGGATAAAGATCACAAAAAATTATTTTTTAGGTAAGAGAATACTTAGAGAAGACATGGATTTTGATGACCTTATTGTTGCTTCATTTAAAAAACTTGAGAATAAATTTATCCATATGAGAATGGATGGAAGATTTTATTTAAAAGATAATTTAGTTCATGAGTTTTTAATGAGTAAGATTAAGATAGAGTCTGACATAATTAAAGATTTGATTACAAATATATATTCTATTGACATTTTAGAGCGATTTGTATGTGTTTTGAAGGATATGAGAGTTAAACTAAATTATAGTCGTGATGAGTACATTAATGGTTTTAAGTCTAGACTTTTTGATCTTGTGTGTGTGGAGAATTCTAAAAATTTAGTTGGTACTTTGAAACTTAGTTTAGATTTGTTTGATATTTTGGGAATTTTCGATTTTGATGTAATAGGTGATCTTAATAATAGGATAATATACTCAAATATGGATTTGGATAAAGCTTTGGAGTATGTTTGTTTTATTAAAGACTTTGAGGATATTTTGATTAAAGACGGAGTATTTGAGGATAAGATTAAAAATCTTATTTATGGGTATTCTCCATATAGGGATGTCGAGTTTTATAATTATAATTTTAGGTATTTTTTGTTTGTAGATCAAATTTGTGGTTTATATCCTATAATGGAAGATGAAAATATTTTAGATATAAAAAATAATTTTTATAAATTGGTTGACTTGATTTTTAACAATGTGAATTTTTGTTTTACATTAGAGTATTTTAATTTGAGTACAGATATGAAAAGTGCTCTAATTGACTTGAAAGTTATTATTAAAAGATTTAATGTTAGGGTTATTTTTTCAAAAGATATTGATAAGGTTTTAGCTGATATAACTTATAGCTTTTTAGAATTATTAAATGATGCGGTTAATTTTAAAATGGAGAATAAAAACCATTATTACGTTCTTAGATATTTCAAAAATGAAATAGAGATGAATAAGGATTTTTTAGAGTTTGTTTTTGAAGATGTAAATTTAGATTTTATGATTGAGAAAATTAAAGAAAATATTTATAGTTTTCGGTCATGAAAAAACAAATTTTTTAAAATTACTGTAGTAGAATTATTTTTAAGATATTATTGATGAAATGATTATGTTATATTCTTGTAAATGATTTTAATTTTAAGGGGTGTCCAAGTGAACAATAATGACATAGTGAATAATATTGATGTCGTGATAAGAAGTATCAATTGTTATGATTGTAAAAATAGAGGTGAAGATAATGAATGTAAAATATATGGAGAAATCCCGAACAGTATATTGAGGGAGCTTGAAGAGTGCTCGTTTTTTCATAGTTAATCTGTCACATGAGAAGACATGAGTTCGAAAACTAGAACTCATGTTAAATCTTAATCATATGGTAATGACTCTATGTTTTTAAGTTTATTTTGAATGTTCTTTGTTTTTACATTTGATAAAGAATTCAAATCATTAGCTGCTTGTTCTAGTTTGTCTTTTGTTTTTTTCAATATGTTTGCGAAACTTGTAAATTCTTTTTTTATTTCTCCTAATATTCTCCAGACATCACTTGAGTGTTTTTCTATAGATATCGTTTTAAATGCTAAACTTAAACTGTTTAATAGTGCGTAAAGAGTTGTAGGACCTGTTATTATTATTTTATACTCTCTTTGAATAAATTCCATTAATTGAATTCTTTTTGATACTTCAGAGTACAAACTTTCTATTGGAAGAAACATTATTGCAAAGTCCGTTGTTGTAATTGTATCTATGTATTTGTTGTTTATTTGTTTTGCAAAATTTTTAATAGATAGTTCAAAAATTTTAGAGAACTTTAAAATATTATCTTTATCAGATTTCTCATAAGCATCAACTAGATTTGTGTAGCTTTCCATTGGAAATTTTGAATCAATTGGTAGTAGTAACTCGTTATTTGAATTTTTGCTGGGTATCTTAAGAGCAAATTCTATTCTATCAGTTGAATTGGGTTTAGTTACAACATTTTTGTAATATTGATTTTCTGCAAGAGTTTGTGAAAGTATATTTTCAAGTTGATATTCGCCCATTATTCCTCTAGTTTTTACATTTGAGAGAATTTTTTTTAGATCATTTACTGATACAGCTAAATTATTCATCTCTCCAATTCCCTTGTGGACAAATTCGAGTCGTTTACTGACAAATTCAAAAGATTTCGATATTCTATTTTCCAGCGTTTTTTGAAGTTTTTCGTCAACTGTGTCGCGCATTACATCAAGTTTTTTTCCAGTTGATATTATAAGTTTGTTTTGAGTTTCATTAATAGATTTCAGTTGTTTTTCTAAGGAAATAGATATTTTCTCAAAAGAGTTTGATAATTCATCTCTATTCATTTTTGCATCAATGTTAAATTGATTTTTCAATAAATTTACAGAAGAGTTTAGATTTGTGCCCAGTTCATTTAAACGGTTATTTATAATATCTATCAAAGTTAAGGTTTGATTTTTAAGTTCATCTCTTAAATTTTTTTCAGTCAAGAAGAAGTGGTCAGTTATCTTTGACTCAATCTTCAATAACAGATTTTCTATATTGATTAGTTTATTTTCGTTAGAAGTGAGTTCCTGAATCTTAAAGAGATATTCCCTAAAACACAAAATTAAAAATATATTTAGTAAAATCGTTATAATTATTCCCGATATTATGAAAAAATTTATCATATATAAACCCCCTTTTATAAATTGAATTTAAATAGTACAATTTCTAATTAATATTTTCATGAGGTTATGGTATGGAAAAAATTTTAATAATAGATAGCAATAGTCTTTTGAATAGGGCTTTTTATGCTATTCCCTTTTTGACAACGTCAAAAGGTGTACATACAAACGGAATACTTGGATATTTAACCATGTTTTTTAAAGTTCAGGATGAATTTAATGCAAAATATATAATAGCTACATTTGATAAAAAGGCTAAGACATTTAGACATTTAGAGTATGAGGATTATAAGGCTGGCAGATACTCGATGCCTCAAGAACTTGTAGAGCAATTATATCCATTGAAGCAAATGCTTAAAGCTATGAACATAAACATATTTGAACTAGATGGGTTTGAAGCAGATGATTTAATAGGTACGCTATCTAGGATTTTTGAAGAAAAAGGATTTGAACCAATTATAGTAACTGGAGATAGGGATGCTCTTCAGCTTTGTTCTGATATAACAAAAGTAATTATAACAAAAAAAGGTATATCAGATAAAGAAATTTATGATACTAATAAAATAATGGAAGTATATGGTGTGACTCCAAATGAACTTATCGATGTTAAGGCTATAATGGGGGATAAATCGGATAATATACCTGGTGTATTTGGTATTGGAGAAAAAGGTGCCATTAATTTAATAAAACAATACAGATCATTAGAAAATGTATATAGTAACATAGATTGTATGCGCGATAGCAAGATAAAGAAAAGTTTAATAGAACATATGGATATGGCGTTTCTTTCCAAGAAATTGAGTAAAATAAATAGATATGTTCCTATTGAGTTTGATTTTTCAAAATTAAGTTTTTATAGTGACTTCGATGTTGAGAAGGTTAGTAAGCTTTATATGGAGTATGAATTAAAATCTCTACTAAATAGAATTAATTTCAAGGTTCTCGATAATACCTTGAATAGAGATATTGAAATAAATATTATAGATAGTGCTGAGAATTTGAATGAGTTGGTTGAAAGGATGGATAATGCCAACACTATATATTTGAAGTGTAATCTGAAAGGTCAAAAAGTATCTGAAATATATTTTGAAAATATATATTTAAATTTTGATAATGTAAGTTACTTGATCGATGGATATATAATAAAGGAAAATTTTGATTTGATATCTAAAATATTTTCCTCAAATGTAAAGAAAGTATGTTTTAATTCTAAAGTTATATATAAAGTTATGTTTAAATATGGGAAAGAAGTTAATAATGTGTGTTTTGATATTTCTCTTGCTGAGTATTTATTGAATCCTGGGAAAGAATTTAATGTTGTTAGCTTGTGCAATAAATATTTACAGGTTAGTTTAAGTGAAAGTGATGAGGATATTGGAATTCATTATTTTAATGAAATATATAAAACTTTGATGGACAAGATAGTTGAAAATAATATGGAAAATCTATACTTTGAAATAGAGCACCCCTTATCATTGGTTTTAGCAAAGATTGAATTACAAGGATTTAATGTTTGTATAGACACTATGAACCATTTGCGAGATAAATTTAAATTAAAGATAGACGAATATTCAAAAAATATATATAACTTGGCAGGAGAAGAATTCAATATAAATTCGCCAAAGCAACTAGGGAAAATTTTATTTGAAAAGCTTGATTTGCCTGTAATTAAGAAAACGAAAACAGGTTATTCAACTAATGCTGATGTATTGGATGAATTAATCGATAAACATGATATTATAAAAGAGATTATAAATTATAGACATATAACTAAATTACAGTCTACATATATAACTGGAATGATTGACATGATTGATTCAGATGGTAAAATTCATACATCTTTTAATCAAACTATAACTTCGACTGGGAGATTATCAAGTACAGATCCTAATCTCCAAAATATTCCTATTAAGTATCCTTTGGGTAGGGAAATTAGAAAAATTTTTATACCTGATAATGGAGACTGCGTGATTTTAAGTGCGGATTATTCACAGATTGAACTTAGAGTTCTTGCCCATATATCTAAAGACAAGCAAATGATAGATGCTTTTAAAAATAACTTAGATATACATAAAATAACGGCATCTGAAATTTTTTATGTTGACGAAGATGAAGTGACTCCCGAAATGAGAAACAGATGTAAAGCAGTGAACTTTGGTATAGTCTATGGAATGAGTGATTTTGCACTTGCACAAGATTTAAAAATATCTAAAAAAGAAGCTAAGGAGTACATTGATAGATATTTTAACAGATATAAGGGAGTAAAGTCATATATGGAAGATGTAATTGACTTTTCAAAAGAGTATGGATACGTAAAAACTATATTCAATAGAATAAGAAACATAAATGAAATTAGGTCACCTAATAAGATATTAAGGTCTTTGGGAGAAAGGTTGGCTATGAACACTCCTATACAAGGGAGTGCGGCGGATATAATAAAGTTAGCTATGATAAAAGTGTATAGAAAATTAGAAGAAAAAGGTCTGAAGTCTACGATAATACTACAAGTTCATGATGAGTTAGTACTAAATGTTTATAAAGATGAAATAGATGTAGTTTCCGATATAGTCAGGGATGAGATGGAGACTTGTTATGATGAGATGTTAGTTCCATTGTGTGTTAATATAGCGTATGGAGAAAGTTGGTTTGAAGCTAAGTAGTATTTTGGAGGATATTTTTGAAAAAAATTGGATTAACTGGTGGTATAGCATCAGGAAAGAGTACTTGTGTAGATATTTTAATTGAAAGAAACTTTAAAGTTATTGATTCGGATAAAATTGTAAAGGATATATTATCCAAGGATGTAGAAGTTCTTGAGTATATTAGAGAGGAATTCGGAGAAAAATTTGTACGAGATGGAAGACTCATAAATGAAGAATTTGGAAGGTATATATTTTCTAATGCTGTGCCTAGAAAGAAGTATGAAGGTTTTATAATGCCCAAAATACTTCAAAGGATTGATGAAAGTTTTTTAACTCACGAAATGAGAGGTGAAAAATTATGTATATTGGATGCTCCGATATTAATTGAAAAAGGTTTACATAAGCATATGGATTATGTGGTAGTGGTTTGGATAAGTAGAGAAGAACAGTTAAGAAGGCTTATAAGTCGAGATAATATGGATAAAAAAAGTGCTATAGATAGAATAAATTCTCAGATAGATATAAATTTGAAGAAAGGATTTGCAGATTTTATAATTGATAATTCGGGAGGAAGAGAGTATTTGATAAAACAGATAGAACACTTATGCTTATTTTTAAAAACATTGTAAAATAAATTGGGTGGTTCAGATGTAATGGGTAAATTAAAGGTAATTATTTTAATAGTGGTTTTTATTGTTGTTACTTTTTTCTTCTCTGGTAATATTTTGAAGATATTATGTCCCCTGAAGTTTTATAATTACATAGAAAAATATTCTTCAATTTATGATTTGGATAAGTATTTAGTTATGGCCATTATAAAAGTTGAAAGTAATTTTAATGAAAATGCAACCTCCAGGAAGGATGCTAGGGGGTTAATGCAAATAACGCCGTCAACTGGTGATTGGATTGCTGAACAAATGAATTTAATAGAATTTTCTCATGATAAGCTCTATGATCCTGAACAAAATATACTCATGGGGTGTTGGTATTTGGATAACCTAAGAAAAGAATTTCATGATAATTATTTACTAATATTGTCCGCTTATAATGCCGGTAGGGGCAATGTTAATAAATGGCTTAAAAACGAGGAATTTTCTAAGACCGGAGAAAGTTTGGATTACATACCTTTCAAGGAAACAGAAATTTATGTTAAAAAGATTAGTCTAAATTATAATATATATAAAACAATGTATAAAGGTAAACTGGTTGACAATTTCATGAATTATAAATATAATGGGAGTATGCAGGTATGCTGGAATTGGCAGACAGGCTAGATTGAGGGTCTAGTGTAATTGTTTACGTAAGGGTTCGAGTCCCTTTATCTGCACCATGGTTTTGCACTAATTTTGATATTTAGATATCTTTATTAGTGTTTTTTGTGTTGATTTACTAAATTAAACTCGAAGAGTCGTTAATTTTAAGTTGTTAATACAATATTTCATGTTTGGCAGGAGGGGTTTTAATTTATGAACAGTATAATAAAACTTAAATCTATAAAGATGGACAAAGTTTGGGGTTATGAAAAATGGATTTTATCAACGCATAAAAGTGGAATTTCTTATGTATATGGAGAGCAAAAAAATTTAAGGGAATATTTAGGGAAAGATGTACCAATAATTATAAAGGAGATAAAGACAAATGATTTTTTGTCTGTTCAGGTGCATCCATCAGATGATTATGCTAGAAAATATGAAAATGATAATGGGAAAACTGAGTGTTGGTATATATTGGATGTTGAGGAAAATGCTAGTTTAATATGTGGGATTGATCCGAGTTTAAGTAAGAAGGAGTTTTCAGATATTGTAAGAAGTGGAAATGTAGAAAAAAGTTTAAAGCAAATATCGGTTAATAAAGGAGATATGATATATATACCTTCTGGTGTCGTACACGCTATAGGAAAAGGGATAAAGTTACTAGAAATTCAACAATGTAGTGATATAACTTATAGAATTTGTGATTGGGGAAGAGGAAGGGAACTTAATGTTGAGAAGGCATTAGATGTTATAAATTTTAGTCGATATGATTGTGGAGGAAAAATTGAAAATTTTAAAATACTTGAAACTCCATATTTTACAGTTGAAAAAATTAGAATTAGAAGTACAATTAAAGATAAATGTTTAAGTACTTTCAATGTTTATTTTTGCATTGATGGTAGTGGAAGTATATTTTGTAGAGATTACAAATTGAATATATATAAAAATGATACTGTATATATTGATAATGGTACAGATTATTTAATGCAGGGAAATTTAGATTTAATAAAAATATATTGATTAAATTTGGGTATAAAAAATCACCTATACTTTGCTATAGGTGATTTTTTATATTTTCAAGTTCTTTATACAAAGCTCATTCACAGGAAAACTACTACTAAAAATAAATTTTATATTCACAAAGGTTTTATCTGAACATGGATTCAGATTAATAGAATAATCAACAATATTCTGCGATAAAAAAGATGAAATATCATCGATATGTTTGTTTCTAAGTTGCGTGCACAGATTATCAAAGTCACGTAAATTTTCATAATTCGAATTACTAGAAATTTGTAAAAGATCATCTATAACTTCTTTTAATACCACTGTTAGTCTTGGTTTAGAAATGTTAAGTAATTCTAAAGATGAAAGAATTTTATGTTTGATCATGAATATTTCTCCTAAATAAATAATATGAAAGTAAATTCATTATGTAATAAACGACAAATAAATTATACATTTAAGTTATAGACTTGTACAGTAATTTAAAATAATTTAATTTTTTAGTATAAAAAAGGAAAATAATATAAAATTTTACAATTATATGTAAAAAAAAAAAAAACTGTTGATAATTTATATATTAAATTTGTATAATATACAGGAATTTTCGAAGATATTTTAGGGAGAATTTTTAATGGAAAGTATGGAGATGTGTATAAGAGATAATCTGAATAAACAAATTAATGAAAGTGTTAAGGAAAAATTGAAGTATATAAAATTTTATGATATTGATAAATTTTATATTCGTAAAGATTGTAAAATATCACTTTATGAAAAGTGTTCTAATTTAAAATATATTCTTGGATTCAAAGAGGAAAGTTTAGAATTTTTAGAGAAAATTAAATTTGCCTTAAGGGAATTAGATCTGAATAAATTGGTATATCTATGTGATACATATGAGTTTAGATTTTTTAAAGTTTTTGATTATATAATTGAGATTGGAATTATAGATAATACAAATTTTAGAGAGATATGGGTGCTCTTTAAAAGTTTAATTAAGGTTTGTAGAACAATAAATGGTCTGAATTTATCTATATTTGTTCTTAATATTTTGGATAAGAATATACTGAGTGAATTAAATACATTAGGTTTGTACGAGGATTTGAATCACATTGAAGTGCTTGGGTTTTTGTATAAAAATGAGACTTGCTGTAGTAATAATTTATACTTTAATTTATTTAAAAATTCTTATAAAAAATTTGATATTAAAATGTTGGATAAATTAAATAAATTTGAAAAATTTAATAGTAAAGCATTCATTGTTCATTTCTACTTATCAAGTATTGATAATATAGACTTTGAGTATTTTAATATTACTGATTTTAAAATATTAATAGAGTATTTAATTAATTTCGAAAAGTCTCTAAATAAGTTGAGTAATAAATTTTTACATGAAGATAAAATATGTGAATTTACAAAGATGTATAAGGATTTGAATTTTTTTGTAAATCATTTAAAAAATGTTGTAGACGAAAAAAAACTTATTGAAAACAGTTATGATATTAAATTTATTTGTCTATATCTTGAATCTTTCAGTAGCTTTAGAGATTTTTACTTGAATGAAAAAATATTAAATTTTATTTTTAATAAACTAGTCGAATTTATTGAGGACAGAAATTTTAAGGATATTTATAACATTATAGGTATATATAACAATATTGATATTAATATTTCTCAGAATTTAATACCATTAATCGTTAAAAATTATTCATCATGTGATTTTTGTGAGTATATTATTAGGAAGTTTAGAAACTATAAGTATTTTTATGAAATTTTGAATGAAATTGAGAAAAATGTTTATTTAACTAAAGTTTTAGAAAAAATTGAATTCAGAGTTTTGTTATTAAGGAGTTTAAGTTGTTTTTACGCTAAAAATACCTATAACATGGTCGGTATTAACTTTTTGAAGATTCTCATGGAAGATAAAAGTTTATATATCGAAAATATTGATTATATAAATTTTATAGCTCAGAAAATTCTAGAGAGGAGAAACTATTGATGGCATATATAGGATATTCTGATTTTACGAGTTTGTTTACCAAATTATTGGTCAATGAATTTGGGAATGATTATGAAGGAGATAGCTATCTGCTTTATTTAGAGAATATATATAAATATTTAAATGAAGAGATAGACGAGTATAAATTTCTTAGATTTTTAGATAATACTAAGTTTTGTATATTTGAATTGGAACATCTATTGAAGCATATTGACAATGCAATAAGGGCGGATATAAATTATAAGCAAAAATTGAATGAGGTCCTTCATAGTAATATTCAAATTAATTCCAGTAGTAATAGAAATATAGCGCTCAAAAGTATTTCTATACTATTTGATGATTTTATGGATGTCTACAATATTAACATATTTAATTATGATGAATTCTATATATCCGTTTTTGGTATTTTTGTAAATTTATGTCAAGATAAATTTATGAAATTTATTGTTGATGTTATTGGACGTAGTAGAGTAACATCCGATGGTTTTTATTTTATTATAAAATTTTTAAGAGATATGATAGATTTTAAACATTTAATAAAGTATGTTAAAGAGTTTGTAATTTATAGTCAGGAATATTTGGAAAATGACAAAAGTTATACTGAACATATATCTGTATTAATGGTTTTGGTATTTAGATTAGATCAGACTCTGTTAGAGATAGTTAATAACTTACAGATTAAGGACAAGGATTTCGTATTTGCAACTCTTAAATTATTTGGTAGCTATTGTAAAGAGTATAACACATTATTTATTGAACAAATTGATGATAAAAATAAAAAATTTATAGAGAACTTAGATGTAATATATGCTCTTTTAACATATCTGACCGATGTTATAATTAATGAAGAAGAATGTAATATAATTCTGAACGTTTATTATCAAATCGTGTCGGATTATTCAGAGTATGATATTATTAAAAAGGTAACTGGAATAATTAAGTACTTGGTATCACCTATATTTGAACCTGAACACGTCAAGCAAATGGTTTTATCTAATAATTTTAACAAGATTATCAGTTCTCTAAGTTTCTGTTTCATTTCCAAAATAAATTATGTAGATCTATTTTTGCACAGATGTAGAAAATATGGATTCAATTTAGAAATATGTACTTACATATTAAGATTGATATTAAATGAAGATATCGATAACAAAAAAAGATATTTATCTTATTTTCTTAGTATCCCGAATATATTGATAGACTTGAAGTTGGGTAACGATAACGATTTAGTTTATACTTATCTGATACGGATTGCAAATGATTTAATGATTCATGGTAATTCTGCTGATGAGTTGAGCAAGATTGTAGAATTTTTAAGGGTTGATTTAAATCACAGTTGTTATTATCAATTTTATCAATTAATAAGGAGAATTATTATAGATATCGATTCTTATGATACTTACATATTTGAGGGTAAGTCATTTTATGAAAGTGTTATACATGGTGAAAAAAGTGTATGTAATGAATCCTTGATAAGAGAGTATTTTTTTGCAAGATATATGGCTACATCTGACAGTGATTCTGCAATTGAAAATGAAAAAAAACAACTTTCGAGAAGTATACGTAGTTACTTTGGTAGCAATATGGATCCATCATATAGAAATAATTATTACAAGATCCTTTTAACTGGTAAATATTTTGACATTTATAAGTTTGATCTATTAAATGAAATAAAGGAGTTTAATATAAGTAAAGTTTTATTAGAGCAGGAGTGTGATTTTTTAATTTATAATTCGCCTCACATGGAAGGTATGAAATTGGGGTTGTTGTTTTCAATCGAATTAAATACATCTGATTATAATGAAGTATATAGATGTAGTGTATTAAAGTTAACTTGCGGAGATATTTTTCAAAAATTAAATGATATTTATAATTTTGTGGATGAGGATTATGTACTATTATCACATGAATCGTATATTTTTGTAGCAAAATGGACCATAAATAAATTACATACACAGGAAAATACATTTAATAATAGTACGGGCGATATAAGGAATATTGTATTTCGGTGTGTGGATGAATATGATAAAGGATTAAATTTATATTGGTTTGTTTACATACTTGTATTTTCTGATTATTCGGATGAAGATGATGTGTATAATAATGTAAATGTTATGACATTAAAATTAAGAGTGATTATAGAATTGATAAGAGAAGATAGGGATGGAGAAATATTAAATGATCAATACATATACGTGATATTTAAAAAATGTATGGAATCTTATGTTAAATCTTTTGTTTCGTTTACTCAGTTTGAAATTTTAGATGAAATTTATAGTCTGTTGGGGAACAAATTTTTGATATTTGATAAAAAGATAGAGTATAAAGAAATTGAATTTGATGAGAATGAATCGATGATTCTGAATAATGAGTGTTTTAAAAACAAGTATAAGGATATATTAAAACATATAAATAAAACGTTAAAGGGTTCTAATGCCGATGAATATTATGACAGTATATTTGCAAATCAAGATTTAAATACACTTGTTAACATTTTAAGTAATGAGAAAAAATTTTATAATGTTATTGTAGAGTTATTTTATAAATATATAAACGCAGTGGATACTTCAAGTCTTAGACAAATATTGAGTAAAAGTATTAAAAATCCTTTTGTTGCAAAGGTATTTGTGAAGTTGTTGGCTGAATATCCTGACGTAATGAAAAAAACTATTGAAGATGGTAAAAAATTAGAAATGTATAAAGTAATATTAAGATGTGTAGTTTAATGCTATAAATGATATTGGACTAAATAAATTATGCATAATTTATTTAGTTCTCAAATTAGATATAAAATATGTTGACTTATGTTTTATATTTTGATATCATAGTTAAGTAAACTTTGTGAATGAGTATAGTAGATCATTGACAATTGAATAGGTAATGGAAGAGTCGACGTTAATTTTGAGAGTAAGAGAGAAGGATAAGAGTTTGATCCTGGCTCAGGACG
>NZ_JBRACL010000003.1:0-26603 GCF_054906395.1 Anisomitus miae (SeqCode)
ATACTAAGAAAATTTTTAAAATTGGTATGAGAAAATGGAAAAGCAGTATGAAGCGTTGGAATCAGAACGGCAGCGCCGGAAGGAACAGCATGACCGCATCAGTGCGTTTGCAGCGATGCTTACAGAGCAATCGGAGATGCCCATTGAATTCGATGATGACCTCTGGCTGGCGTCAGTCGATCATGCCACAGTTTACGCAGACGAGACGGTGACCTTTACATTCAAAAGCGGAATTGAAATAACGGAGCAGATGTAAAACGGCTCGGAGCCTGGGGAATGTCCCAAGTTCCGAGCCCTTTTCTCTTATCTTTTGATATGCACCCACAGTATATAAATCTAACGATATCGGGTTCTTTACAACGCGAAAAAGCCGATTATCAGCGGGCAAAAGTCCAACGATAGCAACGAATTTCCTGTTTTGAGGGCTTGTTGCTCAATGGGTGCATTGGCAAATGAAAAAGCCTTGATATGACAGCGGTTTTCCGCATAAAAAATAACGAACCGACAGTCGACAATTGTATCAACTGTCGGTTCAGTTATGGTGGAGGCGAGGGGAGTTGAACCCCTGTCCGAAAGCAGTTATCTTTAAACTTCTTCGAGTGTAGTTTGTGATAAAATTTCCTTTAAATAACTCTCACAAACAAAATTTATCTAAAGTAGCTTCATAAAAATTCCGTTTCCTGAGCAAAGCTTATCAGGACTCGTTTACCTACAAAAATTTGACACCCTAATCTATGCCGTAGGACTCATAGATAGAATGAAGCTGCTGTTAATTAAGCAGCTTGTAATTGTAAATCTTTGTCGTTTACTTTTTTCTGTAGATTTTTAAAGAGATTCTACAAAACTCTACTCGCTATCTAAAGATCCCAATACCCCCGTCGAAACCAAAAATACGCCCCCATAAATTTAAAAGATACGATGAGTATACCATTTAAAAAGTAATTTTTCAATTCTTGTAATAAACATATCGAAAATTTCTCAAAAAGCAAATCTTAAGAGTACCTTTCCTTCATAGCTCTGTCAATATTTCGCTTATGTTCTCTCTCAAGCATCGAATCCCTTTTATCATAATTTTTCTTACCTTTACAAAGTGCAAGACTCACCTTTATCTTTCCATTTTTAAAATACATATTAGTCGGAACCAGAGTATATCCCTCTTGGTTTTTTTTACCAAATAATTTATCTAATTCCTTTTTGTGCATCAAAAGTTTTCTATCTCTAAGAGGATCTCTATTAAATATGTTTCCCTTTTCATAGGGGCTTATATGCATATTGATTATAAACAACTCCCCATTTTTAAAAACCCCATATCCATCTCTTAAATTCACCTTTCCATTTCTTATGGACTTTACCTCTGTGCCAACTAAAACAATTCCCGCTTCATAAACTTCCTCTATAAAATAATCATGAAACGCTTTTTTATTTTGAGTAACTGTTGATGATTTTTTATTTCCCTTCATATTTTTATCACCTCTTCATACAAGCTCAAAATAAATTTCACTAATATCAACTATAACATTACTCACTTTTACATTAACCCTCATACCAATTTTAAAAATTTTCTTAGTATCGTACCCAATAAGAGTCATGTTCATATCATCAAAATAATAATTATCATCTATCAAATCTTTAATATGCACAAGTCCCCTAACAGTATTTTTAAGTTCAACAAAGAATCCGAAGCTAGTGACAGAACATATAACTCCAGTGTATTCTTCTCCAATTTTGCCATTCATAAATTGTGCCTTTTTGATATCATAAACTTCTCTTTCTATCTCTTCTGCTTCCCTTTCTTTCAAAGATGAATTATTGCATATTAATGGTATTTCTTCCCCTAATTTGGCTAACAGCTTATTCGTAATTTTACCTTTTATAATTAATTTTAAAATTCTATGGGCAACTAAATCTGGATATCTTCTAATAGGAGATGTAAAATGACAATAATATTTAGTGCTAAGTCCAAAATGACCACTACAAATTGGAGAATATTTTGCCTTAGCCATACTTCTAAGTATAATCTTACTTAAAAATACCTCTTCATCTTTTCCCTTAAAGTAATCTAAAACCTTTTGCAACTGATTTGAATAAACCTTATCTTTAACCTTTAGACTATAATTCAAAGTACTAAGAATATCGACTAAATCAGAAATCTTATCTCTATCAGGCTCTTCATGAATTCTATATGTAAAAGGATAGTTGAGAAAATATATATGTTTAGCTATTGTTTGGTTACACAGGAGCATAAACTCTTCTATTATTTGGTGGGAAAAACTCCTGTCAAAAGGAAGTACATCAACTACTTTGTTATCTTTATCAAAGACAATTTTACATTCGGTAATATCTAAATTAATGGCACCTTCCCTATACCTTCGACTGTTTAATATTTTTGCCAAATCATTCATATTAAACAACATGTCCTTTATATCATGGAGTGTATGTTCCTTACCGTTTATAACGTTTTGAACTTCATCATATGTAATCCTGTACTTTGAATTTATTACACTTTCAAAGATATCATAATTTAAAACCTTTCCATTTTTATCTATTACCATTTCACAACTTAGAGTTAATTTATCAGTATTTGGATTTAAGGAACACAAATCATTCGATAACTCCTTAGGCAACATAGGCACAACATCATTAATTAAATAAATGGATGTACCTCTTTTAAAAGCCTCTTTATCCAAAGCTGTTCCATATTTTACATAATTACTAACATCTGCTATATGTACACTCAATTTATAGTTTTCACCAATCTTTTCAACATAAACCCCATCATCTAAATCTTTAGCATCAGGTCCATCTATGGTAACTATATTTAAGCTTCTTAAATCTCTCCTATCCTTAACCATATCTTCAGTTATTTTATAATTTATTTTTCCAATATCTTTTTGAACTTTTTCACCGAATTCCTTAGACAATTTATATTTTTTCATTAATATCAAAACATCAATGTTATTTTTATCTTCATTTCCTAGTATTTTTGTTATTCTTCCTTCTGGATTCTTATTCCAATCAAACCATTTATGAATATTTACAACAACCATATCTCCATCTTTAGCTTTCATTTTAAACTTCTTTGGAATGTAAATATCAAAATTTATATTATAATTTCTAGGAACAACAAAACCAAAGGTTTTAGAATTTCGGAACTTTCCAATTATCTCTTTACTATTTCTTTCAATGACATATACGACCTTACCAACTTTTCTCGATTCACTGCACCTTTCTTTAATAAGTTTAACAATTACCTTATCTAGATCCACAGCTCCCTTAGAATCCACACCTGATATAAAAATATCTCTTTCATTTTCCATTAAGAGAAACCCGAATTCTTTTTTTGTTCCCTCATATACACCGAAATATGTACTTTCATTTTTATGTTTAACGTATTTCCCATTTTTATTTTTAAAGATTATTTTTTGTTTTTCAAGATCTTTCAAAGATTTATTAAAACCTGTTTTATCAGACGTGTTCAAATATTTGAGGAATTCTTTATAATTTAATTCCTTACCGTCTATAAATATAGTCCTTAGTATTTTTTCAATCATAACATTTTACAAAATAACTTAAGTTATTTCCCCCTAATAAAAAATTAGAAACTTTATTTAAATACTAAATCTAAATAAAGTTTCTATTAAACAAACGCTTACAACAATACTCCAATTAAAATAGTATTAACTCCAAATAATATTGTAAATATGACTGTCCATTTTACAAGCTTCGCCTCTCTAGTTTTCGATTTATTCTTATTAAAAAAAGTCTCTTGCGTTCCAGTCATAAAACCTTTGAGTCCATCTGCCTTACTAGGTTGGACAAGTATAAGTATTAAAAGTCCTACTACAGCTATAAACTGTATGGTATAGAGAATTGCACCCATTACAAAAATCACCACCTACATTAGATTTGTTATACTGTAAATAATCTGATCCATAGAAAGATTATCTACATCTATCTCAAAATCTTTAACTTTATTATAAACCTCACTACGAGACTTCATAAACTTTTGTATATAAGATATATTGAGATTTTGACGAAGCATTGGTCTAACTTTAGTGCTCCTTTTTAGATTATACAAAATATTCTCAGCTGAAGACCTAAGATATATAATCTTACCACAGGATTTTAAATTCTTGACATTAGACTTATTAAGAACACTTCCTCCACCTGTAGAAATAACTCCATAAAATCCCTCAGATACATCTTTTATTATTTGACTTTCTACCTTCCTAAAGTATTCTTCGCCAAGTTTAGCAAAAATATCACCTATTTTTAGCATTACCCTTTTTTCAATCTGATAATCAGTATCTATAAACTTAACACCTATTCTCTTTGATAATATCCTACCTATAGTTGTTTTACCACATCCCATAAATCCAATTAAAACTATATTCCTCTTATACATCTTCTTATACTGTATATTACAACTAATTTCTAGTAAGAAGTCTATTACATTTTGAAATTCTTTCTCATTATATTTTTTAAAATAGGTATGTCGCATATTGTCTAAAAACTTTTGACGAATAACATTCTCCCTATCTTTATCCAAAATTGGCTTCCCATACTTATGCTTATAATTAGAAATCTTAAGCACACAATTATACCTTTGCTCTAAAATTCTAAGCAGTTTATAATCACAACTTTCAATTTTATTTCTATAGCTTTCTAAATCCATACTAAACCTCTGTAAATATATGTTTTAGTGCATGAAGTGCCAAAACATAAGAAGTTTTACCAAAACCACATATTTGACCAACACACGCTCCGGATACAACGCTTCTTCTCCTAAAATCCTCTCTTGAAAATATATTAGACAAATGCACCTCAACAAATTTTTTATTAACAGAAAGAATAGCATCATATATAGCATAACTATAATGAGAAAATGCTCCTGCATTTATTATAAAACCATCATAATTCTCACACTCATCCTGTATTTTAGTAATTATATCTCCCTCACAATTACTCTGATAAAAGTCCACATACATTGACATCCTCATACCTTCAGACTTTATGTAAGAATTAATTTCATCTAGGCTCTCATATCCATAAATATCTTTTTGGCGTACACCCAAAAAATTTAAATTAGCACCATTTATTACGAATATTTTTTTCAATTAATCCTCCAAGAACAACTCTTTAAATTCAGCGTAAATATTTAGAATATCCTCTTCTTTGAAACTCTCATTTCTCCAAATTTCCTGAGAGCGTATAGCCTGATAAAAAAGCATATCCTTCCCGTCTATCATACAAACATCCTTATTCGAAAACCTATACAAAAAATCTGTTGTATCTTCCACATCGTAATTTACATCATACACAAAATCAGAAACCTTAAAACCACAAATATTAAAATCCCCCAACAAGCTTGTGGTATTTATAACTCCAAAGTACTCTCCCTGAACCTTTTCAAAAGCCATAATATCTAAACTACACTCATCATAAATACTTAACATAAACTGCTTTAAACACATCAACTTTTCAAAATTTCTAGCTGTAACTATAACATTAGCTCCACTATCTATCAAAGCACTGATAACAACTTTAGATGTCGAACCACTTCCTAATACCAAAACATCTTTACCTTCAACCTTATCTTTAAAATCCCCTAGTCCTTTTAAAAATCCATACAAATCCGTATTATATCCCCAGGATTTACCATCTACGATCTTAACTGTATTAACACTACCGATTTTTCTCGAAAATTCATCTAAATTATCTAAATATTTTATAACATTTCCTTTATGTGGAGCTGTTACATTGAATCCCTTAAAATTGCTTTTAAGCAAACTAAAATTGTAAACAAGCCCATCACAAGTTATTCTAAGCTTTGAATATATTTTATTTTTTTCACCAAAATAATCAAAAATAACCTTATGTAAAAAAGGAGAAATACTGTGACATACTGGATCTCCTATAACAGAGTATTGCTCAAAATTAATCATAAAACCCATTACAATCTCCTTGAAAACGTTATTGTATATTTAATGAATTTACTCTGAGTAAACTCCTAAGTAAGCATCTCTTTTAAAGATAATACCATAAATATAAATGAAAATAAATAAATTTTAATCTTCAGCCATCTAATTCTTAGTATATAGAAAGTATAACTTTTTAATTATATTTTTATTCAATATAAAAGGATATGCTTAACACATATCCTTTTTTATAAAATTACTAACCTAAGGTCAATATAAAACCGTAAAAATTAAAATATAGATCAACTTAATTCCTCTATCGTTTTAAATTATAAAAAGCATTAATACCTCTATACTCAGCCATAGAACCCAATTCTTCCTCAATCCTCAACAACTGATTATATTTTGCAACTCTTTCACTTCTAGCTGGAGCACCTGTCTTTATCTGACCTGCATTCACAGCTACAACCAAATCAGCAATTGTAGTATCCTCTGTTTCACCTGATCTATGAGAAACTACAGCAGTATACCCTGCCCTTTGTGCCATTTCAATTGAATTTAATGTTTCAGTTAAAGTACCAATTTGATTTACTTTTACTAAAATTGAATTCCCAACTCGTTTCTCTATTCCCATTGATAATCTCTTAACATTTGTAACAAACAAATCGTCCCCAACAAGTTGAACTCTATCTCCCAATTTTGTAGTTAGAATACTCCATCCTTCCCAATCATTCTCAGCCATACCATCCTCAATAGATATTATTGGATATTTATTAGCCAAATCAACATAAAAATCTGCCATTTCACTAGAGGTTAAAAGTCTACCTTCTCCTGCTAAATTATAGTGTCCATTCTCATAAAACTCGGATGACGCAGGATCAAGAGCTATAAATATATCTCTTCCTGGCTCATATCCAGCATTTTTTGTAGCCTCTAATATAATTTGTATAGCCTCTTCATTAGATTTTAAATCAGGAGCAAATCCTCCTTCATCTCCTACAGCCGTAGACAAACCCTTTTCATGTAATAATTTTTTTAAGGAATGATAAATTTCAGAGCACATCTTTAATGCTTCTGAAAAAGAATTAGCACCAACTGGCATTATCATAAATTCTTGAAGATCAACATTATTATCAGCGTGCTTTCCACCATTTATAATGTTCATCATAGGAACTGGTAAAACTTTAGAATTACATCCTCCTATGTATTGATAAAGAGCTACTCCTAAGTAATTAGCAGCTGCCTGAGCACAAGCTAAAGAAACTCCAAGAGTTGCATTTGCACCTAAATTCCCCTTATTTTCACTACCATCAAGCTCAATCATAGTAGTATCTATCTTAACTTGATCAAATATATTTAAACCTTCTAAAGCCTGAGCTATAGTAGTATTTACATTATTCACTGCTTTAAGAACGCTTTTACCAACATAATTTGATATATCACCATCTCTCAATTCAACAGCTTCATACTCTCCTGTAGATGCTCCTGAAGGAACCGCTGCTCTTCCAACAGTACCATCTTCAAGAGTCACCTCAACTTCAACAGTTGGAAAAGCCCTAGAATCAAGAATTTGTCTTGCATGAATATTAACTATCTCCACATAATTTTTCATAATATAACCCTCCATTTTCAATATAAATAACTTATTTAAATTTATCTAGTAATCAAGATGTTATTACCCGTAATCTCTTGAGGAATGCTTAACTTCATTACACTCAGAATAGTTGGTGCTATATCAGCAAGCTTACCATCTTCATTTAATTTAACACCATCAGAATCCCTTGAGACATAAACAAAAGGCACCTTATTACACGTATGAGCGGTCATAGGTCCACCATTATCATCAATCATTACCTCAGCATTACCATGATCAGCCGTTACAAACATACTATCTCCAAATTCAATTACCTTACTTTCTATTTTCCCTAAAGCCACATCCACAGCTTCAATGGCCTTAACTGCAGCATCAAAGTTACCAGTATGACCAACCATATCTGGATTCGCTATATTACACACTATAAAATCGTACTTCCTAGAAGTAATTTGCTCAACTAATATATCTGTAAGCTCTGGTAAACTCATTTCAGGTTTTAAATCATAAGTTTTCACACTAGGAGATGGAACCAAAATCCTATCCTCACCCTCATAAGGTTGCTCTACTCCTCCACTAAAGAAAAATGTAACATGAGCATATTTCTCAGTCTCAGCTATTCTAAGCTGTGTTTTACCATTAGCACTCAAGTATTCTCCGAATGTATTAGAATGAGTCTCTGGTTTAAAAGCAACCAAAACTCCTTCCAAAAGTTTGTCATATAATGTCATACACACAAAAACAACATTAATATCTTCAACATCAAAATTATCAAACTTCTTATTTACTATAGAATGGGCTAATTGTCTTGCCCTATCGGGTCTAAAATTGAAGAATATACATGAATCCCCTGATTTCAAATTACCGTTTTCACACAGTACAGTTGGAATAATAAATTCATCAGTTATTCCTTTATTATAACAACCTTTTACAAAATCTACTGGATAATCTACAAAATTCTTATCTCCAATTCCTCTAACTATAACATCGTAAACCTTCTGAACCCTATCCCATCTTTTATCTCTATCCATGGCATAGTATCTACCTGATATAGTTGAAATTATACCGTACGAATTACCCCTTATGTAATCAACTATTTCTTGCAAATACTTAATTCCTGAGGTAGGCAAAACATCTCTACCATCAGTAAATACATGAATATAAGTATTCCTTATACCTCTATCTTTAGCTAGCTTCAAAAGTGCCTTTAAATGATCTATATGACCGTGCACACCACCATCGGATAAAACTCCCATCAAATGCAAATCAGAATTATTTCTTATACAATTTTCAATAGCTTCATTAAAGGAATTATTATCAAAAAAATCACCATCATGTATGGATTTTGTTATTCTTGTCAACTCTTGATAAACAATCCTTCCAGTTCCAATATTTAAATGACCTACTTCAGAATTCCCCATTTGACCTTCAGGAAGACCTACATTCAAACCACTTGCGTATAAGGTTGTACTGGGATAAGATTCAAAAATCCTATCAATATTTGGTGTGTTTGCCTTCTTTATAGAATTCCCCTTCTCTTCGGTGGAAACGCCATATCCATCTAATATCAATAAAATACAGCTATTTTTTGCCATATTTCCCTCCTAAAACTTAACAATTAACTCAAAATCTCTAACACTCATACTAGCTCCTCCAACAAGAGCTCCATCTATATTCTCCATGGACATTTGTTTTTTTATGGTATCTGGTTTCACTGACCCCCCGTATAATATTGATATACTATTAGAAACATCAACATCATAAAGATCTTTTATAGTATCTCTAATGAAACCTATCGTGTCATTTGCATCTTCACTGGTAGCAGTTTTCCCTGTTCCAATAGCCCAAATAGGCTCATATGCTACAACAACTCTTTTAGCATCACAATCTGAAATATCAAAAAACGCCTTTTCTATCTGACTTTTCAATAATTTCTCAGTATTATCAGATTCTCTATCAGTCAAAGTCTCCCCTACACACACTATTGGAGTAAGCCCATTCTTCAAACATGTAACTATCTTTTTATTAATATCCTCATCTTTTTCATTAAAATAATTTCTTCTCTCACTATGTCCAACTATCACATACTCAATATTAAAATCCTTAAGCATCTTTGGTGAAACTTCCCCTGTGAAAGCTCCACTCTCCTCAAAATGAACATTTTGGGCACCCAGTTTAATATTGGAATTTTTCAAAATATCACTTGCCTTTTGAAGAGAAGTAAATGGAGGACATACAACAATCTCATGTTTAACATCTTTGACCTTACTCGAAAAGTCGCTTAAAAATTCTTCAGTATCCTTAACTAAAAAATTCATCTTCCAATTTCCAGCTATAATAACTTTTCGCTTATTATCTAATGCATCTATGCCTGGAAGTACTTTACCTTCCAAAAATTCTAAAGAAGCACCACCACCTGTAGATATATGCGTCATCTTATCTCCGAATCCTAATATATTAACAGCTGCTGCCGAATCTCCACCACCTATTATAGTCATTGCATCAGAATTAGCCATAGCCTTAGCAACCTCAATAGTGCCTTTGTTAAAATTGGAGAATTCAAAAACTCCCATAGGCCCGTTCCATATAATCGTCTTAGCTCCATGTAAAACCTTTGAAAATAACTTACAAGTCTCAACACCTATGTCCAATCCCATAAATCCATCTTCTATATTCTGATCATAAGTATTTTTTCTATTAGCATCATTATCAAACTTATCTGCAATAATGTGGTCAATCGGTAAAAGCAGATTAACTCCTTTAGATTTTGCCTTCTCAAGCATATCTTTAGCATAACTCAACTTATCTTCCTCAACAAGACTCGTTCCTACTGAATATCCCTGAGATTTCAAAAAAGTATAAGCCATTCCTCCACCAATGATCAAAGTATCAACCTTATCAAGCAAATTATTTATTACATTTATCTTATCTGAAACTTTAGCCCCTCCTAGAATAGCTACAAAAGGCCTTTTCGGATTTAAAACGGCATCTCCTAAAAACTTAAGCTCCCTTTGTATTAAATACCCACATACACTCTCATCTACAAACTTAGTAACACCCACAGTTGAGCAATGAGCTCTATGTGCACTACCAAATGCATCATTCACATACACATCACATATAGAAGCTAAATCCCGCGAAAATGAATCTTCACATTTACCCTCTTCAGGTCTAAATCTAGTATTTTCAATTAGAATTACTTCTCCATCTTGCATTAGATCAACTGTTTTTCTTACATTATCATCCACAACCACATCACTTGGAACAAACTTAACATTCAAATTTAAAATATTTGACAATCTCTCTCCAACTATCCTCAAGCTTTTAGATGAATCTGGTCCGTTAGCTTTTCCTAAATGAGAACAAAGTATAACCTTTCCACCATTTTCAACTGCATACTTAATAGTATCAATTGCTCCTACCAATCTGCTTTCATCAGTTATTTTCCCATCGATAATAGGCACATTAAAATCACATCTCATTAATACCCTCTTACCTCTTAAAGAAACGTCCTCTATACTTCTTTTATTAAAAGTCATAAATCTCACCTCTAAAAAACCTAATATCAACCAAAGGCTGATCTAAAAGTAAAAAACCAGCCTTCCTCAAATAAAATCCTACAGTTTATCCCCAACCAAATTAGCTAAATCGGCTAATCTATTTGAATAACCCCACTCGTTGTCATACCATGAAACGACCTTGACCATATTCCCTTCAATAACCATTGTGCACAAAGCATCAATTATTGAGCTCCTCTTATCTTTTCTAAAATCCATTGAAACTAATGGTTCATCTTCATAACCAAGAATTCCTCTCAATTCTCCATCAGCAGCATGTTTAAGAGCAGCATTAACTTCCTCTACCGTCACAGTTTTGGAAACCTCAGCAACCAAATCAGTGCAAGACACAGTAGGAGTAGGAACTCTTAAAGCAAACCCGTTTAACTTACCCTTAAGCTCTGGTAATACTAATGCAACAGCTTTAGCTGCACCAGTGGTTGTTGGTATCATAGATTCGGCAGCAGCTCTCGCTCTCCTCAAATCTTTATGAGGAGCATCTAATATTTTTTGATCGTTTGTATAAGAGTGAACTGTTGTCATAAGACCCTTTACAATTCCAAATTTCTCATGTAAAACTTTAGCAAATGGAGCTAAACAGTTAGTTGTACAAGATGCATTAGATATCACATTATGCTTCGATGAATCATACTTATCATCATTAACACCCATAACTATTGTTATATCTTCGTTTGTAGCAGGTGCAGAAATCAACACTTTCTTTACGGTGCCAGAGATATGAGCCTTTGCTTTGTTAGCATCAGTATAAAATCCTGTTGACTCAATCGCGATTTCACATCCAGCAGTTGACCAAGGAATACTAGATGCATCTCTTTCCGCAAATATCTTTATTTCATTTCCGTTAACTATTATAGAATTCTCTCTTGCCTCAACCGCACCTTCAAATTTACCAAAAAGAGAATCGTACTTCAACAAATGAGCGAGGGTTTTAGCATCAGTCAAATCATTTATTGCCACAACTTGCAGCTTGCCTTCATAATTCTCAAGCAATGCCTTAAACACATTTCTACCTATTCTCCCAAAACCATTAATCCCTATTTTAACCATCAGAATTCCTCCCAAAATATTATCATTTAAAATATAACAATATTTTTAACGAATATGTTAAAAATATTCTTAACTATTTAAGTTTGCACATTTTATATACGTACAAATCTCAAAAACTAACCTATCCGTGTTAATTGTACAACAACTCAATAAAACTAAAAACCCCATAAATATTACAATTTCAAAAATATCACATAAAATATATTTAACTTCAACTGTTTATCAATACCATCTCGATTATAAAACATAATTTAAAGTTTGAAAATAAAAAATAAAACCATGTATTATAAACTACATGGTTTTATAATAAGTGTATAATTTAATATCTTATTAACTCTTTCATACTTGTAGGGAAAATAATACTATTATTAAATACTTCACTTAAACTATTTTGTGTCACATCTCTCACATCTTCAGGTAAATTCTTTAAATCAATATTAATTAACCCACTAACTAAACTTATAAAATACGTTTTCGTCCTACCTTTAAAAACATCTTCTATTACCTCATCATACTTGTATTTGATATTTAAAAATATATTTTCTCCAAAACGTTCTAAAGTAACTATAGATTTCATATTATCTTCAAAAATATCATAAACATTATTTAAGAATTCATTGTCTAAATAAAAAACTATATCTGAATTATTGCTATCCATAAAATCTATGATCGCAGATACAATATTCTCTACCTCGCCTAATGAATCTATATCTAATACATTTTCATAGCTTTTCAACATATCGTACGCTCTAGGATTAACATTTTTGACTCCCAAAATAAATGCTAAAACATTATCAAAAGAATCCTGCATATCATCTGAATATACAATGGAAATTTCGTTAGTTCTTGTAAGCATCCCACTAATAACACCAAATATGTAACTTACATATCTTTGGTCAATTCTAAAATCAACTACATCATCTTTATTGCCATTTATGTATACTAAATTACTATAACTTTCATTCAATAGTACATTTGAAAATATACTAGATACAATGAATAATTTATCTTTACCACTCTTTGAATTAAGATTTGCCTCCACATAATTCGAAAACTCTTCTTCATTTTTCAATATAATTTCCTTAAAATTAACGTTTGAATCCTTAATAACGTTAAGAAAAGAAATTTCTCCAATTGCATTTAACTTATCTCCACGTATAAATATAACTTGTTTTTCTGCACTAGCACAAGATTTAATACTTAAAATTAAAATCAAAAAAATAAGTACAAATATTTTTTTCATATAACCCTCCCCAAATCTACAAGTATTACTCTTCACATTTCAATAAATCTAACTACACACGTAAAACAAAACTTTACGCCAATAAACAAAATCTAACTTTAAAATAATAATTATTATATTATGTATATAATTAACCTTTTAAAACTCTATTTAAAAACTAAATCCCTTTAGTGCATTAATTGTTTTAGGTACAACTATTTCATTAGATATTATTTTATTTTTAAATTCTTCAACCTTATTTAAGATGTTCTGAGGTATCTTATCTTGCATATCCTCATACAAATAAATTCCATATTCCTTAATCCCAAATTCAACCGTTTCAGATTTAAACCCATTATCTAAATATTTTTTTATAAAGTCATATATCCCAAAATCTAAACTTTTAACCACTGAAGTTAATATGGTGGACGAATATTCAGATAAATCGATTAATTGATTTTGATTTACACCAATTACATAACTCCCCGTTTCTTTAGCAGCCTCAAACACCCAAGTACTATAATATTCGGATGCATAATATATTATATCTACACCATAATCATAAATAGATTTTGATATTTCATATGCTTCCGAGTGATCTGGAAGATTTCCTATATATTCAGATGTTATTCCTTCTTCCAATAATTTACCTGCTTCCAAATTCACACTCTTAACACCCGCAATAAAACCAACTTCATGCTTCTTTGAAATATCATTATCAACTCCTCCTATAAATCCAACTTTATTCGTCTTCGTATATAAACCTGCCAACACACCAGCCAAGAATGATCCCTCTTCTTCTCTAAATTTAATATTATATATATTACTCCCATTCAATTCTTCATCAACAATTACATATTTCACGTTAAGATTTTGTTTCGAAAAAATATCTACTGCATCTTTAAACTCATAACCTATAGCAATTACTACATCACTATTTTGAGAAATTCTATACATGTGTGTGTAGAAATCACTTTCTTGCCTGCATTCAAGTATCTGAAATTCTATATTCATATCATCTTTAGCTTTCATTAAACCAGAATAAGCAGAGTAATTAAAAGACCCATTTCTCAATCCTGCTCCACTTACAAGCATTCCTACCCTAATTCGTCCTACATGAAAGCTATTTTGCTCATTAATACCGACATTATTACTAGTAGAAATTGTACCACATCCCACTAAAAATATAGATAAAAATAGCAAAATGTATACCCTAATGATACGAATCTTTACCATAAACTTAAAATCTCCCAAAACCTAATTTTAATTCAACTGCATTATATCACAAATTTACATTACTAAATTATGTTTTTAGGAAATTTTAATTGTCTTTTGATACTATTTGTAATATCATTAGAGTATCGTGGTGTATTACGAAACGAACTACTCTTCACATCGTTTTTTATGGAGTATATTTTATGAATATAAAAACTGCAAGGCTAGTAATGGCACCAATCAACGAAGTGAGTTTGACTTACATAGCTAAATACTTGAAGGATATATCGTTAAGTGTTCTTATTCCTAAGAACGTTTCTAAACATCATATTAAAAAATTTCTCTCGTTCAACGAAAAAGTTAAGTTATTTAATTCACTTGGATATTTTTCAGTACATTTGAAGCAAAATTTTGAAATAGTAGGTCTTATACATATTGTTCCTAGATATATAAGTCAAGATCTTGTAAACGAGTTAGGATACTTGATATCTGAAAAATATCGAAATAATAATTTTGCAATCGAGGCTATTTTTAGTATGGTAGATTTTGTCTTCTCAAAAACAAATATAAGTAGGATATATTCCTTAATCGATGAAAACAATTTAGTGTCAAAACACATATTAGAATGTAAAATGAAATTTGATTTTGTGTCTATGATCATAGATTCAAATGCATTTAAGCTTGTTTATAAATTGGATAAAACTAAATTTAAATGTTATAAGTCCTTCAATGACCTATAAGTTTTATTTAAGTTTTTTTGATTTACAAAAGAAAACCTTACTCGAAAAGGACTTTGATGAATTATCAAAGTCCTTTCAAGAAAATTCTATTCCAGATATTTTCTGGTAATATCGAATCGTTCATTACGCTTATAGTGAACGATACTCTATACTCTGACCCATTACCTATGTAATCGATTATCCTATCGTTAAAGGTTTCAAATGTGCTTCCATAATCCTTAGATCTTAAATTAACTATGGTATATGGAGATTCTTCCATTTGATATTCGTGATTCTTCTCAAACTCATTATCATCATATTTTGATGCATTTATTTGTAAAAATTCATGTCTTGTACTTGTGAAAAGTATTCCCTTGTTATCATTACATCTGTGGAAATATGCCCACCTTACATCTGTTAAATTTCCTGTTCTTTGAGGTCTTATATACTGAGTAAATTGATTATCTACATTCGTTTCATATATTCCTATTGAGCTTCCTTCTTTTCGATCATTGTAATTTTCAAATGGACCTCTACCATAAAATTTGATTTGGTTATATTCTTTTGGTAAAAAAATCTTAAATCCTACCGATCTGGCATGTGGAATTCCATAGCTCATCAGATCAACAAATAAAGTTACGTTAATATCTCCGTACTCACTTATCTTATAAGTTACTATAAGCTCTGAATTACATAGATCATATAGTGTTTTTTGAAATTCTATAACTATGTTTTTGCCATCGACATATATATCGTAACCGCTGTAATCATATCCCTTAGATATATCTTTCCAAAACTTAACATCATTATATATCTGTGACAGTCGTTCATTATCATTTAATGGATTCCAAAAATCTACTAATACTGGGTTTGATATAAGTTCCTCATCTCTGTACATATATTTAAAAAGACTTCCCTTTTTAATGTCAAACTGAATATTAAATTCATCCGAAGTAAGTACTATCTTACCTTCATTTACCTTAACCTCAAATTCCTGTCCATTTACTGATAATAAATTCGCTTCAACAGTTAAAGTATCTATTGGTATGCTTATTTGTTCGCAAAACACTTCGAAACCCTTGTTTGCCCATAAATTACCCTCATTTAAAATCATTTTAAAGTTAATAAAAAATTCTCTTCCACTTAACCCAATAACCTTATGCATGTCATCTATCTTAAAAACTCTACTATCCATTGGAGAAAGATCTATAATAGCAGAACTTCCATCTACAATTTTACCATCTACTAAGTAATCCCATTTTAAAGTGTACTTATCTAAATTTAAAAATAAATTTTTGTTTTTTATAAGTATTTCACCATTTAAAATGTCTTTATCATAAATCTCTATACTCCTATATGCATATTTTATAGCATTCATTTGAGGTTTTAATTTTCTACTACTCAGTAATACTCCATTTGCACAAAAAGACGAATCATTAGGTGCATCATTAAAATCCCCACCAAAAGCTAAGTATTTTTTATACTTATCTTTGTTCAATTCTAAAAATTTACTCTCACTGTCAAAGTCAACCCAGATTAAATTATTTCGTCCTCTGTATTTACTAATGTCGTCTAATTCCACAATCTTAGAAAAAAACCTAATTTCATCTATGATTGCATTCATAGATTCAAAATGATTTTCATTACTATTTCCTCCTACCTGAAGAATGTCTCCAAAGTAAGCAACTCCTCCAAAGAATCCCCTTTCACCAACTACGCTTCCATCTAAAAATAATTTCATAAGTTTCCCGTCATAGCAGGCAACAATTTCATGCCAAGTGTCTATCCAATTTTCTGGGACAATATGAACTATAGATGCAACATCATAGGAATTATCTCTGATAAAAAATTCTAAAACTCTATTATTTGAATTTTTATAATTTGTAATTTCACGCACTACAAACTCATTACCCTTTTTAAAATAAATACATCCTTCTCCTTCATATACACTAGGTTTTACCTTAAAACTCAAAGTGAATTCGTTTAGTTTTACATATTTAAATTCATCATAAACAATGGATCCACTATATCCATTTCCTCTATATCCTTCTTTTATATATCCTTCGAATCTACCTTCAAAAAAATTGGAACTACTGCTTAGCTTACCTATTTTAGGAGTATCTTTGTATATCGACTGATCAATAAAATCCCATATAAATCCACCTTGAACGTTCTCTATATTTTCAAATTTTTCTATGTACTTACTTAGACTACCTCCACTATTACCCATAGAGTGTGCATACTCACACAAGACATACGGTTTCCCCTTCATATATTCACTTTGTGGCTTTATATCATCAATTTTCACATACATCTTACTCACAATATCACTTGCATAATATTCGTCATGCTCCCCTTCATAATGTACAATCCTCGTTTTATCCCTATTTTTAACGTAATTATATAAATATTTAAATATTTCACCACCTCCACTTTCATTCCCAAGAGACCATATTAAAACACATGGATTATTCTTATCCCTTTCTACAAGGCTCATGACTCTATCCAAACACGGTGCTCTCCAAATTTCATTATTACCTGGAATTTCTCCCTCTACTCCGTGGGCTTCGAGATTAGCTTCATCAATTAAATACACTCCATACTCGTTGCATAAACTTACAAAATAAGGATTATTCGGATAATGAGAAGTTCTAACAGCATTAATATTATTTCTCTTTATTTCTTTTATATCAAATTCCATATCAAAATTTGATATAGCTCTTCCTTTTAAAGGATGCACTTCATGTCTATTTATTCCTTTGAATAATATAGCTTTCCCATTTATACACATTTGATTTCCTTTAATCTCAAATTCTCTAAACCCTACTCGAGTATGCACTGCTTGAATTTCCCTATATGAATTATCTTTTAAAACAAGTATCAAATTGTATAAATTTGGATCTTCTGCAGACCACTTCTTTGGATTATCCACATTAATCAAAATATTTAAATTACTTTGAACGATACCATCTTTGTATGTATAACTTTCGTCAAAATCACCTTGACTACTTTGAGTATTTACCAGATTCCATTTGTCATCGAATAAAAATGAAAATATATAAAATGGCTTATTCGTATTCTCATGATCAAGAACATTTAAATTAATATTAAGATCTGAATTTAAATAATTGTTATCTAAATCTGTCATCACTTCAAAATCCCGTATATTAATTTTGGGAGTTCTATACAAAAAAACATCCCTAAATATGCCACTCATCCTTATGAAGTCCTGATCCTCAACAAAGCTCCCATCACTCCATCTAAATACTTGAACAGAAATAGAATTCTCTCCAGGTATTACAAAATCTGTTATATCAAATTCACTAGGAGAAAAACTATCTTCACTGTATCCAACAAAATGTCCATTTATCCACAAATATAAACAAGACTCAACTCCTTGAAAAGATATATATATTTTATCTCCTATCCAGTCTTCATTTAAATTAAACATTCTTTTATAACTTCCAACTGGGTTAAAAATCTCAGGTGCTTTGTAAAGTTCAAGATTCTCATAACCAGTCCAAGGATATCTAAAATTTACGTATATAGGATAATCATATCCCTCAATTTGCCAATTACTTGGAACCTTTATGTCATCCCAATTTGAAACATCATAATCATCCCTAAAGAAATATTGATTTCTATCTTTAGGTTTATACGCTATGGAAAACTTCCAATTACCATTTAAAACTTTAACGTTATCTGAGTCTTTAATTTTAACGCTATTTAATGGATCATCTTTTACATCCATAAACAATTCTCCGAAATTAGGATAAGGTATAAAAAAACTTCTAGCACCTTCTCTATTTATCTGGAAAATATCTACTTTATTTTTCCATTCATCAAATTCTACAAAAATATTTGGTACATCTAGACCATCTCTAGATGATGTTTTAATAACCTCTTTAAAATCTTTAAATTTATGATAACAAAAAAATGAAAATCCTAAAGCCAAACTAAGTATAATTAAAACAACTACTCCCCTATTTGCTCTCCTAATATCTAACAAGATTGTATACCTTCCTTATAAAAATAAACTCACAGGTTTTATTGTTTCTCACTAACAACGTTTTTATTACTATAGCAAAAATAAAGGCTTACCAAAATTTTGGTAAGCCTTTTCAACACTAATACGCTCTAACTCTTTGATGATATCTATTTTTCCTATGCCTTAAAACTTCATCATAAGAATTCCCCGAACAAGAATTCTGTGAACACTTCTCACGCCCATTAAACTTATTGAATCCCTTATTATTTAAATTGTTAATTAAACTTTTCTTTAAAATTTTAGAAATAACTCCTGCAAGTGCCCCAACAGACGCTATGCTAGCAACTGACGCAATGGTAATTATAGTACACTTACTATTTCTTTTCATAAAACTTCCTCCTATAAATAAAATTCTAACTAACTTATGTATATTATAGATTATGTTATTTATTTTTTACAAATATACATTGAACTAAAAGTATACCATAAAACTATAATTAAACAAATCTGACAAAACTAAAGTTTAAAAAACCATCATTTATCTTTAAATAAATTCACCTTTAATATACATTTATTTTTTTAAGGCAGTATACTCTGTAAAATCTATAGATCTATAATAAAGTGCTGGTGCCTCTTTTCTAACCATATAATTTACATGAACATTGTTCAAATTTTTATATCCACTATCAACTAGAAACTTACCTATTTCATCAACCTTTTCCAAAAATTTCTTCTCAGACATTATCCCTTTAGAAGTTAAATATATGTGCACTACATGTGGCTCATTAATATCCTTACTATAAAAAGTTCTATAATCATATTTATCTTTCAAAACCTGCATCTCAACATAAACTTTAAATACTTCTGGAAACTCGCTCTTAAAATCTTCTATAATACTTTCTTTTAACTGGCGTGCGAATCTATGACTTATTAAATTATCCTTATTGTTATGTAGATATCCATCACCTATTATGTAACCTCTAGAGGATAAGTTAAACGTATATTTTTGATTCGGTATGTAAAAATCCACATCAGCTATATATGTATTTGTGTTTACATCATAACCTATTTTAACATCTCCGTAAAATCTATCTCTATATGTATAGTTTAAATGACTTGATAAATTAACATAAGAGGCTTCTAAATTTTTCACGTATATAATGTATCTATTGTAAAGAAACATAACCGCTGCAAGAGACACAAGCAAAAAAGTTACAACAAATGTCCAAAATAATTCATTTTTCTTAACCTTAAACTTTAAAAAATAATTCATATTTTTCCCCTATTTTGAAAATATTTTCAGACTCAACTAATGTATTATACCATATTTACATCTCCAATAATCTCAATATCCTAAATCACAAAATTTATTTTTCCTATAACCATATATCTGTATGTCAAAACTATTATTTGCTATCATTCAATAATGCTGATTTAAATTCAATAACATATTATAAAATTTTTACACAGTAAAACATCATAAAGAATTTCATTAAATATGTAAATATAAAAATCCAAATCAATGTAACACATTATCCTAAAATTTCAACAAATAACTCGAGCATTTATACATAAAACTAAATTTAATATCAATAATTATTTTTTCAATATATCCTTGAATATGCATATTACAATCTGTATAATTATACATTATTATTTTGATTTGTTAAGGAGTTTTTACAATAATGAAGTTATTTAAAAGAACGTTCACTATTCTAAGTGTTTTAATTTTTCCGATATTTTTGATATCATGTACATCGAATGAAAATAAACTTGAAAAAATTAAAACAAATGGAGAATTGGTATTGGGTACTTCGGCTGACTATCCTCCATATGAATTTCCAATTATAGGAGATAACGGAATCGAAACTATTGTTGGTTTTGATATTTCAATAGCACAAGAAATAGCTGATGACCTAGGAGTTAAATTAACTACAAAAAATTTAGATTTCTCAGGACTTTTAGATGCCTTAAATTCAAATAATGTAGATATAATCATATCTGGGATATCGCCAACTGAAGAACGAAAGAAAAGTATTGACTTCTCTGATGTATATTATACAGCTAAAAATGTAGTAGTAACCTTGAAACAAAATGCATCCTCAATAACTTCTATTGATGATTTAAAAAATCTTAATATAGGTGTTCTACTAGGAAGCATTCAAGATAAGGTTGCACAAGAAAAACTTAAAGATTCAAAAATTAAATCATTAATTAGAGTCCCTGAATTAATTCTTGAATTATTATCAAATAAAATTGACGCTATCGTAATAGAAAATCCTGTTGCAGAACAGTATGTTAAAACTAATCCTGAATTAACAATAATAGATATTGAAGAATTAAACTCAAATGTAGAAACAGGTTCTGCTGTTGGAGTTAAAAAGAATCAATCTGAACTTTTAAATGAAATTAATAAAACTTTATCTAGATTAATGAGTCAAAATAAAATAAATGAGTTTTTCAACGAGGCACTTGAACTCGCTGAAAGTAATAAATAGATCACTGCTTTAAAATTGGAGGACCATTGTTGAATTTTGAATTTTTATTAAAATACTATCCTTTTTACATTGATGGGATTAAGATTACATTACTTTTAGCAATTTTAACAATTATATTTGGGACACTTTTAGGACTTGTCGTATGTATTTTAAAAATTTCTAAAAATAAATTTTTAAGGAGTATAGCTTCTATATATGTAGAAGCTATACGTGGAACTCCTCTTATTGTACAGCTCATAATAATACATTATGGATTCAAAATAAATATGACAGAAATAACATCTTCTACCATTGCACTTTCCATAAACAGTGCTGCATATATATCTGAAATAATAAGAGCAGGAATAGTTTCTATAAATAAAGGTCAAATGGAAGCTGCTCGAAGTCTTGGGATGACTCATTATCAATCTATGAAATTAGTGGTAATCCCTCAAGCAATTAAAAATATACTTCCTGCATTGGCTAATGAATTTGTTGTATTAATAAAAGAATCAGCTATTGTCTCTTATATAGGTTTAGCTGACATCATGTATAAAGCAAATCAAATAAGGAGCTTAACTTATTTAACTCTCGAACCTTTATTGGTTGCTGCTATCATATATTTTTTAATAACATTCACTATTTCAAAATTAATTCATCATTTTGAAAGGAAATTAAATAAACATAATGATTCAAATTAAAAATTTAAATAAGTATTTCAACAAGTTACACGTGCTTAAAGATGTATCTTATTCCATAAATAAAGCAGATGTAATATCAATCATAGGTCCTAGTGGATCTGGAAAAAGTACATTACTTAGATGCATAAATCTACTTGAAATTCCGTCAACTGGAGAAATAATTTTCGAGGGAACGAACATAAATAATATGAATATAAATAAACTTCGCATGAATATAGGAATGGTATTTCAACATTTTAATTTGTTTCCTCACATGACTGTACTTGAAAATATAACTATTGGGCCCATTAAAGTAAAAAATATGAAAAAAGAAGAGGCATATGAAATAGCATTTGATTTACTTAAAAAGGTTGACTTGTTGAACAAAAAAGAATCCTATCCTTCAACCCTATCTGGAGGGCAAAAACAAAGAATAGCAATTGCAAGATCCTTAGCTATTAAACCTCATGTGTTATTATTTGATGAACCTACTTCTGCCTTAGATCCTGAAATGGTCAAAGAAGTTTTACAGGTTGTAAAAGAACTTACAAAAGAAAATATGACAATGATAATAGTAACTCACGAGATGAACTTTGCAAGAGAAGTTTCAGATCGTATAGTTTTCATGGATAAAGGAGAAATAATCGAAGAAAATTCTCCTCAGGAGTTTTTCAATAATACAAAAAGCATCAGAGCAAAAGAATTTTTAAGTAAAGTGCTTTAAAGAAAATAGAAGCCTAGATCTTTAATAATCTAGGCTTCTATTTTCTGTATTTTACATTAATTATTTCGTACGCTTCCTTATAGTATAAATTACTTAACTTAAATATAAATGGAATAACCCCCATAATCCAGAAACCAATAACAAAATACTTTACTACCGATCCAAACCAAATTCCACCTAATAAGTACGTAAATAAAACATCTACTAATACCGTTGTAGAAATCCCTATAATTACCTTCATTACATTATCAATATTACTGGCAGATGCCGAAAAATTCACATACCTACTTTCAAACAATGAACCAAAATATACACCACAAATAAGCCCCATAGATTTAAAGTAATCGCGACTCATTTCATACTTTTTCACGAATGCGATAAAAATTAAAAAAACCAAAACAAAGACACCAATTAGAATATTTACTTTAGTAGTAGATAACTTAATTAGTACCTCATTTAACATCATAGAAACTATCAACGCAAAAACAAAACCACCCAAAATATCTATTGGCCAATGAAGACCTAAATAAAGTCTTGACAATCCCACTAATAATGCAACTATAGGAGTTAACACAAGAACTAATCTATTTCTCGTCAGTATAAAAAGGCTTGTACCAAAAACCGTCACATTTTGAGTATGTCCACTCGGAAACGAATAACCCGTAGCTGTGTATTCTCCAAAAGTCAACACATCACCTATCCCTATAGGACGTGGACTTTCCACCAGCAACTTCACAAAATTATTTAACACCACAGAGCAGGATAAGATAATTGCAATTTTATACCCTACTTCTTTATCGTAGCACCAATAAATTATGCAAACCAACAACATCAAAAAATATAAATTACCGAAATAAGTAACCATTAACATTAACACATTCGAAAAATCAGAGGAAAAACTCTGCAAAAATCTTATTATTTCCAAATTGACATTTCCTCCAATACACTATTTTTTCATATCCCTTACAACATTACCACTACTCTTAAATTGCAAATCCATAAAGGAAGCAATTGTTGGAGCTACATCAATAATATTACATTTATCTACACACATACCTCCATTAACTTTGTTTCCATAACCAATAAACAAACCATTCGAATTTTCATACTTTCCTGAATATCCATAGAAAGATTTATTGACATTAGAATTTAAAGGATAATTAAATATATCAATATTTTCAATAAAGTCTTCTGCGTTTACCTTATCCTGAAAGACACACCCCGGCTTACCCTCCAATATAAACGAAAAATTATTCAAATCTAAACTATCGTACCCATAACTTTCATAAACATCAGATATAAACTCAGAATTTTCCTTAGCAAAATCATTCAAAAACACTTTAACTTTCCCATAATCACTTATACTATTAGGTCTTTTCAAATATATAAATGAACTTCCTCCATCACAATGAGCATAAGCAATATAATCTTTAACTCTTTTCCCCTTACTCATACTCAGAAATCCATTCTTTAAAAAAGCATAATTAATATTTATACTAGTTCTATGGTCATACATCCCACCATTAGAAACAATAAACATAGTAAGAGAATTTAAGATACCTTTATTATCACACCAAGAAAAAAGATCTCCTAATTTACGATCCAAATTTCCAATCGCCTCAAGCGTACGTTCATCGGAACTTTGAGAATATCTCCCTCTAACGTAAGACAATTGATCAAGTTCCATAAATATGACATTAGCTTTGCGACTCTCCAACAGTTCCATAGCTAATATCGAAGAAAATTTATCATTCTCAGGCTGAACACCTATCCTTAAGACATCTGAATACTTAAAAATATTTTTCAACATATAAACAGATGAACCATATAAAATACCACCGATCACATCCTTAAACCTACTAGAATCAATCTTACTAAAATTATACCTAAACATACCCCGTTGCATAACCGGCAAGGAAATAACCGCAACCTCATTACCATATTTACCAATCATATCCAATACAGTTGGTACTCTTATATCTTCGTAAAACTTTTTCCTATACCTACGAACACGTACATTAAAATTATCAAAACAAATTCCATGGCTACAGGGAAATTCTCCAGTAAGGGCAGAAATAATCGCTGGAGATTTAAGACTTGGATAATCATTAAAGACCCTCTTTACAACAGCTCCACTAGAGATAATATACTTAAAGTTATCAAACTGATTTAAAAAACCATAGTCAGAACTCATTAAAGAATTAACGAATATGACTAAAACATGCTGTTTCATAAAAATCACCCTTTTCAAATCCAGAAATCAACTTTAAACACACATACTAAAACTAGGGGCTCTACCACCCTTTCAAGAGTGGTAGAGAGGGGAATTTTCAGATGTATCTCCATTCTCTAGAATTATGAACTCAACACATCCTGCTTTTTAAAAAGCACACTACATTTATAACACATATTAATATAAAATTCAACTATTTAATATACTAAAAATAAATTTTATATTAATCACAAAACTTGTCCTACATTTTTAATAGCTCTATATTTATACTTATAAACAATAAGTATCATACAAATAAACAGAAAAAAAACCACACATGAATAATAACTATTTTCTATATTATACAAACGTACATTATTTACAACGGTATAAAACACCGGATTTAGATTAATATCTATATTCTCAATAGCTAAGATATATTTCTTAAAAAACTCATATAAACAACTGAAAGAAGTAACAATAAAAATATCTTTGTATAAAAGAAAAACAAATGAAATAAAAATATTTAGTAAAAACACACTTAAGATATATATTCCAATCCTTCGATGTTCCACAAATGTGTTTACTACGGGAACTAAAGCCGACATTAAAACCGCCATAACAGCATTATATCTAAAATTTAAGATATTAATAAGCCATCCTCTATACAAAATTTCTAAAAATAGAGCCTTCAAATACGTAAATATAAGCACTAGAACTAATTGAAAGAAATTAAAAAAAAACAAAAAATCCCTGTTTAAACGCACCGATAAAGTATCATTTCCTAAAACGAACATAAACATTAAAGAAAAAAGGAGCAAAGTAGCAAACATAGTCCCCTTTACAAAAGAAGAAAAAAAACCTTGTTTTTTACTCAAAAACAAAAACGAAATCTTACGTTCTTCTACAAACAGCACATACAAAATTAGAATAAAAAAAATCGAAGCATACGGTAAAAAAAACTTTTTAAATAAACTATAAAAAAATCTACCCCTAACTATGTCTAGATTATTCTCAATAAACAAAAGAACTAACTGAGACAACAAAGGAGCAAAAAAATAGTATATCGAAAATATAATAAGAAATATTATATAAAACTTAGGTTTAAAATTACTATCAACGTATCCATTAGTAATAAACTCTGTACTATCAAACCCAGACATGTAAGAAATCCTCACATAAACAAATAATAAGAAAAGAAGCAAGACGAACCTCACTTCTACAGAAAAAAA
>NZ_JBRACL010000003.1:26796-229049 GCF_054906395.1 Anisomitus miae (SeqCode)
TTTTTTTCTGTAGAAGTGAGGTTCGTCTTGCTTCTTTTCTTATTATTTGTTTATGTGAGGATTTCTTACATGTCTGGGTTTTTACATAAGGGGTTCATTTTATCTTTGGATTATTTATCTAATAATATAAATATGAATTCTTACATATTAAATAAGTTTGTTTTGTCATTAGGTAATCTGTTTGATAGACTTGTAGCAGTGAAGGTTAATTCTTATAATTTGGTTTTAGATGTAAAATATTCTACACCCGATGTTAAGGTTATAGGATATATAAATAGGATTTATCCTAATAGTTTTGTTAATATTACTCCTACTATTAGTGAAATTCATGAACTTGCAAAAGCTGGAGCCGAAATAGTTTATTTGGATGCGTCTATGAAGATTAGGCCGAGTAATCAAATAATTCAGGAGTTTTATTATAAAATAAGGTCTGTTTTTCCTGAGTTAAAATTTATTGGTGAAGTATCGAGTATAGATGATATAAAAAATGTATATAATCTTGGGTTTGATGCTATTTCAATCAATGGTGACTTAAGTTTGATTAATAATGATTTGATTAAATCTCTCAATGTTCCAATTGTATTTAATTCTACATACAAAAAGGTTTTTAATTGTAGTAGTATTTTTGGTATGGGATTTAATAATATAATACTTAATTCTAAGTTTTGTACTCCTCAGTATAAAGTTAATGAGTTTATTGAAGTTATGTCTTAGTTGGGTGAAGGTTCATGTTTTTAAGAAAGTTTGTTCGTACCATTTGGATTGTGGTATGTTTTATTTTTGGTGTTGGTATAAGTGTAAAAAGTTCTATTGATCAATTGAATTATAGTCCTAAGGATATTATGAAGAATGGAAATACAACCATCGAAGGCGGAAGATATTCGTATGATTCTTTTAAAATCCAAAATAGGTTGTTTAATGGGGTGTCTTATGATGATGAGAAAATCGTTTTTCTAACTTTTGATGATGGACCCTCTCTTGATAATACTCCTCAAGTTTTAGATATTCTTAAAGAATATAATATAAGAGCTACGTTTTTTGTTTTAGGTGCTAATTTGAATAAGGGTGTGGAATATGAAGAAATTCTTAAGAGGGTTTTGAATGAAGGACATGCAATAGCGAATCATGGATATAGTCATAATTATTCGTATTTATATCCTGGGAGAGTTATAAATTACAATAATCTTATTGCTGATATGGATAAATCCCATAGTATAATGAAAGATATTTTGGGAGATGAATTTGAGACTAGAGTTTTGAGGCTTCCTGGAGGGTTGAGGTCTTGGAAAAATCAGAATCAAAACCTTGAAAGGTTAAATAGTGCAGGGTATTCAGTTATTGAATGGAATGCTTTGAATGGTGATGCTGATGGAGGTGTTATTAAAAGTCCAGATGTCCTTGTACAAAATGCCATAATGACTGCTAATAGTTCTGATTTTGTAGTTTTATTGATGCATGATTTTGCAGGTAAGGCTGGTTATGCTACTGTTCAAGCGTTACCTAGGATTATCGATTACTTCAAGGAAAATGGATATCAATTTAGAACTATGTATTAATCGTAGGGTGGTAGGCACGATTTGTGCTTATCACTTTTTTGTGTTATATGTAATCTATAATTTAGTTAATGTGTAATTTGTTTATGATTACGCATATTTTTAATTTTTCAGGTTTTCAAGTTTTGATTTGTAAGTGTTTAGTTTGTTAAAATTAGATGGATATTGATGAGTGCATTGTTTAAACTCATGCTAAATTATGGTATAATGGGACCAGAAGTTTTAAGAATGGTGGTTAATTTTAAGGATTTCGGAGTTTCTGAATTTATAAATACTTATTATAGAATTTAGAAATTTTATTTAGGCTAAATTGGTACATGTAATATGTGTATATTACTTTGAGATTAGGTTAGATTTTATGAGGTAAAAGGGGAATGTATTGCCCTAAACTCACTTCAGTGTATTTGTAATACCAATTAATTATAGATATTTTATGAGGTTTATTATGGAAAAGAAAATTTTATTAGTTGAAAATGAATTGAGTATAAGACAGTTCTTGAAGATAAATTTCGATAGAGAGGGATTTAGTGTACTTGAGGCCGATCGTGGAGATAAGGCTATCGAGATTGCTTTGCTTGAAAAACCTCAAGTTGTTCTTCTAGATATTGGACTTGAAGGTGATATGGATGGCTTTCAGGTTTGCTCAAATTTGAGAAAGCATTTTCCTAAAATGGGTATAATAATGTTGACTGCTCGCTCTCAAGAAATGGAAAGAGTTATGGGACTTGAGTTTGGAGCTGATGACTATGTTGTTAAACCATTTAATCCTCTTGAGGTCATGCTTAGAGTTAAAGCTTTAATAAGGAGGATAGATGAAAAGTTTAGTAGTGATATGATCTTAAATGGTCCGTTTAGATTAGATTTGTATTCCCAAAAAATATACAAAAATGATAAGGAGATTGATGTAACCCCTAAGGAGTACATGCTGTTTAAAATATTTATTGAAAATCCGGGGAAAGCCTTAAGTCGTGATGAACTCATGAATATGATTTGGGGGTATAATTATTTTGGAGATCTGAAAATAGTTGACGTCAATATAAGAAGATTGAGATCAAAAATTGAGGATGAGTCTTCTAAGCCTAAGTACATAGAAACAGTTTGGGGAACAGGATATAGATGGAATAATGAAAAATAAGTTTAAAACATCTATGTTTAACAATAGCATTAGGTCAAGTATTATAAAGAGTTCTATAAGTATATTTATTTTTATAATACTGGCATTGTCTGTAAGTCTATATTACTATGTACGAGAGGCATATAGAAAGACTATTTCCGATAATCTATCAAGCCAAATCTCCGTTGCTGTAAATAGTTACCAAAAAAGTATTTCTAACTTGTCGTTGGAAACTGCAGTGTTATTGGATTTTGATAATTTCTCAAATACTACTAATGCTCAAGTTCAAATTATAAATTTAGATGGTAAAGTTTTAATGGATTCTCTAGGAGTTGTACATAAAAATGCTATTGATACTATGGATTTCAGGTTAGCTTTAAGTGGACAATTGGGGAATTGGATTGGGAAAGTTCCATATTCTAAATCAGAGGTTATGTCTATTGCATATCCTGTAAAAAACTATAATCAAGTTGTTGGAATCGTAAGATTCATAGTGTCTCTAGAATCTGCTAATCAAAACATAAGGAGTATAATTCTTACATTTGTCTTGGCAGCTATTGTGGCACTTGTATTTTACATAATTATAGTTGGAGTTGTTGCAAATAGAATAGTCGATCCAATAAAATCTCTTATTGGTATTGCAAATAAAATGGCTTTAGGTCATCTCGATGTGAGATGCACAAATCTTCCAAAAAATGAAGTCGGGGTTTTGGGAGGTACTCTTAATTATATGGCCGATGAGATATCTAAAAAAGATGAACTGAAAAATGATTTTATATCCACAGTTTCCCATGAACTTAGAACACCTCTCACCTCAATTAAGGGATGGGCTATAACTCTTCAGTATGGGAAATTTGATAATCCTGGGGTTTTGGATGGACTCAAAATAATAGAAAGTGAAACTGATAGGTTATCTACTATGGTTGAAGAATTATTAGATTTTTCAAAATTTATATCTCATAAGGTCACATTAAAATATGATACCATATTAATGTCTGATATTAATAATTACATACTTAGTTATATAAAACCAAGGGAAGAGAGAGAAGGATTTAAGTTTATACATAATTATCCGGAAGAAAATCTGGATTTAACAGTGGACTTTAATAGATTGAAACAAGTGTTTGTAAATGTCTTAGATAATTCTATAAAATTTTTAAAGGATAATGGGGAAATAGAAGTTAGATATTCAATATTTAAGGAGCAAAACTTCGTTATTGTCGACATAATCGATAATGGTATAGGAATACCTAAGGACGAGCTTTCTAAGGTTAAAGAAAAATTCTTCAAAGGAAAAACAAGTAAATCTAAAAATGGTCTAGGGTTATCTATAAGTGATGAAATTATGAGGCTTCACGGTGGAAGTCTTGAAGTGGATAGCGTTTATGGTAAATGGACAAAGGTTACTTTAAAATTGCCTATAGTTTTTAGGAGGATAGATGAAACTAATTAAATTCATTAAAAGTATTTGTTCATTTGTTTTATTGATATTATTGATTTCCTGTTCAACTTTTAATGCTAGTTTAGATAGTCTCCTCGTGGCACCTAAAGTTGACAGTATTATGATTAAAGGTACGTGGACTGTGGAGAATTTTTATTACATGTATAAAACGAGTTCTCTAACGGTACCTAAGATTCCTGTAAATAGTTATTTATTTATATCAAATGACTATTTGAGAGTTAATGATACTTTGTTTGAGTATGCGAACTATGAAGTTAAAACATCAACTCTAAATGATTACATGAGAATAAAGTTCAAGATAAGTGATTTCTCTTTTCTAAATCTTGATGATAAGGAAATTAATATATTTTCCATACAGGATAAGGAAAAGAATGTATATGAATTTCTAAGATATGATGATGATACGATTTTGTTTTATAATCTAGACGATATTATGTATGTGCTAAAAAGATTTAGCAGTGATATAGATGAGGATTTAGAAAATTATGTTAAGGATAATTTTAAAAATAATATTTTAAATGAACAGGGTAAGGATATTATAGATACAGGTTTTTTGATATCCTTTAAATCTCAGAGGAAGGTGAGTGATTCGTCAATAGCCAAAAGCAGTTATAATACTATTTGGTTTTACCAAAATAGTGAAGGTGGTTATTCGTATAGGGTATTTAGCAGTATAATTATTCCTAAAAATGATAGCATATTTGAGGTGAAGGTCGAGTCGAGTGAAAAGAATAATTTATATGAAAAGATAATTGCGACAAAACTTCAATTTGATAACGATGGAATGAGTGAAGATACGTTAAAATCAAATAACACAAACGAAGAGTTTATAAATCAGTTTATAGATATTACCTACGTTAATCAAAATTATATAGGAATTAATTACGATCAAAATACTGAGTATTTGGGGAAAATAAATACTAACAAAATAGCTGTATTGTCTATTGAAGAACCGTATATCGAGAAAAGGCTAAAGTTCTCTGACATATTTAAGAGTAATAAAAAAGACTTTTGTGAAAGTAGAAAGAAATTTATAGAGTCTATTGATAACAAAGATCTTGAAACGTATGATAGTGAGATTAGGGAAGATAGTTTTAAACTATCAAGATATGCAGGAAGTTGGTTTCTGAGAGGAAGAATAAATCCAAAAATCGGATATGATTCCACACCTATTGATTTTGATATAAATGTTTTGCCAAATGAGGATCTCGTGAGAAACAATGATCTATCTGTAAATCTCGGAAGGATAAAATTAAAACAACCGAACGTTTTAGATGCATTTGTTTCCCCAAACAGGGATATTATTGCTACTCTTACCGAAGAGAATATGTATATGCATAAAATAATAGGTAATGAGATAAGCAGTAATGTTATAGGTGAATTTTCAATTGAAAAAGGTGATGAGGTCATTTTAAGTGAGTGGTATCTAAATGAGGAAGCGAAAAAGTTAAATGAATTGTTAAATAATATTAAATAAGCTTTGCGGGGTGTTTGTTTGTGAGAGAGCTGGATTTAAGAAATAAGAGCTGTCCGATTCCATTAGTAGAAACTAGGAATTTTATAAACAATAATAGAAATGTAGATTTTAAAATTATACTCGATAATGAGGTTTCTTTCTTGAACATTAAGAAGTATCTTGAGAATAACAAAATCAATTACTCAGCAAATCAGAGTCAAGATATTTACATATTTGAAGTTATATTCGATGGTAATGAGAGATTGTCTAATGAAAAGTTTCAGATAAATAATTTTTCTGTTTTGGTTATGAGTAACTTGTTTGGACATGGAGATGAGGAAATTTCAAAAACTTTAATGAAGTCCTATTTTTATTCTCTAAGTGAGAGTATAACTTTGCCTAGTAATGTTATATTTATAAATTCTGGAGTTAAGCTCTTAATTGAAGAATCAGGAATTTTAAAAAGTTTAGAGTCTTTGAAAAATTTAGGAACTTCCATTTTGGCTTGCGGGGTTTGCGTAGATTATTATGGGCTAAATGATAGGGTTAAGTTTTGTGAAATCACAAATATATATTCTATAACTGAGATTCTAAATAATAGCGAAAGTGTTATAAGGATATAGAGGTGTTGGATTTGGTGTAAAGGTGTTATAGATTTTCTCTATGCACCTTTTTGTTTTAAAAATTCTCTCATTTGATTTGTGAGTAATTTCCAAGAAGAGTGAATTGAAGTTTAGCTATTTAAAATTATACAAATTTCCATTTTTTAAAATTAATTGCCTCTAAATTGATAGGATGATATATTTGTTGTGGAATTACTGGTATGTGAGTTTTGAAGAAAGGAAAAATAGAATTATGAAAAAAGTTTGTAAGATATTAGGAATATTTATTTTGGTTTTGATTGTAGTGGGAATTTTTATATATGCGTTTATATTGCAGTATCCGAAATTAACAAATAATCCTAAAATTGGGAAATGGTATCGTGTAACAAATGATAAAATGAAAACCTCAGAAGGTTCAAGGTATCGTGCATTTTTTAGAAAGGGAAATGAAAATAAAGTCCTCTTATATTTTGCTGGGGGTGGTGTGAGTGTTAACGAGGAAACAGCAAGAGATAAAACTTATAATACTACAGAGATATTTATTGATATATTATCGAATGTCACAATGAACATGGGAGGTCTTGCATCTGATATAGAGGGAAATCCATTTAAAGATTGGAATATTATACTTTTTCCATATGCGACTGGAGATTTTCATTCTGGTACTGGTGAATTTTCTTATATTGATAATAATGGAAACCAGAAAATTTTATATCATAATGGATATGTCAATTATACAGAAGCTATGGGAGAGATTATGAAGGTAGCAGGTATTGATAATGTTGATAGAGTACTTGTGACTGGATATAGTGCAGGAGGATTTGCTGCTGCTTTATTATCTGATGATATATTTTCAAATTATTTTCCAAATGCAGAAAGTAAAAATGTTTTTGTGGATTCGGCACTACTTTTGAAAGATGATTGGCATGATGTTGCAGAAAATGTATGGGAGACACCAAAAGAAATATCAGATAAGCTAGATACAGATAACTTAACTTTAGATTGTTTTGTTGCGTTACGTGAGAAATATGGAAATAATATAAATCTTTTCTTCACCTGTTCAACTAGAGATGGCGATTTGGCAAAAGTTCAAAATTATTTTGATAATGGCATTATGGATGTTGATGAAAAACGGGCTGATAACTTTGAAAATATATTGAGGGAGAGTGTTTCTAAATTCAAGGAAGAGAATGTGAGTTTGTTTATTTGGAATGGTGTTGCGTGGTATAATGACCCAAGGGATATGACTGCACATACTATAATAGCAACTCCAGCAGTTTGGCTTCCTTTCGAAAAACAAAATAAATCTGTTGCAGAATGGATACTTGATGGGATGGAAGGAAAGTCTCACGATTATGGTTTAGACCTTATTGATAAATCCATTAGTGAGACTTAAAATATTCTATATTTAATTTTACAAATTGTAAGACTCTTATTCTAATCTTTAAAACTATTATTGTATAAATTTAAATATGTCGTTGCAGTGTTTTTCTGCTAGTTTCTCCATATTTAATATCTCTTCTTGGGTACTGTTTCCAGTGTTAAACATACTGCCAGTGAATACGGTTCCCAAGAAATCCATTTTGCAAAATTTAAATGTAACTTCGAGCGTTTTAATAATTTCATCAATTGATATGCCAACTTTACCATTGCTATAATCTTCATTAGAAGAACCGGCTGTAATACCAACGATAACCTTTTTACCCTCGAGAGCACATCCTTCACTTCCATAAGCAAATCCGTGAGTAAATACTTCCTCTATCCACCTCATAACAAGTGATGTCAAAGAAAACCAGAATAGTGGAGATTGTATAATTATGGTATCTGCATGTATCAATTTTTGTTTTTCCTTTTCAACATTTATCCTGTAGTCTGGATAAAGGGACACTAATTCATTGATGACGGCATTTGGATATTTCTCTTTCAAGATATCCATAACTCTTTTGTTTGCTATTGATTTGTTCATATAGGTATGACCATTTACTATCAATATATTTTTCATTTATTTTCCTCCATTAAATCATAATTCATGTACATTATAGCAAATGTAATTTATGATATAGAATATTTAAATTATGTAGATTTGGATTTGTGTAAACATTTTTTGCACAATACCAAATTAGATTTTGACATTTTTACATAATCATTATTTATAATTTTGTTTTCGCAACCGTAGCAAATTAAATCTATTTCATCTTTAACCTCTTGATCATTTTTGATGTAGTGCGTAAGTACTTTTTTACTATTTAAAGATTTGGTATAGGTAATTTTATTTGATGGAGAATCTTTCTTTCTAATTGAAATATCAAAATCAAATAAATGATTTTCAAAGAGTGTTAATTCAAATCTAGGATTTTCTCGATCATAGAATTCTTCAACATATATTTTGGTTATTTGAGAATCATTTAATATCAATCCACTCTTTTCAATACCATCAAATATACTTTTCGTTATATTGATTGTGTCGGGATGTTTTTTTTCATACTTGTAAAACACTTTTAAAATTGCCGTGAGGGATGAATCAAATATAACATTTGGGCACTGACGTTTAACTTCATAAGCTATTTGTTGTTCGTATACACCATATCTGTCATAATATTTTCCAGAGTTATAAGGGAGAATATACCTACCGTTTTTTGAATAGAGTTTGAAATTTGATTTAGATATTGGAGTACCAGGAACTATTACTTTTACTATATTTTCCATGACTTCTCCTTTAAAATATAATATTTAGTTTGATAATGAAAAAAAATTTATTTATAATATAAGATATAACAAAGTTTGAAAACTTTCAAACTTGTGATTAGGGAAGTGGTTTGATTTATGGGAGATAAAGTGGTTTTAGCTATCGAAACTAGTTGTGATGAAACTTCTGTGGCAGTGGTCAGAAATGGTAGAGATATACTATCAAATAAGATTTTTTCTCAAATAGATGTACACAATGAGTTTGGGGGAGTTGTTCCAGAGGTGGCATCGAGAAGCCATTTAGAGGTCATAAGCATTGTGGTTGATGAAGCCCTTAGTGAATGTGAAATCGAATTAAAAGATATAGATATTGTAGCTGCTACTTATGGTCCAGGATTGGTGGGATCACTTTTGGTTGGTTTACAATATGCAAAGGCTTTGAGCTATGCTATGGATAAGGAGTTTGTAGGTGTAAATCATATAGAGGGACATATTAGTTCGTGTTTTCTCGAAAATAGAGATTTAGTTCCTCCATTTTTGAGTTTGGTAGTCTCTGGTGGGCACACTATGCTTTTGCGGGTTTTGGATTATGGTGTATATGAGAAGATTGCTGAAACACGAGATGATGCCATAGGAGAAGTTTTTGATAAGGTAGCTAGAAAATTAAATCTATCATATCCTGGTGGACCTAATGTAGAAAGACTTGCACGAAAAGGAGACGAAGGCATTATTAAATTTCCAAAGAGTAAATTTGAGGATAATACTTTGGATTTCTCATATAGTGGACTTAAGTCTTCTGTTTTGAATTACATACGTAAGTTTGAATTGGAAGGTGGCGACTTAAATAGAGAAGATATATGTGCTGCTTTTCAGAAAACAGCAATTGATATGTTGATACATAGTGTGAGTAAAGCAGTGGATATCTACAAAGCTAATAAGCTTTGTGTCGTTGGAGGAGTTTCTGCTAATAGTTATTTGAGAGGTAGATTTAGGGATTATTTTAAAGGACTGAGTTTGTATTTTCCAAGTAGTATTCTAAGTACCGATAATGGGGCTATGATTGCATCGGCTGCGTATTATTCTTATATGAAGAATGGGGGTAGTAGTTATACGCTTAACGTTTCACCAAATATAAAATTTTAAGAAGTACGGTGAGGTTATGAAATTTATAGAACATTCAAATTCTGTGTATAAAAGTAACAGTAAATATGTAAGTCCCAAAAGAAGGAAAGTTAGAAAGATTATATTGGAAGTTATCATTTTTGTTTTTTGCTTGTCCATATTCATTGGTGTTTTGAATGAATCTGCTCAAAATAGTAATGCATTGAATTCGCTTAGAAGCTCTCATAGATTAGGAAGTTATGATGATTACATATTGGCATATGGGATTTCTGGAAATGGTTCATCTGTCGTTTTGTTTGAATCTGATATAGGGAAGACTCTCCTTCAGTGGAATCAAGTGATAATAAATCCTATTAGTGGAACTAAGATGATTTATTATGACAGGCTTGGGTATGGTGGAAGTGACTTTTGGAAGGGAAGTGTCTCAGTTGAACTTCAGAGTGAGATACTTAATAGCTTAGTTACAAATTCAGGGTATAGTGGGAAGCGTATTTTGGTTAGCGAAGGTTATGGGACTTTAATTCATCTCGAGCACTTGAAAAGATATGAAGATGAAGTTGGAGGTATGATATTGATCAATCCTCCTATATTTGGAGATAATGAAAGGAATTATCTAAGTGATATTTTCGAGGATTTCAAAAATGCTGTATTAAAATTATTTTCAAACCTTGGTATACCAAGAATGCTCGATAAATTTTCCATGTTAGGGAATGATTATATCGATTTATATAGGGAAAAGGCTGTATCTAGAAATAAGGACAGTTATCTAAGCAGAATGGTTAGTAGAGATTATTATAGCATTGTTTCTAAAGAGAAGAGTAGTATGAAAAAGTATTTGAGTAAGTTTGATTTTGATAGTTTTGGAATTTACAATATACCAATCGTGATAATTGAGTCGACTCAAAATAAGAATGAGGATAGGGAAAATATTTTAAAGAATCATTTTAAAAATGCAGAAATTATTTATATCGATGATTTAAATGAGTTTACTTATTCGAATTCTAGCTATTTGGCTGAGTTGATTTTAAATATGAGTTTTAAGGTAAATTAAAAAGAGTCCTAGTAATTTTTAGGGGGGATACCATAAAGATGGATAATAATTTTAATGATCAAAAAGAATACAGTTCGTCAAATAAAAGTATTGAGATTGTAGCAAATAGTGGCAAAAGATTAAAAAGAGGCTTCGGGATCATCGTTTTGGTATTGATAATTTTAGTGAGTTCGTTTCTTGGAAGTATGACTACTTTATATTTGTTACCTAACATGTCTTTCTTTGAGGGAACACCACTATATTCTAAGATTTCATCTTCGAGTGGTGTTGAATATGTTGGACCTACGTATTTTAAGGAAGATGAAGGTGCTTTGACGGTAACCGAAATAGCTAAAAAAGTTGGACCATCAGTTGTTGGAATAAGTACTAAGGATATAGTTAGTACTGGAGTTTTTGGATTGATGCAGAGGGAAGGTATAGGGTCTGGATTCATAATAAACGAAGAGGGGCATATTTTGACTAATTATCATGTTGTTGAAAATGCACAAATAGTTAAGGTTATTTTTTACGATGGTACTGAGGTAGATGCAAAAGTTATAAATTATGATAGTGAAAATGATATTGCTCTGATTAAAGTTACAGATAGTTCAATTGCGGTACCTGCTACAGCTGCTTTAGGTGATTCTGATAAATTGTTGGTTGGGGAATCTGTTGTAGCTATAGGTTCACCACTAGCTAAGGAGTTTTTAGGTACAACGACATCAGGAATAGTGAGTGCTTTGGATAGAGATGTAACTGTTGATGGAAAAACTTTAACGGTTTTACAAACGGATGCTGCCATAAATCCTGGGAATAGCGGAGGACCTCTTATAAATTCGAGAGGAGAAGTTATTGGTATAAATACTGTTAAGTATAATTCTTCAGGAACTGTATCTGTTGAAGGTATAGGATTTGCAATACCAATTAATCAAGCTAAACAGAAGTTAGATGAATTATCTAAGCCTATATTGAGGATAGGAATAAAGGGCAGAGTTATTGATTCTGAGATTTCTCAAAATTTGAATCTACCAGAGGGAATTTATGTTGTTGAAGTTGAGGAATTTTCCAATGCTGAAAAAGCTGGAATAAGAAGTGGAGATGTTTTAGTAAGGTTTGGAGGAAGAGAAGTTAAGACTTTTGATGATGTTAATGAAATAAAGTCTGGGCATAGCGTTGGCGATGTAATTGAGGTTGTGATATACAGAGATGGAAGCAATAGGACGTTGAATTTAACTTTAGATGAATAAATGAGAGAAGGGGTACGATGTGAAATCGAGCCCCTTTTTATTTTAATATATTAAGTTTAAATATAAGGATTGATTTTATAACAGGATAATCTTAAATTAATTTTTCCCAATTTTCATATAATTCAGATAGAGTTTGCCTGAGCTTAATCAAGCTATCATTAATTTCATTTACTTTTACGTAATTAGAATAAACTTCCTGTTTAGTAAGTTCATTTTGGAGATATAAAATTTCACTTTCAATGTTTGTAATATTATCTTCTATTTTTTCAATTTTTTTTGAATATACTTTACCCATTTTACTTTTTTTAGTAATTTTATCTTTAATTATCTTTTTATGATGTTTTGGATTAGTGTCACTTATAATATCATCTATGGAGATTGAGTTATCAAATCTTTGAGGATTTGCTTGCTTGTTTATGTAATAGTCATAATTGCCTATATATTCGATCATGCCATCATTTTTAAAATCATATATTTTATCTACCACTCTATTTAAAAAATACCTATCGTGAGATATGATTATACATGTTCCTTTGAAATTAATTAATGCATTTTCTAGTATTTCTCTTGTATAAATATCTAAATGGTTTGTAGGTTCATCCATAAGTAATACATTAGGGTTTGAGAGCAGAATTTTGATTAGGTTTAACCTACATTTTTCTCCACCGCTAAGAAGGGATATTTTCTTATTAATATCATCGTTTTTAAACAGAAAGTTTGATAAATAACGTCTTATATTTTGAATTGAAACATGAGGAAAGGAGTTTTGAATTTCTTCAATAATACTTTTATTATTGTCCAAATCTGATTGTTCTTGGTCGTAGTACGATATATTGAGACCTTTTCCAAATATTATTTCTCCCTTTGTTGGATTCTCTTTACCACATATAATTTTAAAAAGTGTGGTTTTGCCAATACCATTGCGACCTATTATAGCTAATTTTTGATTTTTAATGACAGACATGTTTATATTTTCAAATATTTTTTTATCTCCGAAGTATTTTGATAGATTTTTAATTTTGAGTATATCATTACCGGTTTTTTCAATAAAATCAAAGCTTATATCGTTAATTCTAGGTACGGATTTAGGCTGTTCAATTAAATTAATTTTATTCAATCTTTTTTCACGACTTTCAGCAGCTTTTATACGTTTTTCACTATATTTTGATTTATAGACTCTAATGATTTCTTGTTCTCTTTTTAAAAATTTTTGTTGAGTATTATACTTGTGTAACAAGTCTTTTTGATAATTTTTCTTTAATTCCATGAATTTTGTATAATTAGAGTTGAAAGTTAATATTTTTGAGTTCTCGAGTTCAAATATTTTATTTACAATTTTATCTAAAAAGTATCTATCATGTGATATTACAATTAACGTACCTTTGTAGCTTTTTAAGTAATTTTCAAGCCATTCAATTGAATCTAGATCTAGATGGTTTGTAGGTTCATCAAGGAGAATTATATCAGGGTTTTTAAGGAGTAGTTTTACTAAGTCAAGGCGTTTTTTTTCACCTCCACTTAAATTCTTGGCATTTTGATATATTTCATTGTCATTGAATTTTAAGTACTTTAAAATTCTTATAGTTTCATTTTTATAATTGTATCCTCCAGAAATTTTAAATTTATTTAGAAGTTCGGTATATTTATTTATTGTTTCGCTATCCTGATTAGATTCCAAAGATATTTGTAAATTATTTAATTTATTTTCTATATTAATTAAGTCTTCGAAACTTAAAAGAGCATTTTCATAAATAGATAATTCTTCATTAAAATTAGAATTTTGACTTAAATATCCAATAGTTTTAGATCTTTGTATAAATATCTCACCAGCATCTAAACTAATTTGATTGGAAATTATTTTTAAGAGTGTGGATTTTCCACCTCCATTTTGTCCAATTAGTCCGACTTTATCTCCAATATTTACGTTGAATGAAATATTGGATAGTACATTATTTATACCAAAACTTTTATAAACATTTTTAAGACTGATAGCAATCATTATTTCACCCTAGTATGTAAAAATTTAGATTTAAGTATTTAAAAGTAAAGTACTTGGTAGTAATTATAGCATATTTATAGTGAAAAATTTAAAATTAATTGATATTTACTATTATTTGTTTATTGTAATAAATATGTAATGTAAAAGATTAAAATAAGATTTAGAATTTTTGTATAGGTAATTTTTGAGGAGATGTATGTGTATGTTAGAGAGAATAAAAGGTGGATTAGTTGTATCTTGTCAAGCACTTGAGGATGAGCCTCTTTTTAGTTCCTTTATAATGGGAAGAATGGCCAAAGCTTCAGAAATGGTGGGTGCAGTTGGTATTAGAGCTCAGGGATTTAACGACATAGTTGAAATAAAGTCAGTTACTAAGTTGCCTGTTATAGGTATTGTTAAAAGGAATTATCCCAACTCTTCTGTTTACATAACACCTACAAAACTGGAAATTGATGAATTATTAAGTACTAGTTGTGAAATGATTGCGTTAGATTGTACAAAGAGAAGAAGACCGAATAATGAAAGTTTAGAGGATTTAATTAGGTATATAAAGGATAGAGGTATACTTGTGATGGCAGATATTTCTAATTATGAAGAGGCATTGTGTGCAGCAAGTCTTGGAGTTGATTGTGTGTCAACTACACTATCTGGATACACTGAGTATACAGAAAAAATTAACGGTCCTGATTTTCAGCTGATAAAGAATATTGTAAGAGATTTAAGAGTTCCTGTAATAGCGGAGGGTAGAATAGATACTCCAGAGGATTTAGAAGAAGTTTATAAGTTAGGTGTACATTCCGCAGTAGTAGGTTCGGCAATAACTAGACCTCAACTGATCGCGCAGAAGTTTATTGATGTTATAAAAAAGAATCGTTAGATTTGTTTTTGGAGGACATTTAGATGAAAGGGATATATTCAGCATTATTAACTCCTTTTGATAGAGAGGGGAGTATTAATGAAAACGGTTTAAGAGAGATAATAAATCATAATATAGAAACGATGAAGGTTGATGGACTCTATGTATGTGGAAGTACAGGAGAAAATTTTATGCTTTCTACTGATGAGAAAAAAAAGATATTCCATATAGTAAAGGATGAGGTTGGAGATAGAATAAATTTAATTGCTCAAGTTGGTTCAGTTAATATTAGAGAATCTATAGAGCTTGCTAGATATACTACAAGTATTGGCTATGAGTGTTTAAGTGCTGTTACTCCATTTTATTACAAATTCGACTTTGAAGAAATAAAGAATTATTATGATGAGATAGTGGATAAATCTGGGAATAAAATGATAGTTTATTCTATTCCAGCACTCACTGGTGTTAGTATGAATTTAGACAATTTTGGAGAGCTGTTTGAAAATAAAAATATAATAGGTGTTAAATTAACTAATGCGGATTTTTACTTACTTGAGAGAATTAGAAAAAAATTTAAAGATAAGATTATATTTTCTGGATTTGATGAGATGTTCTTACCTGCATTATCCTTAGGAGTTGACGGTGCTATAGGGTCAACGTTTAATATAAATGGAATTAGAGTAAGGAAGATGTTAGAGTTGTTTAATGAAAATAATATAAAAGAAGCAAGAGATATTCAACATATAACTAATGATTTGATAACGGAGATTTTAGATAATGGTATATATCAGACCATAAAACTGATCTTACAAGAATTTAAGATAGATGCTGGATATTGTAGAAAACCTTTTAAAGAACCTAGTGATGAAATGAAATTGAGGGCGAAGGAAATATTTTTGAAGTACTTTGTTTCATAAATTTTTATGAGGGGGATTTTGAGAATGTTAGGATTTTCTTCAATAGATTTTGTAGTTTTAATTGTATATTTGTTAGCAGTTCTATTTGTTGGTTTGTATTTTTCTAAAAAGGATATGCAAGGTAAAGAATATTTTAAAGGTGATGGTACCATACCTTGGTGGGTGACTTCGGTTTCCATTTTTGCAACTCTATTGAGTCCAATTTCGTTTTTATCTCTTGCAGGTAATTCTTATAGTGGAACGTGGGAACTCTGGTTCGCACAACTTGGGATATTTATAGCAATACCTCTTACAATAAGGTTTTTCTTGCCCGTATTTAGCAGATTAAAAATTGATACTGCGTATCATTACTTGGAGTTAAGGTATAATAGTAAGGGTTTGAGAATTATAGGTGCTTTAATTTTTATAATATATCAAATAGGACGGATGTCTATAATAATGTATTTACCATCCATGGTTTTATATAAGTTGTCTGATGTTAATATTAACGTTTTCATTATATTGATGGGAATAATAGCTATTATATATTCTTATGCAGGAGGAATAAAGTCCGTTTTGTGGACTGATTTTATACAAGGGGTTGTTTTGATTGTTGGAGTGGTAGGTACATTAGTATTTATAATTCTTAATATTAATGGTGGGTTATCAGAAATATTTAGTAAATTATTTTATCAAGGGAAGTTCTTATCGAGTAATGATGTAATATTTGACTATAACATATTAAATACAAGTATATTTATGATAGTGATCGGTGGAGGATTGAATACGTTCTCTTCTTATATATCTAGTCAAGATGTTGTTCAAAGATTTACTACTACAACTGATATGAAACAATTAACTAAAATGACTTATGCAAACGGAATTTTATCAGTTTTTGTAGCAACACTTTTTTATTTAATCGGAACAGCATTATTTGTATTTTATAACCAAAATCCAAATTTATTGGTATTAGCACAACAAGATCAAATATATGCATCTTTTATTGCGTATCAGTTACCTAGTGGAATTACAGGAATACTTCTTGCTGCAATATATGCTGCTTCACAATCTACATTATCAACAGGATTAAATTCGGTTGCTACGAGTTGGACGTTAGATATACAAAATTTTATAACAACAAATCTTAGTTTTAAGAGGCAAACAAAAATTGCTCAAGTGGTGTCATTAATAGTTGGAATAATCTCTATTATAGTCGCTATGATTTTAGCTAGTAGTGAAATAAAGTCAGCTTATGAGTGGTTTAACGGATTTGTTGGTGCTGTATTGGGAGTTTTGGCAGGTATATTTGTACTTGGAATTTTATATAAAAAAGCTACAAAAGTGGGAGCTTATTTTGGGTTTATTACGGCAACTATAGTCATTTTATTGTTAAGATATAAATTTTTAAATTTTGATATTTCAATTTGGTCCTATTCCTTAATTACAATAGTTGTAACTGTTGCAATTGGAGTATTAGTAAGTAAGTTTACTTATATCGAAGAGTAGTATTAATTTTTATTGTTATCAGTATATATAGATCGAAATTATGCTATTAAATATATCCTGTTTGATTTATGCAGTTAATGAGGAACATGTATTCTGTATTGGTGTAAGTAATTAGTATTAATTATCATATGTTCTGTAAATATATACATATATGGATATTATTGCAATATTTTGTTAGTTGAAGAAGTTAGATACGATTTTAGATGTTAATAGATTTCATAATAAATAATTTCGAAAGGAAAATTTTATAAAAATGAATAAGGTAAGAGCATTTTTAATCAAAAAAAAAAGATAACGATAATAACACTTATAGTTATTATTGCAATTGCATGGATATTAGGACAATTCATTGTTCCACAAGTCATGAAAGCTGTATTTTTATAAAGAGGTTGAAAGATAAATGAGTAAATTTGTAAAATAAATATTAAAGTATGTTTCGTTTGTACTAATTTTTGTTGTAGTATTTGGGATATCAGCTGTTTTAAAGGTTAAATCTATATTTGGAGATGAATTGTTTACAACATTTACATTACAGGGTGCTTTTGCAATAGAAACATTGTCAGATAATGAGTTCACTAAAGAACTTATGAATATTAAATATATTAAAGAGGATGGAAGTAATAGACGCAAGAGAAATTGCTATATATAAGCCTACTAATGTTGATGGAGATATTCCTTTGATATATGTACCACATTATGAGATAGAAGAAAATACGATAGATTTTATTTCGTACATAAGAAATGGATGGGCTGCGGGCTGCACCATATAATTTTAAAGGTGAGTATAATGGAGTACTCGAAACGGATGATTTGGTATTCAATAATGCTGCGTTATATACTCTTAGAAATTTAGATGGTATAGATAAACAAAGGATTGCAATTGTTGGAGGAAGTGCTGGAGGATATACAACGCTTATGTTGAATGGACTTTAAATGGGTGTAGTTGCTTCCATTGCAAATGCTTATTTTAACTTCTATCAATATTTCCCTGCTTGTGATGAAATAAATAGAAATTCAGGTTTATTTAATTTTACAATGCCAATACAGGGTATGGTATCAAAATCGTTTCAGCCTATCAATAATATAATCAGTGATAATTACTCTAGGTGGGAAGCAGTTTCTCCAATTAGTATGGCAAAGACCATTAGTAATCCACTTGTTATGCTCCATTTTACGTCTGATATTCTTGTACCTATTGACCAAATTACTCATAGATATACTTACGAAGATAATGACGGAACTTTACCAAAAGGATTTAATGCAAGTTTACCAAAAAATTATCCTGGTATATTAAGTTCGACATTCGAGGAAATGGCTAATCCTGATGAAATAGTTATTAGTAAAGCTTCTTTTGAAAATAACCATATACAAGGAGAATTACCTTACAGTGATAAATTGATAACAATCAATGTAGTTGATGATGGTCCAACTACTGCTAAAGGAAGTCACTCCTCTCCGACTGTAACTGGTAACTACGATAGTATGCCATATTTAAAAGAAATGAAGAGTAGAACATTAAAGGGTACAGAAAAATTAATTTTATTATTAGAAAGATATTCAGGAAATAGCAAACAACTGCCAGTACATGATGGTATTGATGATACAGTTTATGGCTCGCTTACGATTTATCAAAAGGAAATAGTCGATGAATTGAGTACATGGATAACAAATCATTCACTAGAGGAGATGGATTTTATAATAAAGACTGCTATAGAAAATAGTAGCGATATCATACAATACACCGCTACGTGGAATGAAATTAAGAAAAAATTATTTAATAGTCATTGGACACTGTGTAAAAAAGTAGTTATAGTATAGAGTTGTTTAATTACATATAGTTAAGATTATTCAATGGTATAGAAGAAGTTTCACAATGTATTTTTCTATATAGCATTGGAATAAGACTTTAAAAGAGATGTAAGAAATTGGTATTGAGTCAAAAATAAAGATTTTTACGGTACATGTCAGAGTAAGTATAGGAATTTAATGATGAAGGGAAGAGAGATAGCACAGGAGAACTTTGAGGAAGGCAAGGCAGAGGGAATATAGTCAAAGGTATAAAGGGAAGCTTGAAGGAATAGAGGAAGGTATTAGGAAATTGGTAGAGAGTTTGGAGTAGATGAAAAAGAGATTAGAGTTATAAAGTAATTGGCAAATACAATTTAAATAAAGAAGAGATTGATAGGTATTCTAAGCACTATGTAGATTAAATAGTGCTTTTTATTTTGTCTAAAAGTAGAGTTAGAAAAAATGTGCTACTATGGTAGGAGACGATATGTAGTACAAAAATTTGGATGGAAAGAGAAGGTATAATACTATGAATAAAATATTTGATAGAGAAACCAAATCAAATAGAGTTAATGAGATAGCAGGAAAGATGGTTGGGTACATAAATCAATAAAGAAGGCTCACATTATCACTATGTACGCCTAATTAAAAAAGGTCAAGTTACCGTACTGAGATATAATGATGTATTCCGTTTTATTTATGATGTTGAGTTTTAAGCTACAATTATAGTAGAATTTTACTGCATCGTTTTTAAAATACCAAAGATTATAGACATATATGGAAAGATATAAAATAATGGAGAGTCATATTTGGTATAATTAATTTGAGTAATTCGTGAAAAATCTAATAATCATTAAATCAATAAGAATAGTTAAAACTTTAATTTTGAATTATATAAGGATATTTTATCATTATAAAATATCCTCCTACATATAATTTATTAATTTAAAATATACATTGGATTAAAATTCATTAAAAACAGGAGGTACTTGCAATATGAATACACAATTTTGTATGTCTTTTGATATCGGAGGTACTTATATAAAGTATGCTATAATTGATAACAAAGGGGACATACATCTAAAAGATAAAATTAAAACTCCTGGATATCCAGGAAATAAAACAATACCTAAGGTTATAATCGATACTGTTCTAAACTTTAAAAATAAATTTGATATAAAATGTTTGGGTATTTCAACTGCAGGTCAAGTAGATATAGATCAAGGTAAAATTATATATGCTACAGATAATATACCAGGGTACTCAGGAACAGATTTTACATTGGCAGTAAGTGAAAATCTCGGTCTACATATTTTCGTAGATAATGATGTAAATTGTGCTGCATTAGGTGAAATGTGGATGGGTAGTGGCAGGGGAGTAAGTAATTTTTTGTGTATGACAATTGGAACTGGGATAGGAGGAGCAATTGTCATAGACGGCAAGATTTACAGGGGTTCAAGTTTTTCTGCTGGAGAAATTGGACATTGTGTTATAATAAGAGATGGAGCAGAATGTACATGTGGGAAAAAAGGATGCTATGAAAGTTACGCCTCAATTTCCGCTCTAGTAAAAATGTATAGAGAACAGCTTGTTTGGAATGGATTAGATGTTAAAGAAAATTATTCAGGTGAGTATATAGTTGATTTGTATTATAAGGGAGATAGTATTGCAACAAAGGTATATGAGGAATTTTTAGATTATATAGCATATGGAATTGCAAATATATGTGAAATATTAGATCCTCAAATGGTCATAATAGGTGGAGGAATATCTGCTCAAGGCGAAAGGTTTTTTAGTGAAATAAACAATAATTTTAAAAAATATATTACTGGAGTACATTCTAGGAATACTAAAATAATACAAGCATCTTTATTAAATGACGCTGGCGTACTTGGAGCAGCATTTAATATTTTTTCGCATATTGGGGTAGTATAGAGGTTGAAAATATGTTCTTGGAGGTTTAAATATTGGCTATTTTTTTAATTCCCATAGCATTGGCATTAGATGCTTTTGGTGTTTCGTTGAGTCTTGGTTTTTCTAATAAATACAGATTTAAACAATTGATAGCTTTTTGTTTAAGCTTTGGTTTTTTTCAGTTTTTGTTTTCATTTATAGGAGGTATATTTGGAGATTTTTTTAATTCGCACATATTAACTATTCCAAAGGTTATTGGTGGGATCGTAATTTTGATTGTAGGGATTATGATGCTTAGAGAAGCTTTTTTGGATGACGATAGTCAAGAAGAATGTTTAAACAAAGGTTTGTTTGATAATTTATATATAACTCTTGGTATATCTGTTAGTATAGATGCTTTAGTTGTAGGATTCACAGCGTATAATTTATATACGTTTAAATTAATATTTTTAAATACGTTGCTGGTTGGTGTTATTACTCTAATGCTTTGTGTCTTTGCAGTTTTATTATCTTTGCGTCTCAGAAGATTAAGTTTCGTATCTAGATACGCAGATTTTTTAGGTGGTGCAATACTTATAATTTTTGGACTTAGAATGATTTTTTCATGAAATTGTAGTATAATTATGTTGAGATTTAACAAGTTTTATCTTCGTTAATTTCTTGGGTTTTATGTTTTTATTTAGGTGTTTAGAGGTAGTTGTTATGGAAAATACGGAAATTTTAAATAAGGCTGGTCTAAAAATAACAAAACCAAGGAGTATCGTTCTTAATATATTTAGGAGTAATGATAAGATCTTGAATGTATCGGAGATCTATGATATTTGCAAGGAAAATAATTTTGATGTTAATTTATCAACGATTTATAGAATATGTGAGAAGTTTGTATCCAAAAACATTCTATATAAGGTAATTAATAATGATAGGATAAGTGGATATAGGATTTCTATAACGACTCATGTACATAGATTAAGCTGCAATCTTTGTAAAAAGATAGTAGAAATAGATTGTCCATTTAATATACTCAATCATTATATAGAATCGAACACGGGTTTCACTTCAACTAGGCACAGTATGTATATATCTGGTGTGTGTTATGAATGCAAAAACAAGAACTAAATTAGTTTTAGTTCTTGTTTTTTGTTATTATAAGACAGACTATTAGTATAAAAATGGATGTTAAAGAAATTGTTCCTCCTGGAGCTGCATTGAAAAAATACGATAATAGCAATCCGATAAATACCGATATGATACCAAATGCTATAGAAAATACTATGGTTCTCTCTGTTCCACATTTAAATCTAAGTGAAGTCGCAACAGGAATTATCATTATTGATGATACGACTAACAGTCCGACAACTTTTATAGATGCAGATATGGTAGCACTTAGTAAAATAGAAAAAAGAGTATTGAAAAAGCAATTGTTAAATCTTGAGATAGTTGCAAAATCTTCATCCAATATAACAAGAGTAAATTTTTTATAATATATGATTAAAAATATAATTACCAATATGCTCGTACAAATTATAAAGATAAGATCCGATTTGTTAAGAGTTAGTATGCTTCCAAATATAATGCTCTCTATATTTATGTTAGTTGCCCCACTACTTGATATAATTATTGCAATTCCAAGGCTCAAAGTTAGTATTATTGAAAGTGAAATTTCTGAAAAATTTTTATAATATTTCCTTAAATATTCAATCAGGATAGCACATACTATCGTGTATCCAACAGATATTACTAGAGAGTTTACACCCAAAACATATGAAAGTGCAACTCCCGCAAATGATGCATGAGAGAGTGTATCACTAATGTATGAATAACGTTTCAAGACTATAAAGGTACCTATGAATGGACAAATTATAGATATAAATAAACCTGCAATAAAAGCATTTCGTAAAAATTCATATTTAAATAGCACTTAATTTACCTTCACTAATATGAAATACTTTATTTGAATATTTGACTGCAAGGTCTTTGTTATGTTCAACTACAAGTATAGTTATGTTTTGATCATTAAGCTCCTTTAAATTATCATAAATCACAATTTTACTCTCTTCATCCAAATTGTTCGTTGGTTCATCCACAATTAGCAAAGTTATATCTCTTAATAATGAGCGTACGAGCATAAGCTTTTGTAATTGTCCTCCAGATAATTTCCCTATAAGCAAATTTAAACAACTAGATAAATCATATTTTTCGATTAGAGCCTTAGCATGAGCAAAGGGTACCTTTAGTTCCTTCGAGTTATATTTTAAGAACTCTTTAACTGTAATTGGGAAATCTTTATTAAAATTAATCGACTGAGGAATATAAGAAATGCTGTTTGTATTTATTTTTATTTTTGATTCAGTATTTTCTATTAAATTCAGTATGAGTTTAAGTAATGTACTTTTGCCACTTCCATTTTTACCAAAGATACATGCAAAGTCACCTGCATCTAATGAGAAGTTAATGTTTTTAAAAAGGTCCTTACCGTTATCGAATTTGAAGGACAAATTATTTATCTCAATTATTTTATTGCTAAATAAAATTTTATCATCATTAATTTTATTTATATCTATAGCACCTAACATAATAAAACCTCGTTGTTGACACACAATATTTTTATATGTATTATAAGCTTAATGCGATTCGTTTGCAATAAAAACATATAAATCCAGGGAGGAATTACTTAGGTGAGGAATTTTTATAAAAAATTTTTAATTATATTTGCCATGGTTTTTTTAAGTTCGTGTACAAGCAGTTCTGATAGTGGTATCTTGAAGGTAGTGACTACCTTCAATCCTAATCAAAATCTCGTTAAGTATATAGCACAAGATAAGGTTGATACACATTCTTTAAATTTTAATTCTTCTTCTCATAGTTTTGAAGTAAAACCTGAGGATATAAAAAAAATAGAAGATTCAGATGTGGTTTTTTATAATGGTCTTGGATTGGATGATAAGGTGCTGGAATTTTCAAATGATAATGAGAAATTTGTTAAAACTACAGATGGTGTAGAATTGATTGAGGTTAATGAAGAACACAACCACGATCAGGATCAACACACGTATGATCCTCATGTTTGGTTAAGTTTGAAGGAATATAAAGTAATGGCGGAAAATGTTTTAAACAAATTAGTGGAATTAGATCCATCGAATGAAGAGTTTTATAACAAAAACTATAATGATTTTATAAATAGAGCTGATTTTATTTACGATACGTATAGTAATGATTTTAATGGTTTAGTGAGCAGGGAATTTGTAAGTAACCATGCTTCTTATGGGTATTTAGCACGAGATTTTGATTTGATAAATAGCAGTATATATGGTGTTAATAATCATGGAGAAGCTAATCCTAAAGATATAGAAACAGTAATCGATGTTATAAGGTCTAAGGGCATCAAATTAATTATTGGTGATGAGTATGATTCAAATAAAGAGCTTGAGGTAATTTCAAATGAAACTGGTGTGAACTATAAAATTGTAAATAATTTAGAGAAGAGTGGGGACTTTTTTACTGAATATGAGAAGTTGTTAAGCTCGATTTACGATGGATTGAGGTAAAAATTGTGAATTTTAATAATATTGTTTTGATACATAGGAAAGAAGGAAAATTTTTAGAAGAGGGTATAAAGCTTAAAGTCGATGAATGTTTTGAAAATATAAAGGAATTCTATGAAGAGAATGGTACGATCTTTTTAGTTTTAAGACTAGAACAAGATTTTACAGATGATGAGTTTCATAAAATGATTGAGGAGTTTCCTTATGAAGATTTTGAGAATTTAGGGGTGGATGTTTCTCCGAAGAATGATGAATATTATCCTACTTTTACAATTGAGATTAAATGCGATAGTGAAAATTGCGTAAAGAATATTGTAGATAATATACTTGAATTATTTATGAGGAAAGTAGTTAAAATTTATTGTAATGATTAATAAGTTGTTATATAATTAGCAATCATGGCTACCTGGTTAAAGTTTGTCTTAATTCCAACTTTAGTTAGGTAGTTTTATTTTAGGTGGTTATTGTGGAAGTGTTTCGAGATATAAAGAATAGGATAATAGGCGTTATTGAGAAAGAGTTTAATTTTTCGAAATATACAATACGTTCAAAAGATAGTTTTGGTGATATAGAGGTTTATATTAGGGAAGACAAAGAGTTTATATTATGCGTGAGCTTTGTGAATTTAAATTCGTATATAAATATTAATAGATACATACACAATTTCTTAACTTCAAAGGGAATTAAATATAGTTTGATAAACATATTTATTGTTTCGAATTTGAGTGAAATTGAGAGTACTTATTTTCAAACTGAAGTTTATGAAGAGGCAATTTTTATAGAGAGATCTACAGGAGAGATAAAAAGTTTCAATGTACATAGCCTTGGTTTATTAAATGTTTTAGAGAGTGTAGTCAAGAGAGACAAGAAGGGTAAAGAAAGGTATAAAAATAACTACATAACTGTATTTTTGGTTTTGTTTACCATACTAGTTTATTTTGTGATTGGTGCTATTAATGGAAATTTGATATATATACGTGATGAGGTTTTGGTTTGGGCTGGAGCAAAAATGGATATTCTGATAAGGTCAGGAGAGTATAATAGGATATTTATGGCTTCATTTTTACATAAAAATTTTGTACAACTGATAGTTGGGGTAATAACTTTGTTTTTCACAGGAAGCATTATTGAAAAGAATATTACTAAACTTGGATATGTAATTCTTGTGGTTTTGGGGATGTTTGTAGGAAATTCTACAAGCTACCTATTTAATTTTTCAAATGTGTTTGGGGTTGGTCTTTACGTAATAAATTATGCCACAATGGGAGCATTATTTATTTTAGCATTTAAATATAAAAACAAAGTAAATAGATTATTCTTTATTTTTATGTTCTCCTTTATAGGTATAAACATTTTAAATAGTATGTTTTTAAATAATATAGATAATTTTGGAAGTTTAGCATCGTTTGTTTTTGGTATAGTATTTATGAGAGTTATGGATTTATTGAAGGGTTAATACGATAAAAATTTAAAATAAATAAAGGAAGTATTTATGATTGGTAAAGGGAATTTACATGAAGATTTGAAGAATAGTTCTGATACTATTGAAGTTAGTAAAGATAAAATTGTTAAAAATTTATCTCGAAGAAGAAATTTTAAGAAGAGTAGAGTATTTCCTTGGTTTAGCTTGACTTTAATATTGGTATACATAACCGTGTATTTCATATGTGCTTATGGGCATGATAGTATAACAGATTTAGCTTTAACTGATATCAATTTAATCGAGGTATCGACTGGAAATGAGATTTTGAACGGTAAGTTTTTGTCAATTGTTTTTAATATATTTGTACATAGGAATATATGGGATTTGATAAACACAGTGTTCATTATAGTTTTTTGTGGGTTTTTTATAGAAAAATATGTAAATAGAAAAGTGATATTGGTTTGTTATCTTTTGAGCGTAGTTTTATTTAGTAATGTATACTTGTTTTTATATCCAGATGTTGTTTATTGTGGATCTTTTACTATAGTTTCTTTCTTAATTGGTATGTGTATATACTTTTCTTATAGGTTTAAGAGATTTATTGTAAATATGGATATGTACATTTACATAGCACTAACGTTTATAGGGTTTTTTGTGGCCTATATGGTTTACTTTTATAATATATTACAATTTATATTATCTTACTTAGTAGGTGTATTTGTCATATTTATATTAGATACTAAAGCTTTGAGAGAGTAGGAAATTTTAGAATTGGTGATTTCTTACTCATATTTTTTGAAAATTTATGTGTAATACAGTAACTAATCATCTTTAATAAAGTAGATTTTTGTGCTATGATTTTTACTGAAAGTATTTATATAATCGTTTAATATACATTATTTGGATTGTTTATAACTAAACTTGTTTGAAGTATTTAAAGTTTTAAGGAGTGGTAATTTTGAATCTTTTACAAGTGGGGATAAAGTTAGGACCTGAAAGTATTCAGTCTTTTATAGATGATTTTGTGAGAATAGATTGTATAACTATTTCTGATATACAGTTACGAGACGATATGATTTTAATAAATCGGATTAAATATAAGTCATTTGGTACTCTAAGTATTGGACTCGAAATAGATAGATTAGAAGATGGCATTGTATCCATTTCAGTGAAAAAAATAAAGGCTATGAATATACCCATAAGTCTAGTACCGGTAAATATTTTAATAAAAATGATTTTAAGCAAGTCTAATATTCCAGGCGTTGTTTGGAATGAATCTCAAATACAAATTGATTTGCGTGTCATATTTGAAAAATTTAATTTGAATTTCTTAAGCTTGAACGTGAAAGATATACAAATAACTAGTGAGAGTATAAATGTATTGGTTAATAATGTGGATTTAAATATGAATAAACTTTTAGAAACTACGAAACGCAAGAATCGTAAAGATAATGATTTATATGATAATAGTTTGAATACGAATTTGGTAAATAACGATAAGAAGTTAATTTCGGAGTCTCAGAATATTTGCGAGAAGTTTAATGACGACTTTAGAGCAGAGCATGATTGTAGGGATTTTGATTATGGATATGAAAAACACTTTCAACAGTATTCAAGAGTTAGAAGTAGGATATATGGCATTAGGTTTAAAAATAATGAAAATGAATTATTAGGTAAAGTAATATTTCTATTACCAGATGTAGGCGTTTTGGCGTATAGATTATTGAAGGATAAGAGAGTTAGAAGAACAGAAAAGTTACTTTTGGTTTTTACTTTGTCATGTTTATTGAATCCATTTGGTGGAATAAATAAAAAGTTTCCATTACTTAATAAATTAGATGAGGGACTACTGATTATATTTACCTTGAGTAAAATTTTTTCTTGTGTAGATAAAAAAGTAATAAAATACCACTTTGATGGTAGCGAGGATACTCTTAACTTTTTAATTGATATTTTTGATGTCTTTAGTCAGTTTATGGGTTTAGATAAGATAAATAGAGTGTATTCAGTGTTAGAAAAATTTATAAAGTAAGATTGTTGATTTAGTAAATAAGAATAAAATTTATAATTTCACAAATAATATCTCCATTATAATTTAATTTTGGGGGTTATCATGAAAAATTTTGTTATTGCAACCACAGCAGGTGCTATTGTTGGAGCAGCTATATCTATGACTATACCAAGTGATAGACATTGTCTTAAAAATAGAATTTTTAAGAAAGGGAAAAAGGCTAAATCGAAAATTGTCAAGGAAATAACAGGTTTTATGTATAGGATTATGTAAAAGGAGGCTCTAAATTGGAGCCTCCTTTTGAGAAAGCAAATATTATTTATTTTAATTTAAATCTTTATTTTGTAAAAAGGGAATTAGAAATATGAAGGTACTTTCTATCGGTGAAAAAATCAGAAAAAAACGTAAAGAATTAGGCATGACACTTAAAGATTTAGCTGGGAGTAGAGTTACAACAGGTCAATTAAGTCTTGTAGAATCTGGAAAATCTAATCCAAGTATGGAACTTTTGGAATATATATCGAAAAATTTAAAAACTTCTATGGAATACTTATTGGAGTCTGAACAAACTCAAGCTGTGAAAATTTGTACATATTATGAAAATATGGCTTTCTGTAATTTATTGAATAAAGATAGTAACGGTGTCGATCAATTTTTACTTGAAATGTCAGATATAGTTAACAAATATAATTTAGAGCAGATTAAGTATAAGATATACTTTATAAGAGGAATACATATGTATCGTCTTGGGGATCTCGAAGGTGCCACCGAAAATATTTTAATGGCTAATAATGGTTTTTTGAAATTTTCACTAAATGATTATATTATACAGTCATTTTTATATTTAGCTTATATTTCAATAGATTGTAAAAATTATATAAGTGCTGTAGTCCATTTGAGTTGTATCATTAAAATAATAGATGAGAATATCCTCGATTACAATTATGTTTCATTTAAAGTTTATTATTTAGCATTCCGTAGTTATGTGATGATTGGAAACAATGATTTAGGTAATTTTTATTTAGGTAAGGCTGTTGAGATGTTAGATAAGACATATAGTCCAAGAGATAATGGATCCGTATTTATGGAAAGGTCATATGAATTTATGAAGTTGGATGATTTAGATAATGCTATCAAGTTTTCTATTATCTCAAGAAAACATTTTGAAGAATTTGAAGAATTGAAGGACAGAAAGGATATAGAAATTGGTTTATCAAATTATTTGATTGAAAAAGGAAATTTAGATGATGTTGAAGGCCATTTAAAGAGAGTTAATTCAATAATTGAAAGTTATAAATTTAGTGATAAAATAGAAATGTACATAAGTTTTACAAAATTTTATTTAAAACGTGGAGACATTGTTAGGGCTAGAGATTACTTAGATAAGTTCGAGTATGTGGTTAATGGTAAGAATATACACGATATTACGGAATTTTACAATCTAAAATATGAAATATTGCTTTTTGAAAAAAATTATGAGTGTGCAGAAAATACTATGCTTTTGTTGTGTGATCTTTGTACAGAGTTTGGGGAGTATGTTAGGGCAGGAAGTTTTTATTTAAAATTATATAAGCTGTATGTTGGTATTGAAAGATTTAAGGATGCACGTGATATAATACAGAAGGCTAAAATACAGTATGAAAAAGGTGGATATAAATTTGCATTCTAGTGAAAAGCTTTTTGTAGAGAATATGGAAGTACTTTCTATTGGTGAAAAGATAAAGAAACTAAGAATCCAAAAGGGAATAAGACTAAAGGATATTTGTAGTGAAAATTTATCAATTTCTAAAATAAGTTGTATAGAGAATAGTAAAATTAAGGCAGATGAAGCTTCGTTGAAGGTTTTAGCTGACAAACTTGGTACAAGCTATGAATATTTAAGTAAAGATATAGCTACTCAAATATGGGAAAATATATCTTCGTTTTGTATTGGAGATTTGGATATATTTGAAAAATATAAATATAATTTAGATGTGGCAATTAATCAGGGTTCCTATGGGTTAGTTTTTGAGATATGTAGTTACATGTTTAATGAATTTATATTTAAAAATGGATCTAATGTTTACGTAAATAAGATGTTTGAAATAATTCCAATTTATTTTAATTCACTTACTAAGATAGGTGGAATTTCAAACGGTATAATTTATAATTTGGATCTAGCGGTATATTTTTTAGTCAGGCAAGACTACTATATGGCATCTTATTATTTTGAGTTTTTGAGAAAGTTTTCTCATAAATACAGTGTGTTAAAACCGTATAGGGATATGATTATTGTTAACGAAATGAATTGTTATATAAATCTTAGAAATTATGATAAGCTCTATCTTTTAAAAGATTTGATAGAGATAAGGAATTTAAAAAATTTTGAGTATATGTATGATTTTGTATATTTTAATATTGTGTATAACATAAAGTATAATTCTAAATGTTTCGATGTCAAGGATGTATTTGAAATTTTTAATGGATGCGATCTTGAAACTAAAATAAGGTATTTATATAAGATAAAGTCTATCTTGTATGAAATGGGATACTTAAATGAGTGTATATACATATGTGAGAACTTATATTTAATGTTCAAGGATATTACAGATAAAAAATATATTTATTTGATCTGTAAAATTCTGGTTAAAATATCTAAGTTTTATATTGAGAATATGAAGATATCTGAATTAGAAGATATTATAGAATATTCATTAAATTTGTCAATAACCAATGAATATGATGAATTTACTTACGAATTGTATTTTTATAAAGCTATTATTTATATGACGAAAAATGATTTGAATAAATTAAGTATTTATGTAGATTTGTGTGAGCATTTTCTTAGTAAGATAAATGTGAATACATTTTATGAAAAATACTTAAATATAGGATTTATGTTTTGTAAATTAGATGATATACATGGGGCAATTAAAAATTTTAATTTAATTTTACGATAATCCAAAAAGAGATGTGAAACTCACATCTCTTTTTGAATTATTTTAGACCGTTTTCGTATTGCTCTACCATTCTTTTAACCATTTCTCCACCTACGGAACCACATTGTTTAGAGGTTAAATTGCCATTATAATCTGTAAAAGGAACTCCCATTTCATTAGCAACTTGACTTTTAAATTGTTCTAAACCATTTTTAGCATCTGGAACTAACTTACCCATAACATAATCCTCCCAAATTTTAAAAAAAGTATTACTTGATTACTTATTAACATATAGTTAACAAGTTGGTATTAGTATAAGCTTATATATAATTTATAATCCTAAAATATAATAGAAATTCAGTTAAATAAAGGTAATTTAGTATTTGAAATCTCAGATTGATTGTTGAGTAAAATTATGGTACAATACAGAGTGTTGAACTAGGTATATATTAAGTTTTTATAAAATCGTGGTTTTGAAATTTAGGGGGAAAAACTAGTGTCTAAAAATATAATTCTCGGTATATTTTTATCTTTGGTGGTGTTGTTTGGATCTTCTTTTGGTATTTGTGTACATGCTAGTATTGAAGATGCGTTAGAGAGGAAAATACAGGAAAATAATCAGAGAATTAGTGATGTTGAAGGTGTTATTGCAGTAATTGAGGAAGAGAAAAGTGTGCTAGACGATGAGTTATCAAAACTTAAAAATGAAATAGATCAGAGAAATAGTGTTATAGACGAGTATAAGAAGAATATAGATGAGCATCAAAAAAAAATAGACGAGAAGGATTCTCTAGTTGATAGCGTTACAAGACAAATGGAAAGTACAGAAAAGAGTATAGAGGAATATGGTTTACAGATTAGTCAGAGTGAGCAAGAGTTGAAAGAACTTGAAGATTTACTATCTAACCGAATAAGAGAGTTTTACAAGTATGCTAATAATCACTCTTTAGGCATGGATTTACTGTTCGCTATGATATTTGATATGAATAAAGATTTGCAAGAAACGTTAGATACATTACATAGTGTGTCCAAGATAACCGAAAGTGATAGAAATATGATAGAGCAGATTAAGCAAAAGAAGGATAGTATAGATAAGAATAGGAAAAATTTAGAAAAAGAGATGCAAAATTTGGATTTATATAAAGCTAGTCTTGAGAGTCAGATGCAAGAGATTGAGGATTTAAAATCGCAGCTTGTTGATAAAAAAGATGAGCTTGAATCTGAACTTACCAAGGTAGTGGATTTAGAAAATGAGTATCAGAGAAAGTATGATAGTTTAGACGAGGATGTTAAAAGGAATAGAGAAGAACTTATAAGGATACAGCAGGATAATGAACAGCTTGAGAAGCAATTATCTGATTACTTGAATTCTATAAATAATTCGGGATCAGTTGGTGGTAGTAATACTGTCAGTCCTAGTGGTTATTTGAGACCGTCTACTGGACCTATTACGTCGAATTATGGTTGGCGTGTTCATCCAATTAGAGGTACTAGATCTATGCATACTGGGGTGGATTTTGGAGGAAAGACAGGAGATACTATAATAGCGAGTAGAGCAGGAGAAGTTGCTTTTTCTGGATGGTATAATAATATTTATGGGAATGTTGTTATATTGAATCATGGTGGTGGGTATCAGACTTTTTATGCACATATGTCGGGTGTTTCTGTGTCAAAAGGACAAGCAGTTGACCAGGGACAAAGAGTTGGATTTATGGGGTCAACTGGATTGAGTACGGGGTCTCATTTGCATTTTGAAGTTAGAAAGGATGGGGAGAGTCTTGATCCTCTGAACTTTTTGACAAGATAGAAGATATTGATTATAATGTTTTCAAATTCATAAAATCTTTATTAAAAAGGATGTTGTTTTTTAACATCCTTTTTGTTGTATATAAATAAAAGTAGTGAAAAAATATGTATAAGAATTTTAAAATGGTTATAATTTAAATATGGATTAACTTTGAGTGACATTTGTTCGGACATATTTGCAATATTTGATATCGATGGAGGTATGCATGAAAAAATCAAGTATTTTTAGTAGAGAGTATGAAAAAAAAATACGAAGGAAACGATTTACTGTTCTATTTATCATCCTATCTTTATTTATTATGATCGTTTATTATGTAATTAATTTTTCTAGAATTAATCTATATGTAAAAAATATTTATTATTCGGTGATATTGAAGGATAATAAAAGTGTAAGTTTTGAACAAAATGATGAAGATATATCCTTGGATAGTATGGATGAAAGAACAAGTTTATATGGTAGTGAGAATGATGTTTTGACTGAACAAAATGATGGCGGAAAATATTTAGTGTATGAGATGCAGCTAGATCAAGATAATAAATTACGTATTTTTTATGAAAATGCTTATGGAATCAGATATTTAGATCATCAAGATGAGTTGAATGGTAATTATAAATTTGACATATCTCCAAGTAAAAATAGAATATTGATTGAGGAAATAAGTACCCAAAAGGTTTATTTATTAAATGAGGATTTAAATCTGTTCAACTTAGATCCAGAGTTTTTCTATTCAAATTCCGCACGTATGAGTTTTTATAAAGATGATATACTTAATAGGTATGAGGGATATTTTTGGTGCAAAAATGCAAGATTTCTGGAAGATGATACCATAGTATATGTGAGTAATTTGCCTTGGTTTGGAAGTGATATGCAGTATATATGGAGGATAGATATTTCAAATACACAAGATGCAAAGCATTTTATGACAAGTGTCAGTGGCCAAAATATTGATTTTGAAGAGTTGACAGAAGAAGGTATTAAAGTTAATATAAATAATGAAATAAAGTTGTTAACATTTTCTTTTATCCTTAATTAAGTATTTTAGTAGGTTTCGTGAAATAAAGAGTAGGCATTTTTGGTTATTATTTGGGAGGATTTTTAATAATGGATGTTAGGTTAAATAACCTTGAAAACAGTAGAGTAGAGCTTGTTATAAAAGTAAATAAAGAGAGTTTTTGTGATGCCTTGAGGAGAGTTTTTAGGAGCAGTGTATCTAAATATAATGTTCCTGGATTTAGAAGAGGAAAGGCGCCTTTTAATGTTTTTAAAAAAATGTTTGGATTGGAAGTTCTTTACAGTGATGCAGCTAATTTTATAATAGATAAAACTTATAGAGAAGTTATAAATGAGAAAAATATCCAAGTTGTTGATTATCCTGAAATTAATGTTATAAAGTGTGATGAAAATGAGGATTTTGAGTACAGGGCTGTTGTTTATATTAAACCAGATGTGAAGCTTGGTAAGTATAGAGGTATAGAGCTCGATGATGTCAAGTATGAAGTAACTGAAGATGATATTAACGATGAATTGAAGTCTATTCAAAGCAAAAATTCTAGAATTTTATCAAAGAAAAGTGGAGTAGTTGAAAACGGAGATATTGTAACTATAGATTTTAAAGGATATGTGGATGGTAAGATTTTTGAAGGTGGAGAGGGTAAAGATTACAATTTGATTATTGGGTCTGGAACCTTTATTGATAATTTCGAGGAGCAGCTTATAGGTAGGTCTAAAGGTGAAGAAATTTGCGTAGATGTAACATTTCCTGAAGACTATAATGTCGATAAACTTAGGGGAAAGAAAGCTAGATTTGAAGTTAAGATTAATGATATAAAGATTAGGGAGCTTCCAGATATAGATGATGATTTTGCAAAGAGTTTTTCAGAATTTAACACATTGGATGACTTGAAGAATGATATATATACTAAACTTGAGAAAAAGAACAATGATAAAAGAGACAGCGAATTAGAGAATCAGCTTATTAAAAAGGTATGTGAGAGTGCGGAGGTTTATATTCCTGCGCCGATGGTGGAAACCGAAATAGATAAACTTGTTCAGGATTTTGAGACTAAGATTAAGTATCAGGGCGTGACTTTAGAAAATTACTGCAAGCATTATGGTATAACACTAGAGGATATAAGGAGTAATTTTAGAGATAGGGCTAACAAACAGGTTTTGTCGAGTTTAGTGTTAGAAAAGATTTCTATGGATGAAAATATACATGCCAGTGAGGATGAAATACATGATAAGGCTCTGAGTTTATCGCAGTTATATTCCCAAGATGATGAAAAAATAAGGTCGATAAAGGATAATCTTATAAAGACTCATAAAAAATATTTAGAGCAAGAGGTAATATTTTCTAAGACTATTAAGTTCCTTTTAAATGAAAGTATTGGAATATTTAAATAAAATAGATTTTTGGGAGGGTGTAATAATATGGCTTTAGTTCCTATAGTTGTTGAGCAGACTAGTAAAGGTGAGCGTTCATATGATATTTATTCTAGATTACTAAAAGAACGTATAATTTTTTTGGGTGATGAGGTTAATGATGTTACTGCCAGTTTAGTAGTTGCACAGTTGTTATTCTTAGAAAGTGAAGATATGGATAAAGATATACATTTGTATATAAATAGTCCTGGAGGATCTATAACTTCGGGTATGGCCATTTACGATACTATGCAGTACATAAAACCTGATGTTTCAACAATATGTATAGGTATGGCGGCATCTATGGGTGCGTTTTTGTTGTCTTCTGGAGCTAGGGGTAAGAGATATGCGTTACCAAATAGTGAAATAATGATACATCAGCCTCTTGGAGGATTTAGAGGGCAAGCTACCGATATAGATATACATGCTAAGCGAATACTCAAGATGAAGGATAGTTTGAATAAGATTTTAAGTGAAAATACTGGTAAACCCTTAAAACAAATAGAAATGGATGTAGAGAGAGATTATTTTTTAAGCTCAGATGAAGCCAAGGAGTATGGATTAATAGATAGCGTTATAACTAAGAAGGTGAAATAGATTTTATTAATCTGTTTGTGAGGTGTGATTATGGCGAAGTTAGATGAGAAGAAACAATTGAAGTGCTCTTTTTGTGGTAAAAGCCAAGAACAGGTGAAAAGGCTTATAGCAGGTCCGGGTGTTTATATATGTGATGAGTGTATTAATCTGTGTTCTGAGATAATAACCGATGATTGTGTGGAGGAGCAAAAGGTGGGGGTATCTAAAGTTCCGAAGCCTATGGAAATAAAGGAATATTTAGATCAGTATGTCATAGGACAGGATCAGGCAAAAAAATTTGTTTCTGTGGCTATATATAATCATTATAAGAGAATTAACTCATCTCTAAAGGATGAGAATGTGGAGATTCAGAAAAGTAATATACTACTTTTGGGTCCTACTGGTTCTGGTAAAACTTTGATTGCACAGACTTTGGCTAGATTTTTGAATGTCCCATTTGCTATAGCTGATGCTACAACATTAACGGAAGCAGGCTATGTAGGTGAAGATGTCGAAAATATATTGTTGAAATTGATCCAAAATGCTGATTACGATATAGAAAGAGCAGAGAAAGGTATAATTTATATAGATGAAATAGATAAGATAGCTAGGAAATCTGAAAATCCTTCTATAACTAGGGATGTATCAGGCGAAGGAGTTCAGCAAGCGTTGCTTAAGATATTAGAAGGTACCACTGCATCTGTTCCTCCTCAAGGTGGAAGGAAACATCCGCATCAAGAGTTTATACAAATAAATACTTCCAATATATTGTTTATATGTGGAGGGGCTTTTGATGGAATGGAGAAGATAATTGAGCACAGGATCAACGTTCAGTCTATGGGATTTGGTGCAGATATAAAATCTAAAAAAGATAAGGATTTAAGTAGGCTTTTCGATGAAATGCTACCTGAAGACTTATTGAAGTTTGGACTGATACCAGAATTTATAGGCAGATTACCGATATTAGTTTCCTTGAACGCACTAACGATTGATTCTTTGGTACGTATACTCAAGGAGCCTAAGAATGCTATTGTTAAACAATATAAGAAGCTATTTGAATATGATGATGTTGATTTAGAGTTTGATGAAGAAGCATTATATAAGATAGCGAATAAGGCAATAGGTCAAAATACTGGTGCTAGAGGGTTAAGAACTATTGTTGAGGAAATATTGATAAATGTCATGTATGATATACCATCTGAGAAGAACGTAGATAAAGTTGTTGTGACTAAAGAGAGTGTAAATAGTAAAAAAGTTGAAATAAAATATTCAAATAATAAGGATAGCGATATAGAAAGTGCATGAGTATGCTTATAAGGGATAGTAGATTTGTGGTTTCTGCGGTTAGGTACAGTGATTTTCCGAAATGTAATTTAAATGAAGTTGCTATTGTTGGTCGGTCTAATGTGGGGAAATCCAGTATTATAAATTCTATTTTAAATAGAAGGAAGATAGCTAAGGTAAGTTCTACTCCAGGTAAAACAAGAACTATTAATTTTTTTCTTATAAACCGTAATATTTATTTGGTTGATTTACCAGGTTATGGTTATGCTAAGATTTCTAAAGAGGAAAAAAAGTTATGGAAATCTATGATTGAAGGATATTTTTGTGGAAGGCATGTTGTAAAAAAGATAATATTGTTGATAGATTCGAGACACTATCCTATTAAGAGTGATATTGTGATGTGTGAATGGATAAGGAGCAATGGATATGATGTATCTATTATTGCTACTAAGTCCGATAAGCTTAAATCTTCAGAGATTAAAAGAAATGGAGAGATTTTTAAGAAAGTATTTGAAGTGCCTGATGTATTATTTTATTCTTCCTTAAAAAATAAAAATAGAGATGAATTAGTAGATTTTGTTTTTTCTGGTATTTGATAAAGACATATTATTTTATTGTAATGTGTCCTTTTTTTGTGTCACCTTATATAGTACAACATAAAATTATTACATAATAAAAATTTTAAGGGGACTAAATAGTATGGATTTTATGAATTTTATGAACCAAATTAATGGAACGTGTGGTACAAATTGTGGATGTAACTTTAATAATCCTAATAATGGATTTAATGGGAATAATAGGGGGTGTGGGCATAGTATATGGCCATTATTACTTCTAGCAGGATTAGGAACAGGTAATCAAAATAATTTTTCTGGAGGGAATTTAACTTGTTATCCTAATAATAACTGTGGTCAATTTGTAACTCAGACATCTTCACATTTTTCTGACTCAAATTTAAAGTATAGGACCCGAAAAGTTAAGCAAGCGTATATGGAAGTGCCTGTATCAACTTACCAAGTTGCTCAACCATTTTTGGGAATGCAATATCCTACAACTATGAATATAATACCTGCTGGAGGAATGGGGAATAGAAATGGAATAGATTTGTGGACTATACTGATATTGCTTGCTCTATTAGGTGGAAGGCCAAATGATTGCAATATGTGTTGTTCTCAGCCTAGAGGTTGTGGAAATATTTCACCAGAATAAATGATTTTATAATATTTAACTTTAGATAATGAGTTAAGATTTTATTAGGAGGGTATTCAAATTGAGTTACCCTCCTAAAATATATTAGGAGTTTTTAAATGTCAAAACGTAAAAAAACTTATAAAATAAATGATGGTATTTATTTTGAAAATCAACAAAAAAAAGACGAGGATTTATGTAGAGAATACCATAATAATTATCAAAGTATGTTTAAAAATAATGCAAATTTAAATAACATATTAGGTTTATTAAATTATATAGATTTAGGAAAGTTAAATAATATAATATCTTTTATGTATAATGGAATTGACATTAATAGTTTTGGTGATATTGATATCCCAAATACTAATAAAAGCATAGAAAATATAAATGTTTACGATAGTGAAATAATACTCAATTTTTTGAACTCTTTGAAACCAATTTTGGGAAATGAATTTGGAAGTGTAGTAGATAGGTTTATACAGTTTTATATAGATGATATTAATAAAGAAAAGTAATGTAGTAATTTTGAATCAAAATTTAGAATTATTTTTAAAATATGTATATTTAATACGATATTTGGAATACTGTAAAATAAATGGAGATAAAAAAATTTTTTCTCCACGAATCCCCCTTAAGTTAGGCAGCTTATTTGTAAAAATAAGCTGCCTCTTTTTAGATATTTTTAAATGCTTAAACTGGTACTTTTGCAACGAGCACAAACACCATATAAAAATACGTCAAAACTATTTACACAATAGGGTTTGCTAAGGAGTGAATCTGTTGTAGCAGTATCGAGATATAAATCTTCTATATTATTACAGTTCACACACTTAAGATGAGCATGCAAATCCATATTTGCATCGTATCTGAAATTTTCTTCACAAACATTTATAGATCTTACAAGACCTGATGTCACAAGAGTATTTAGATTTTTATATACAGTTGCAAGGCTTATAGTTGGAATAGTTTTCTTTATATTTGTGTAAATCCTTTCTACAGTGGGATGTTCGGACGTTGACATTAAGTAAGAATATATATTCATTCTCTGCAGAGTTAACTTTAAGTTATTCTTTCTGAATACTTCTATAATTGTATCTATTCTTTTATTATCAACCATAAAACTACCCTCTTGTAAATAATAACTATCGTAATTATATAATAAGTGTTATTAAATGTCAAAAATATACACTATAGTTTATCAATAAGGGCATTATCGTAAATATCTTGAATAAATTTAGTCAAAATCAAGTCATAAAATATAATCAAAAAAGACATGGGAACATATATGAAAATTGGCAAAATTGCTCTTGAGTATATAAAAAATGATAAAAAAATTAAAGAATTGAAGTAAAGTATTTTTAAAAAGAATTCTATTACTACATTTTTAAAGAATTCTATAAAATATTTAAGTAAAGGATATATTCCAAAAAACAGAAAATATATTAGCGAGTATTCTATAAGACCGAGTATTGCAGAAACGATTGTTGATGATATTAAGACTAAGACAGAGCTTCTTGCACCTATTTTTATTATGGACAGACACATAATACACGATGATATTGATAATAAGGTAACATCTATAAAGGTTAATATTTTGCATAGCACGAATAAAATTACAGTCGTGGAGCATAACACAGCACCTTTTGTTAGTTTATTTAAATCTTTTGTTCTATTAGTTAACAACATGAAATAAAATCACAACCAACGCTTTCACAGCACGCATCCATGCAAAGAAGCGTACAGCACATATTGCAACAACCAGAATTGGATTCAGACATAGTCCTTTTTGAGTAAGTTTTTCTGAATTGATTATTAGAATTTCTAAATGACTCATATGCTTGACTATACTCAATATTGGTTGGTTCTAAGTTGTATGCAATTTCAAAATGACTATGACTCTTATCATACCAGCCTTCCTTATAGTAAATTTGTCCAACTAAGTAATTCCATTCCGCATTTCTATTCTTTATTTTCCATATTTTCTCTCTAGCTTCCTCTAACAGGTTTGCATTTATAAGATTCCTTATATTTTGTAGCATAAATTGCTCATTATTATGTAATTGAAATATATTGTTTGCTAAATAATCGTAAGCACTATTTATTTCAGAAATTCTCTTATTTATTTCTTCATGATTTAAGTTTGAATTGTCTAGCTGATTATTAAGATTATTTACCAAATTTTTATGAGCTAATACAACTTCATCAAAAGTTGCATTTTCATTGAGGCCAAGGATATCAAAGTATTTTTTACTCATTTAACAATACTTCCTTTCTATTTGAACACTGAGGATTATTCAGTACTTTATCGAGTTTAAATGGCATTCCTAATTGCAATATATTTTCAATTAAACTATAATTTTTACTTATCTTTATTTTATTTAGGTTATTTAGGCAAACATAATTTATATGTGTGAGCAATGATGAAAATTTGTTGCGTATGCGATTTTTGAATTCTAAAATGTCACTTCTATAGTCAAATTGTAAGTTATCTAAATTCAATATGGGGTTAAAAGATTTATTTTTAAAATCCTTCTCTATGTCATCAAATGCGTCAATTATATAAATCCATTTTCCTAAATTGTATCCTATATTTTCTATGTAGATTAGATGATTTTTATCAGAATTATTTATTTCTAGATAAAAACCGAATATATTTTTAACTATATTTGCAAATGGATGAGCAAACTCATCTATTGAAAAATTTTTTCTTGAAGCTTCTAATTTTTTTAAATCTTCAAGCCCATTTTTTATAATTTTAATTAGAGGATTTAGATTATGAGGCAACTTTTTCATGTACTTATTAAAAATTGGTAGAATAGCCTTTAAAAATAAATTATTTTCATCATTAATATCGTCAATTATCTTATTATGTGTTAAAATCATTGTTATATGGCTAGCATAAGTTATACTAGGATTAGATTTCATTATAAGTTTTTTTTCAGTTGGGTGTAGAATGCAAATTTTTTTCTGAATATCGTAATTGGTTATGGAAAGTCCATCGAGTATTATTGACATGAAAGTTGTATCAAGATTTAATGCGATTCTTGGTATGTTTCCATAGTTTTTCTTTATTTCATGACATAAACTACAGTAGTAACTTTTAAAAGTAGTGTAATGCTTTATCTTAAGGTCAGGTTTAAAGGGCTGCATATATCCAAACATTATTTATAATACCTCTTAAGTATTTTTTATTTAAGAGTATAGCATAAAATATAGCTATTAAGTTAAAAATTTATGTAAAAAAGTTAAGTTATGATAAATTTTTATTTTGGAGGGTTCTTATGGAATGTTATTTCTTATCGACTTCATCAGAAATAATTGAATGTTTTAAAGAATGTGCTTATTACAATAAGGATAAAGAGGATCCCGTAGGAGATTGTCCTTTTGCACAGATATTCAAGGGTAAAAGTTATTCTGATGTGAAAAGAGAGGCTGTAAATAATTAATATACATACTTATAATAGTCTAAGTATTTCAGATTTTAAATACTTAGATTTTTTATAGATAAAATTATACAAATAATGTAATATTATCTAAGTAAATAGATGGTTTTTAGGGGTTGGTAGTTTGGTTAATATAGATTTTTTAAAGGAAGCAAATCTAATAAAGGAAGAGATAATTTTAAATAGAAGGCATTTTCATCAGAATCCTGAAGTAGGTTTTGAGGAATTTAATACGTCGAGGAAAATAAAAGAATATTTGGATTCTTTAGAAATTGAGAATAAAGTTATTTGTAAAACAGGGGTTGTAGGTATTATAAAGGGAAATGGAAGCGGACCAGTTATAGCCCTTAGGTCAGATATAGATGCATTACCTCTTGATGATAGAAAAAATGTGGAATATTGTTCTAAAATAGAAGGAAAGATGCATGCGTGTGGTCATGATGGACATATGGCTGTGCTAATGGGAGCGGCTAAAATTCTTAATAAATATAAAAATAATTTTAAAGGGATCGTGAAACTCATTTTTGAACCTGCTGAAGAAACTATTGGAGGAGCAAGATTTATGATCGATGAGGGTGTTTTGCAAAATCCAAAGGTTGATGCAATAGTGGGGTTACATGTTTCAGAGTTGATAAATTCAGGATATGTTGGTCTAAAATATGGTGTTGTTAACGCAGCATCTAATCCTTTTAAAATAGTTGTAAAAGGTAAAGGTGGTCACGGTGCACATCCAGAAAACTCAGTTGATCCTATAGTTGCAGCCTGTAACATAGTGAATGCGTTACAAACAATTGTAAGTCGTGAAATAACTCCACATAATCCGTCTGTTATAACAATTGGGAAGTTTATAGGAGGAACTGCTCCAAACATAATTCCGGAGGAAGTATTACTTGAGGGAGTAATTAGATCTATGACTGCGGAAGATAGGGAGTATATGATTGAAAGATTGACGAAAATTTGTAACAGTATTGGAGAAGCAATGAGAGTTAGGACTGAAATTGAAATTTTTAATGGTTATCCTTGTCTTTGTAATGATGATGACATGGTTTCCTTTAGTGAGAATGTATTTAGGGGTATTTTAGGAAAAGATAACGTTATTATGGATATAAATCCTTCAATGGGAGTAGAGAGTTTTGCTTATTTTTCTCAAAAAGTTCCGGCTGTTTTTTATTTTCTTGGTACAAGAAATGTATCAAAAGGTATCGTTCATCCTGCACATGGAAGCTTATTTGATCTTGATGAAGATGGATTAATATTTGGAGCAGCACTTCAAAGTGCTGTGGCATTCAACTATTTAAACAATAATTAACTCAGGTGGGATTATGAAGCAAGAAATTTTAATTGGAGTTAATGAAAAGGGACAAAGACTTGATAAATTTTTAAGAAAATTATTTAAAGATGTCCAACTTAGTGTCATTTTTAAAGATATCAGAAAAGGTAATATTAAAGTTAATGGTAAAAAGCAAGAAATACATTATAAGTTAGTTGAAAATGATATTGTAAAAATTTTTGGATATCATTATGAATCAATTGGTAAAAAAAGTTTTGATTTTAGTGTTGAGGACTACTTAAAGCCTCGAATATGTTTTGAAGACTCTAATATTTTAGTTGTCATTAAAGATGTTGACAGTATCGTGCATTCAAATGGTGATTATGGTTTGAATGATTTAACAAAAAATGTGAAAACATATTTGTTTAAGAAAGGTGAATATATTCCGGGAAGGGATCTCGTATTTTCTCCATCCCCTGTAAATAGGTTGGATAGAAATACATGTGGACTTGTTATTTTTGGTAAAAATGGAATTGCTTTAAAAGAATTAAATTATTTGATGAGAAATAGAAGAATTTCAAAATATTATCGAGCTTTGATAGAAGGTAGGATTAATGATGGATTGTATAAAGCATATATAAGAAAGGATATCAAAACTAATAAATCCACCGTTACAAGATATGAGGTAAAGGATTCAAAGTACATAGAAATGGAAGTAAGCACTATAGACACTAATGGTGTTGTTAGTTTGGTTGATATTAAATTAATAACGGGTAGGAGTCATCAGATAAGGAGTCATTTTGAATTTTTAGGGAATCCTTTGGTGGGTGATCCTAAATATGGGAATAGAGATTTATCTAATTATTTTTTTAATAAATATAAAGTGGAAAATCAGGTATTATTTGCATATAAACTTATCTTTAATGGAATAGATAGAAATATGGATATGAATTATTTAAATAATAAAGTTGTAATAATGCCATTTACACCGCAATTCAAGAAAATGGTAAAACAGGAATTTAGAATTATGGTTAGAGGAAGGTAAATGAAAGAACAGTCAACAGGTAAGAGTTTCATAGCACTGTCTATAGCAGGCATTATCGTAAAACTTATGTCTCTTCTTTATGTGCCGATTATCATAAGAATATTAGGTGATGAAGGATATGGTATATACTTAGCTTCCTATGATATATTCAGTTTGATTTATGTTATAACGAATTCTGGGATGCAGATAGCTATTGCTAAGCAAATAGCAGAGTTTATGGCACTAAACCAGTACCAAAATGTACTTAAAGTATTTTACGTAGGCAAGAAAATTTTGTTTTTTATTGGATTGGTAAGTACGTTTATTCTGTTTTTTATGTCTGAAGTAGTGGCTGATTTGGTAGGTAGCAGTAGATCTTATTTGGCAATATTATTTTTGTCTCCAACGATATTTTTTACTTCCATATTGGCTGCATATAGAGGTTTTTTTCAAGGTATATCTAATATGGTTCCAGTAGCTGTATCTCAGGTAGTAGAACAAGTATTCAATATATTTGTGAGTATATCTTGTGCAGTAGTGTTGGTTGAGTATAATTTAGAACTAGGAGCCGCTGGTGGTACAGTAGGTACTACTATAGGTGCTGTTATTGCAATAGTTTTCTTGTTTTATGTTTCAAAGAGGGAAAAAGTAATTTATAATATTAGTGGTGATGTACCATATCTAAGTTGCGAATTAGAGCGAAGAAATATGGTATCTACGTATAACATAATAAGAACGTTTTTAAGATATGGAATACCAGTTATTTTGACTTCAGGTATACAGTATGTTGGAGCTGTAATTGATTTGGCACTTGTAAAAAACAGGCTTCTTTATGCAGGGTTTGATTATGCAACAAGTGATATTTTATATGGACTTTTGGGTAAGTATAAAACCTTAATATATGTTCCACTCGCATTTATTGCAGCTTTGTCCGCATCTATTATACCCGAGATTGTTAGATCGGTAGTTTTAGATGATAAGAGGGATTTACACAATAAAATAGAGTTTGCACTTAAGGTTGCTTTTCTTATATCGATACCTGCGTGCGTTGGTTTATCTGTTTTAAGCGAACCTATATATTCTATTTTATTTTCAGTGAATTACATCGATGGATATACATTGATGTCTTATGGATCTACCCTCGTCATATTTATGGCCGTTGTTCAGATTCAAACTACAATACTACAAGGGATAAATAAGTTTTATCATGTATTTTTTAGTTTGTTACTTGGTGTTTTTGTAAAATTATTAAGCAATTATTTTTTAGTAGGTATTCCATTCATAAATATAAATGGAGCTGTTATAGGTAGTATTTTATGTTTTTTAGTGTCTATGAGTATTAATAATATCATGATAAATAAGTATATAAACATAGAGAATAAAGTGTTTATAAATGTGTTTAAGCCTATTTTAGCAGCTTTGATCATGGGACTTATTGTAAATTTATCATATAAGGTTTTTTGTCATATTTTAGGAGGGTTTAGTTTTGGAGTTTATGTCTCTTTTATTTCATCATTATTGCTAGGATGCACTATATATTTTGTTTTGATAATTTTTTTAAGATATATACGAAAAGTTGATTTAGAATTTATGCCTTCCAGTTTTGTAAATAGAATACCAAAAAGAATAATGAGTAAGTTTTTTAATTAAACTTACTCATTATCTTTATCTGAATGAAAATGGACGTTTTCTTATATCTCTTATAATTGTTACTCCAAAAATACTAAATCCAGAGAATATTATTAATAAATTCTGTAAGAGCTCAAACTTAGGAGGTATATATGATTTGATTAAATATAATACTAAAATCAGTAGTATTCCTAAAAGTATATAAATTATGTATTTTGGAATTTCCGATTGAATTTTAACAGTTTTCTTTATTTCTTTTAAATTTAATACAACAGAGAGGAAAGAATCTATCATTATGGCTATTGCATAGCTTAAGATATTAATTTGTGAAATTCCAGTAAATATATATATAACTATTATTTCCACTACAGAACATATGAGAGAGTGGGTAAGGATTTTTTTTTGTTTTCCCAATCCATTTAATATGCTGTAGGTTGTAAGTGACATAAAAAATAATGGTGTTATAAGACTTGCAAACCATATATATGATCCTAGATCAGTTCTTTTAAAGAACATATAGGATAGTTCATCGGGTATTACAAAACATATAACTACCGTAGCAAGACCAAGGATAAAAGATATTTTTATAACTTCCCGTATTCTTTTTTCTGCTAAGAGGATTTTATTTTTACTAATGGACTTAGATAGATCAGGGATTAATAATGTGGAGATTGAACTTATTACTATCACCGGAAAGAGTACTATATTAAGAGCCATTCCATTAAATTTTCCTATTGTAGATAATGCTTGTGAGTAATTGAAACCTGCTTTTATAAGTCGTCTTGGTACTAGTAGTGTTGTAATAGAGGATATTAATGTTGTTATGAGTCCATTTATACAAAGAGGAAATGCAATTTTCAACATATCAAATAATAAACTTTTATTGCTAGCTGTATTTTGTTTAAGCTGTGATAATTTAGCAGTTTTATATTTAACTTTTTTATAATAGGAATGCAGAAATACATAACTTAGAAATTCACCTACACAGATCGATATGTACGCAGCAGTAACTGTTGATTCTACAGTATTAAGTTTAAAAATTTTTATGATCATTATTAATACTAAAATCCTTATAAATTTTTCTAAAATATCTATTATAGATGGCACATTAATTTGAGATGTTCCATAAAAATACCCTTTTAAAATATTTGAAATAGAAATGAATAGCATGGCAGGGCAAATTATTTTTATTGCAGTTATTACACGTGTATCTTTTATTACCAAAGAAGCTATTGATGGTGATAAAGTATATACTAGTGTAGCTATTATAATAGACCAAATTAAGTTAAATATTATGGATATTCTTATGGTTAAGTGTGCCTTATTAAAGTGTTTATTATCGAAGTAAATTGCTATAATTCTAGATATAGATGTTAATATTCCACCACACATAAGACAAATAAAAAAGTTATATATAGGCATGAGTAGACCATATAAACCAAGAGCTTCAGCACCTAATTCTTTTGATAGAATTATTGAAAAAATAAAGCCTAGTATCCCAGTTAATATATTCGATGAACTTAAGATAAAAGATTTTTTATAAAAATTTTCTTTTTGCAAAACTTTTCCTCCTATAGAAATGGTATATTTAAAGGTATTCTTTAGTAAAAAATTTTATTCTTGTTAATTCTATTAATGTTTTTAAATATAATTCGTAATAAATAGTGAAGAAGTTATACTAAGTAATTAAGATATATTTCTAGAAAAGTATATATGATTAGTGGTAAGTTTTATTTTTATGTTTGTTTGGAAATATTTTCAAATTTACTAAAAGTAGGTTTTTATAGTTATAAAATTGAGATTTTATATATTATTTGTTATAATTCAACTAATTGTTGTGAATATTTTTGGTGAAAATATTTGTATATTTTTACAATGTATGTTTGCATATTTTAAAAATATATTATGTTATAATTTTTATAATAAGGAGATTTAAATGGGAAGAGTCGAATTGACTTACGGTAAGGCCGTAAAGAAGGTAATGGTTATAATAAATCCTATAAAGAAATTGTTGATGAAAACACATTGTATGACTCATAAATTTATAAACATTAACGTGATTAAAATTTTAAATAATGAGAGTTTGTACGATGTAAGCATATTTATGAAGAAATATTTAAATTTTATAAATGATGGTGTTGTTTGGGCGGATTTAGATTGTAAAAGTGCCAATCATTTTTATAATGTGGAAACGTTACGAGGATTGTACGGATTCTCAAATCTTTTAAATGAATTTAAAAAATATTATAGGACGGCTATGTATTACCTAGATAAAAATTATATTGAAAGGTGTATGTTTTACGTAGGAGTATGTTTACATTTAATACAGGATTCTACAGTTCCACAACATGGTAGTGTTGATTTGTTTAATGAACACAGAGGATTTGAGCTTTGGATTATATCTAAAATATATGAAGAGGGTAGTTTTAAGATAGAGACTGGAGTTAAAAAATTTGACAAAGTAGAAGATTATATAATAAAAAATATTGTATTTTCTAAAGAGGTAAGTGATCAGTATAAAAGTATATCTGACAAAGAAGAAAGATACATGAGTATAGCATCTAAGATAATACGTCAAGCTCATGAAACAAGTGCAGGGTTTTTGATTCATTTTTATGAAAAGGTCCTTAAAAATAGTGAAGAATTATATTAATGAAGATATCCTAAATTGAAATTAAATTTAGGATAGCTTTTGTTTTATAGGTTATAATAATATGGAGTTATGTTTGTATTTTTGATTCTTGTATTGTATAATTACTTAAATGTGTGGGGTTGATTTAGTGAGTTTTAAAAAAATTAAGTAAAAATACGAAAGAAGATTAATTATTTTTATTTTAGATTTTAATCTTAATTTATAAAATTGAGGTGATGATTTTATGGATATCAATGTTGTAAAAGAAATAAAAAAAGCTGAAGAAAAGGCAGATTTAATTTTAGAAAATTCCAAAGAGGAAAGTAAAAGTATATTTAATAGTGCTTTAGATAAGGCAAACTCGGAATACGATCGGATAGTTGTGGCCGCTGATGAGCAATATAGACGGGTAGTATCTAGTTATGAGGATGAGGGTAATGCTGTTGCTAAATCCTTGGAAGACAAGTCGAAAACTATTATCGATGAAATTTTGAAAATATCTGATGAAAGGAAGAGACAAGGTGTAAAAAATGTTGTCGAGAGGGTTATTAATATATGGCAATAGTTAAAATGAACCGATTCTGTTTGTATTTTTTGAAAAAAGATAGACTTAAGGTTTTAGATGAATTTCAATCTTTTGGAAGTTTGGAGTTTAGAGATTTCGATGAGTATATTGCTCAGGAAAACGTGGATCCAGATTTTTATAAATATTTCGAAAAGTTTAAATATACAAAATTGGATGAAACTGATGTTTTATATGAGCAGGGGTTAAATAAAATGAAGTATTGCTTAGATGTTCTTCGACCTTATGTTGCTAAGCAATCGTTGATTAGCTCATTAACTGATGATAAATTGGAGATAAGGTATAGTAAACTTAGAGATAGTATTAATTTGGATGAAGTTGATACCATATATGCAAAATTGGGGGAACTGCATTCTGAAATTACTTCTCTTGAATCTGATTATGCGAAGTGTATTTCCGACATGGATACGAGTAGGAACTGGGAAAATATAGGAGGAAGTATTGGTGAATATAAGGATTTAAGGTATGTAACATCCATATTTGGGAGTATATCTAGGCAATTTGAGATCGATGTATTGGATAAATTTGAAGTTGATTTTAAATTATCTAGTGTGCATGTGGTACACTCCAATCAACAAGATTCTTTTTTTAGCATAATTGTCCACAATGATATAAAACAAGACGTAGTAGATTTTTTGAAGATTAAGGGATTTAATTTCCAGGAATTTTCTTATGATCAGAGTGTTTCATGCTACATAGATACTTTAAGGGATAAGATAAAGTATATCATAGATAAAAAGGAAAAATTAATTAATCAGATAAAGAGTTACTGTTCTAGATATGTTGATTTGCAATTGTCATACGAGTACTTTAATTCAAATGTATATAAAAATGAAGTTTATAAAAAGTTTTTAGAGAGTGATTCTGTTTTGGTATGTAGGGGGTATGTTGAAGAAAATAAAGTTAATGAACTTAAGCAACGTTTATTTAATATTATAGATTCGAATTTTTACTTGGAAATTAATGAAATTGATTTAAAAGATTCTGCAGATGTGCCTATAAAACTTTCCAATGGGTTGATTTCATCATCCCTTGAAGGAGTAGTTGAAATGTATAGTTATCCTACATATAGTGAGATTGATCCTACACCTGCTATATCTGTATTTTTTATAGTGTTTTTTGGTATGATGCTTGCTGATGCTGGATATGGTATCTTAATTACGCTGGCTTCTGTATTTTTATATGTAAAATCGAAAACAGAACTTAGAAAAACGACATATAGATTATTTATAATTACGGGTGTTTCAACTATTGTATGGGGCATATTGTATGGGGCATATTTTGGTGATTTATTGCAAAGGTATTTCGGCTTAAATGTTCCAGTTGTATTGGATGTCAATACGAATATTATGACTATATTTGCTATTTCAGTTGGGTTTGGTTTTGTACATTTAGTTTTAGGGTTAATTATGAAAGTAATTGTGTATTTAAAAAATGGAAAGCTAGTTGACGTTTTGTATGATGTTGTTCCTTGGCTTCTTATACTTAGCGGTGTTTTAATATTTGCACTCCAAACTTTAATAAATGGTGCGAGCAATTTTATTGTTGCAGTTTTAATTGTATTAGGAATATTGATATTATTGTTTACTCAAGGAAGGGAGTCTAAGGGCATAGCTGGTAAAATAGGAGGGGGTGTATATGGTGTATATGGTATTACGGGATATCTAGGGGATATAATTTCGTATTCTCGTTTGTTAGCGCTTGGACTTGCATCAGGATTTATAGCTAACGCTTTTAATATAATGGGTGGATTAATACCGTTTCCATTGAATCTAGTAATTACTCCGATTATACTTATACCTTTACATTTGTTTAATTTAGGTATAAATGCGTTGGGAACTTATGTTCATTCCGCTAGATTGCAGTATTTAGAATTTTTTGGTAAATTTTATACCGGAGGTGGACGTAAGTTCTCTCCTTTTAGGTATACAGATCAATATGTGCGAATAAAAAAATAAAAAATTATTATGTTTAGGAGGAATTTTTAAATGACTTTTTCGGATTTTTTAGTACAATATGGTGGTTTAGCATGGGCTTTGTTAGGGGCAGCTTTGGCTGTTGGGTTATCAGGTATAGGCTCAGCTAGGGGGGTTTCTATTGCGGGTCAGGCGTCTGCAGGTCTTTTGTCAGAGGAGCCTGAAAAATTTGGTCAGACTATTTTATTAACAGCTTTACCAGGTACGCAGGGGCTATTTGGATTCGTTATAGGATTACTAATATTCTTGAATGCAGGTGTTTTTAATGGTCAGTTTCCGCAAGTATTTCAAGGGCTTAGATTTTTTATGGCAGGGTTACCTATAGCTTTGACAGGATTGTTTTCGGGAATAGCACAGGGGAAAGTTTGTGCATCAGCTATACAAATTTTAGCAAAAAATCCGAAACATACTACTAAAGGTGTAATATATGCTACTCTTGTTGAAACATATGCTGTATTGGGATTTGTTGCTTCATTGTTTATGGTTTTATTCTTTAGTTAGTTTGGAGTGATTAAAAGGTGTCAAGTTTTAGTGTTTTAATAGACAAAATTATAAAGGATGCTGAATTAAAGAAACAAGATATTTTAATTAAAGCAAGAGAAGAGTCGGAAAAGATAGTATTGAGGAAGGTTGAAGAAGCGAATAGATATAGGGAAGATATCTTAAAAAAAGCGCATTTGGAGGGGAAGGAAGTAAAGGAAAAGATAATTTCAAAATGTGAGCTTGAGATTAGGAATAGTAAACTTATTGCCAAGAGGAAAGTGATTGATGAGGTTTTTGATAAAGCTCTAGATGAACTTATGAATTTAGATAATGAGAGATTTGAGCTGTACGTATCATATCATGTTCGTAATTCGGGTTTGATCGGTGAGTATAATTTGATAATACCGACAGTTTATATAGATATTGAGCATATATTGAGATCTCGTATAGATAGTGAAAATAAAAGAGAATTTAAAGTTTTGGAGATAAAGCCATCTGATATTTTGAAGGGTGGTTTTATTTTAGAAAATAAAGGGATTTTTATAAACTATTCTTTTGAGGTTTTGATTGATTCCATTAAAGATGAAATTGAGTTTGAGTTATCAAATCTTCTTTTTAATTAAATTTTGGAGGGATTTATGGATGATGATAAGTTGTATTTAGACATTATACCTAGGATACGAGTTTATGAGAAAAAACTCATAGATAATGTAAAGTGTAGCAGAATGGTAGATGCTGATAGCTTGGATTACGCATTTAATATTTTATCTGAAACAACTTATGGTGAAAATATACTCAAAGATATAAATGTTTTTAATTATGAGCGTATTTTATCTGCCGAGTTTGAAAAGATGTTTAAGAGTATAAATGATATTTTGAATGATAAGTATTTAATTGATATTTTTCTAAAGAAGTATAAGTATAACAATATAAAATTAATGATTAAGTCTAAGTTTTTTGGAACTGATGTAGAAGAGAGTTTATTCAACATAGAAGGAATAGATAATGAATTTGTTTATAATTGTATTAAGACAGAAAATGTTTCTTTAATTGATGAAAGTATTTCCAGAATGATCAAAAAGGTATTCAAGAATTTTGAAGAAAATGAAAATATTCAAATGATAGATATTATAATTGATAAAGAAATGTTTAGAGAATTGTTAGAGGATGCTCGAAAAATTAGAAATGATTTTTTATACAGATATGTACAGATTTTGATCGATACATTTAATGTTAAAACTTTATTTAGGATTAAAAAATTAAATTTAAGTAAAACATTATTTGATGAGGCTGTAGTGTTCGGAGGAAATATACCAATAAGTGTTTTTAGAGTTTGTTTTTCCGAACCAAAGGAGAATGTACTAAATAGGTTTTCCATGACAAGTATTTATAAATACATAAAGGAAGGTATTGAACATTACGTAAATAATGATGAATTAAGTTATTTAGATAAAGAATTAGATGATTATATAATGAAGTATTTAAAAAATGCTAAGATAATAACTACTGGTTTGGCACCTATAGTAGGTTATGTAAATGCTAAAGAAACTGAAATTAAAAATATAAGAATTATATTTGTTGGTAAGATCAATGGTGTAGATTCAGACTCCATAAAAAGGAGGCTGAGAGAGAGTTATGTATAAGATTGGTGTTGTGGGGGACAGCGATTCTATATTTATTTTTAAGTCGTTAGGTGTGGATATTTTTCCATGTCAAGATGAAGGTGAAGCGAGATTAATTATTGATAGGCTAGCAATGGATAGTTATGCGGTTATATTCGTGACTGAAAATGTCGCTAAAGATATTATGGGTACTATTGATAGGTACAGAAAGAAGTATATTCCATCAATAGTTTTGATACCAGGTAGTAGTGGGAGTCTGGGAATAGGTCTTGAGAAAATTAATGACAATGTAGAGAGAGCTATTGGTGTGAATATCTTATAGGAAGGGAGTTAAATCATTTTGAAGGCTGGTAAAATAGTTAAAGTTTCAGGTCCTCTTGTTATTGCAGAAGGCCTCGGTAATGTTAAGGTGTATGATGTAGTCAAAGTTGGAGATAAAAAATTAATCGGTGAAATAATTGAGATAAGAGGTGCATATGCTTCGATTCAGGTTTATGAAGAAACTTCAGGGATTGGACCAGGAGATGACGTTTTTTCAACAGGGGAACCTTTAAGTGTTGAACTTGGTCCTGGTTTGATTGAATCTATGTTTGATGGTATACAGAGACCACTCGAGAAGTATATGTATGCATCTGGTTCTGATTTTTTAGAAAGAGGAATTGAAGTATATTCTTTAGATAGAGAGAAAATTTGGGAGTTTAAGCAAGTAGTCAATGTGGGTGACAAGGTTTCATTTGGAGATGTTATAGGAACTGTGCAAGAAACACCTGTTATCTTACATAAAATAATGGTTCCTTACGGTATAGATGGTATTGTTAAGGAAATAAAGACTGGTAATTTTAACATAGTCCAAGTAATTTGTGTGGTTGAAACTAAGAATGGTGATGTATCAATTTCAATGATGCAGAGATGGCCTGTAAGAAAGGGAAGACCGTATTTAAGGAAGATGCGACCTGAAGAGCCTATGATAACTGGACAAAGAGTTATAGATACATTTTTTCCAGTTAGTAAAGGGGGTACGGCATCTGTACCTGGACCATTTGGTGCTGGAAAGACAGTAGTGCAGCATCAAATTGCAAAATGGGGAGATTCAGAGGTTGTGGTGTATGTTGGTTGTGGGGAGAGAGGAAATGAAATGACTGATGTGTTAATGGAATTTCCTGAGCTTGTGGATCCTAAAACCGGTCAAAGTCTTATGAAAAAAACAGTTCTAATAGCAAACACTTCAAACATGCCTGTTGCTGCTAGGGAATCATGTATATACACGGGAGTAACTATAGCAGAATATTTTAGAGATATGGGTTATTCGGTTTCGATAATGGCTGACTCTACTTCTAGATGGGCAGAAGCATTAAGAGAAATGTCTGGACGTTTGGAGGAAATGCCTGGTGATGAAGGTTATCCTGCTTATTTAGGATCAAGGCTTGCTGAGTTCTATGAAAGAGCTGGTAAGGTTGTGTGTTGTGGGAAGGAAGAAAGAATCGGAACTATTACAGCTATAGGAGCGGTTTCACCACCGGGTGGAGATTTATCCGAGCCGGTTACTCAAGCAACGCTTAGAATTGTTAAAGTATTTTGGGGATTGGATGCTCAGTTAGCTTATAAGAGACATTTTCCATCTATAAATTGGTTAAAATCGTATTCTTTGTATGCTGATGTTATCGGTAAATCTCTTGAAAAAAATGCCGATTATGGAAATTGGAATTCTATGAGGTTGCGTGCTATTGGACTTTTGCAAGAGGAGTCAGGGCTCGAAGAAATCGTCAGATTAGTAGGTATTGATGCTTTATCTGATAAGGATAGGCTAAAACTAGAGGTTTCTAAATCAATTAGAGAAGATTACTTACAGCAAAATGGATTTCATGAAATTGATACTTTTTCTTCAATGTTAAAGCAATATAAAATGATATCTTTAATATTGAAATTTATGTCTGAGGCAGAAAAAGCTCTAGATTCTGGTGTATATTTAGATAAGATTTTAAATTTGGAGATTAGGGATAAGATAGCAAGGTGTAAGTATATTCATGAGGATGATTTGAAAAAAATCGATGATATATCATTTGAGCTTGAAAATACTATACAAAATCTAATAAGAGAGGAAGGAGTATCAATTGATTAAAGAATATCAAACGGTTAGAGAAGTTGTTGGTCCTCTGATGATGGTAGATGGAGTATCTGGAGTTAAATATGATGAGTTAGTAGACATTGAGCTAGAAAATGGGGAAAAACGAAGAGGTAAGGTTTTAGAAGTAAGTGGGTCAAAAGCTATGGTTCAAATATTCGAAGGATCAAGCGGAATTTCTCCTATGACTACTAAGTGTAGATTTTTATCTAAACCTCTTCAATTAGGTGTTTCTATCGATATGGTAGGAAGAGTATTTGATGGGATGGGAAGAGTTAAGGACAGTGGTCCTGATGTGATACCAGAGTTTAGAAGAGATATAAATGGTATAGCTATAAATCCTGTAGCTAGAGACTATCCATCTGAGTTTATACAAACAGGAATATCAGCTATTGATCATTTAAATACATTGGTTCGTGGACAGAAGTTGCCTGTATTTTCAGCATCAGGTTTACCTCATGCTGAACTTGCTGCTCAAATAGCTCGCCAGGCTAGAGTTTTGAATTCTGATTCTAAATTTGCTGTTGTATTTGGTGCTATGGGTATAACTTTTGAAGAGGCTCAATTCTTTATAGATGATTTTACTAAAACTGGTGCAATAGATAAATCCATTTTATTTATGAATCTCGCTAATGATCCTGCTATTGAAAGAATTGCAACTCCAAGAATGGTTTTGACTTGTGCTGAATATTTAGCTTATGATAAAGGTATGCATGTGCTTGTTATAATGACAGATATGACAAATTATGCTGAGGCTTTAAGAGAGGTATCTGCTGCTAGAAAAGAGGTTCCAGGTAGACGAGGTTATCCTGGATATTTATATACAGATCTATCTAATTTATATGAAAGAGCTGGTAGATTGAAGGGAAAGAAGGGTTCTATAACGCAGATTCCTATTCTTACTATGCCAGAAGATGATAAGACACATCCTATACCCGATCTTACAGGATATATAACTGAAGGTCAGATAATATTATCTAGGGAGTTGTTTAAAAAAGGGGTGTTTCCACCTATAGATGTTTTATCTTCATTGTCAAGACTTAAAGATAAAGGGATAGGTAAAAATAAAACTAGGGAAGATCATGCAGATACTATGAACCAGCTGTTTTCTGCATATTCTCAAGGAAAACAGGCCAAAGAATTGTCTTCGATACTTGGGGAGAGTGCTTTATCTGGGGTTGATATAAAGTACTCTAAGTTCGCCGAATCTTTTGAAGAGAGGTATTTGAACCAAGGATTTGATACTAATAGAAGTATTGAGGAAACCTTAGAACTTGGATGGGATCTTCTAAGAATACTCCCTAGGACTGAGCTTAAGAGAATAAGGGATGAGTATTTAGAAAAATATTTTAAAGCAAATTAGGCTTGGGGATGAATTGATATGGCAAGATTAAGTGTAAATCCAACACGAATGGAATTTGGTAGGCTTAAGAAGAGGTTAGTTGTTGCTATTAGAGGGCATAAACTTCTCAAAGATAAACAGGATGAGCTTATGAGGCAGTTTATTGCACTCATTAAATACAATAATGATTTAAGAAAAAATGTAGAACGTAAGCTACAGAATGTATTTAAAGATTTTGTGATGGCAAAGGCTGTACTTGGAAGTGAGTTTTTGGAGGAAGCCATATTTTACACTACAAGTAAATTGACGTTTGATGTTGGTGTTAAGAATGTTATGAGTGTTAAAGTTCCTGTATTTAATTTTAATAGAATTAAAGAGAATGACGTAAATTTATCGTATGGATTTTTTAATACAAGTTCAGAACTAGACTTATCTATTATGAATCTTAAAATGGTTTTTTCTGAACTTTTAGAATTAGCAGAAGTTGAGAAATCTACTCAACTTATGGCAGATGAAATTGAGAAAACTAGAAGAAGAGTCAATGCACTCGAATATAGGACAATTCCAGATTTAGAAGAGACTATCAAATATATACGAATGAAGTTAGATGAAAATGAAAGGGGAGCATTAACTAGACTTATGAAAGTCAAGGAAATTATATCTAAGAGAAGTGATTAGAGGGTTAGGGTAGCTAAATGAGTTACCCTGATCCTTTTTTGAATTTTAGTGCTAAACATTGTATAATTGAGTTAGCAAAGTAATGAGAGGATTTGAATTAAGTGACTTATTTAGGAGTAATCATAAAAAGACTTAAAAAAATTTGTTCAAGTAAACTATCAAAAACCAAAATAATTACTTTAGTTACATGGGTAATAGTCTTTGTGGTTATTCCTATTATCATAGCTGTTAATGTTACTAACTCTATTTTTTATGTATCTGTAAATTCTAATTCAATGTCACCTACTATTGTAGAAGGGGATAAAATTATGGTACTAAAGATTGCAACAAATAATTCGATTAAAAGACACGATATAATAGTTTTCAATTCGATGGAGCTTGGTGAGGTATTGATAAAACGTATTGTTGGTATACCAGGAGATAAGTTAGTTTTAGATGGGAATTTTAATTTGAAAGTCAATGGAAAATATGTAACGCAAAATAGTAACTTTAATTCTAATAATGAATATAGATATGATGTCACTGTACAAAATCAGGAAATTATTATTCCTGATAATAAATATTTTGTAATTGGTGATAACGTAAATAATTCATTTGATTCTAGATTTTGGGAAGATAAGTTTGTTTCAATAGAATGTATAATTGGTAAAGCCATAATGTTAGTTAATCCTATAACAAAAATTTCTATATTTTAATCAATTGGTTACTAGTTTTATCATACTATTAACAAAGGAAGTATAATTTGTTAAGGTTGATATAATTATGGTATATGGATTGATTTTAGCGGGAGGTAAGGGGAGTAGATTATATCCATTATCTAGAGCTAATAAACCAAAGCAGTTTCTTGATATAATAAATAATGAGACACTTTTATATAGTACTCTAAGTAGGATTTCGAGAATTATCGATAAGAAAAATTTATATATTATAACCAATACTGATTATAAAGAGAAAGTATGCAGTGAATCAGCTAAATTTTTGAATGAGAGTAATGTTATAGTTGAACCATTAAATAAAGAAACAGCTATATGTATAGCGTTTGCATGTACTAAAATATTAAAAAAGGATAAAGATGCAGTTATTTTGATTTTTCCATCTGATCACTATATAGAAATATCTGACATATTTTACAATACATTGGAATACATTATGGATATTTCTAATAAAAAGAGAGGGATTTTAACTATAGGAATTGAACCTAAGATTCCTAAAACTGGTTATGGATATATACAAGTAGGAAGACCTTTAAATTTATGTACTAGAAGTCATAATTTTGATGTATATAAGGTAGAGAGGTTTGTTGAAAAACCAAGTTATGAAATTGCCAAGGATTTTGTTATGCAAGGTAATTATTTGTGGAATAGTGGAATTTTTTGTTTCAGGGCTGATGTATACTTAAGAGAATTAGAAAAGTATTTACCTAAAGTTTATGTAGGTATGGTTGATATTTATAAAAATTTAGGTAGTGTAGATGAAGATTTTATCATCGATAAGGTTTACGAGAAATTAGATGGTATATCTATAGATTTTGGAATAATGCAGAAAACGAGAAAAGCTTATGTTGTACGTAGTAGGTTTTATTGGGATGACATAGGGAGTTTTACTTCTCTTATTAGAGTATTAGAAGAAAATGGCAAAAATTTTACTAGGGGGAATGTTTTATTAGAAGATAGTGAAAATTGTTTAATCTTTGGAAATAGTAACTTAACTGTAACGTTTGGAGTGAAAGATTTGATCATTGTTAATACGGGAGATGTGACATTGATAATGAATAAGAATAAAGAACAGGAGGTTAAATATTTGTTTGAAATGATTAAGGGAGAAACGAAATTTAAGGATTTTATTTAATTAATACTAATAATTTAGGAGTATATGATGTCTGAACGTATAATTGAAAATAAGGCATATAAAGACTACGGAGAGAGAGATATAGCACGGGTTTATACGAAAAAGTTATCTACACTTAAGGTTGAAAGTGTAGAAGTTGATTCAAAATTAAAAACGTGTGTTAGGGTTTCAACGAACAATTTATTTAGGGGTAATATATTTGAATTTCCTATAATAGATGTTATTGTTAATGATGATTTTGTTGAAATAAAAGGGCTTATAGTAGGCAAGGTATATTCTGGACTTGTTTTGAATTTAGAATATATAACTGGTAATAAACTTTATTTATTGGAAGATTTTACTGTTGAATTTGGAGATGTGATATCTGAATATATATGTACAACATATAGGGTGGCCTTTAAGAGAGATGTCGAAGAAGAAGAATTTAATGAATGGTATTTTAAATTACAGAAAAAGTCTAATGGTGTAAACAATTTTATAGAAAATATAGTATTAAGTGATGAATTTTCGCAAATTAATAAGAAGTTAGATGCTTTTATAGAAATTTCTTATGAGGTAATATTCAGAAGAAAAATAGATGAGGTATCTTTTAATTACTGGAGAAATAAGTATATTGAAAATATATTAAATGAACCTGATGATAAGGTGAGAAAATATATATTAGATCAAATGATTCATTATAAACAGTTTGAGTATTTAAATGAAAATGAGTAGTTTTTAATGTTGGGGAGGAAGAAATGGAAAACATACTGAGTCCTTCTATATTATCCGCCAATTTTGCTAATTTAGAAAAGGATTTATCTGAATTAAGAGCGTATAATATACGTAGGATACATTTAGATGTCATGGATGGAAATTTTGTGCCTAATATAACTTTTGGTTTCGGTCAGATAGAGTGTCTAAGAAAAGTAAGCGATCTTTACTTTGATTGTCATTTAATGGTAGAAGAGCCTATTAGGCTTATAGATGATTTTATAAATTCAGGTGTAAATTGTTTAACTGTTCATATCGAAGCGTGTAATCATGTGCACCGTACTGTTGAATATATAAAATCTAGAGGTATAGATTGTGGTATTGCGTTAAATCCTGGAACTTCTCTAAACAATATAGAGAATATTTTAGATATTGTAGATAAGGTACTTATAATGACTGTAAATCCTGGTTTTGGAGGACAAAAATTTATATATTCCATGCTAGATAAAATAAGTGATTTATACAATTTGTTTAGTCTAAAGGGGATAGATAATAAAATAATACAGGTTGACGGAGGAATAAATCCATCAAATATACATGAGGTATATGATGCGGGAGCCAGAGATATAGTTGTAGGATCGTATATATTTAATGGAAATAGTATGGGTAACAATATAAAAAATTTAATAAGTAGAATAAGGTAAAGATTATACAATCTTTACCTTATTTTTTATATAAATGATAGAGATATGGATACTAGATTTTTAATTTATGTAGAAATATTATGTTTCTAATTTGAAATAATTTATTTTGATCCAAGTACATATAACGTTTATCTATATAATAAATTTTTTGGTTGTGTAAGATATATATATATATCATCTACTTGCACAGGTATTTCAATATGTATTTACTTGTATTGCTAATTGAATCTACAGTACCATAATGTTTGATGTTAGTGATTACCATTTTTATGACTATAAAAATTTTAAATGTAAAATAATGTATATTAATGTTAAATAAAATTTTTCTCAAATTTCCAAATAATGGTTTTATATAAAGTTCATTTAAATTTTGTAAATATGAAACCTAAAATAATTGAGAAAATTATAACAATGATATCATTCAGAATGGGATTATCTTAATATCCATTAAGAGTAATGATCAATTTATACTGATTAGATATAGATTTTTTCTTAACAAGTATTAACATACAAAATGTAGTCCTGATGTTTCGGTTAAAGGTCAACATGTAAAATAGTCTCTTACTATGGAGTGGGTATAAAGATTATAGAGGATTAATCCTCATTATACATCCATATTGCATAGAAGTGAATTTTGGAGTTTACTATATTTACAAATTTTTAGTATTTTAAAACATTTCTACTTGTTTAACTGGCATTGAAATTAAGACTCCTTTAGTAATAAACGCAATAAAGGCGATAGAGTATTCTGTTTGATAAATTATGGTATAAAAAACATTTTTTGGGAAAGAATGTAAAAAAGATTATAAACTTCGAGGTGAAGAGAAGATATATGTTCAATATTTTTCTGATAATAATTTTTGTTGTAGTTTTAAATAAATTTTTAAATATAGTTAGAAAAAATGTAGAAGTTAAATTTAAAATTGAAAGTATATCTAATTCAATCATAAGTCGTAAAGATTTGGTTGAGCTTGGTATGGATTATTATCTGACACTTTGTAGGTACATAATTATAAAAAAAGGAATGTCTAAGGAAGTTTATATACAAGATATTACAGGACGAGAGATAGTCGATATAAAATTTACTGATGTTAGTGGTAAAGAAGTATATGCGTCATGTATATTAAAAGAGGTTTCTAGTGGTGAGGATCTTGACTATGTAACATATAATGAGGTGCTCGATTTATTAAGTTTTATGATAAAAGATAATGTTCATAAGGGAATAGTGTTCACTAATTTTGATATTGAAGATAGTGCAGTTAAGTTTATAGAAAACTTAAATAAATTTTCGAAAAAATATAGAATAGAAGTTGTAGATGGATACGAGATAATTAAATTTGCACGTAAAAGAAACGAAAATTTGGAGGAAAAATTTAAGTATGCTTAGTTTCTCAAAGTTTATTATATTTATTTGTTTGATAGTCATGTTACCCATGATATTGAATATTATTGACAATCTTGTAAAAATATCTAATATGTTTTTTCGTAGAGATCGTTTATATAATAAAGTTGTGCATCTTTCTAAAAAAGAGTTTTTGGAGTTTGTTTTAGAATTTTTTGATAGGAAATATGGATATAGTTTTAACTTTTGTGGAGAAGATGTATATTTGTTACATAAAAATAGGAATATTTGGCTGTATTGTGACAATGATAATTGTGAAATCTTAAATGTGGATGATGCACGCAAGATTTTAGGACTATCTGAGAGTAAGGGAATAAGTGATATATTTATTTTTACGACAAAAAGTTTAAGTGATGAGGCTGTTGGATTTTTTAGAAGTGTTGAGAATGATTATGTTGTTAGATATATTTGTAAAAAAGATTTAGATGTAAATTATACAGAGTTTGTAAATAAGTTCTATGTTCTTTAGTACTTTATTTAGGTTATTTATTTTTCAGTGAAAATGGAGTAGAATTATAACTTGTGAAGAGTATTAAAATTTATTTAGACTTTAATTCACTTAAGGGGGATTACATAATGTCTGATAGTGTCTCCAAAGTTGTTATAAAGAGGTTGCCGAGATATCTTAGAGTTTTGGAGTATTTTATGAAGCGTGAAATTGAGAGAGTTTCATCGAAAGAGTTAGCTACAAAGCTTGGATCTACTGCTTCTCAAGTTAGGCAAGATTTTAATTGTTTTGGTGATTTTGGACAACATGGTTACGGATATAGGGTTAAGGATCTGTATGTTAAAATCAAAGAAATTTTAGGATTAAATAGGGTGTATTCTTGTATCATAGTTGGTGCAGGTAATGTGGGACAAGCAATAATGAATTACTCAAATTTTCCAGATATAGGTTTTAATATTAGAGCTATATTTGATATAAATCCGAAGATTATAGGTGCTTCTTTTAGAGGAATCGAGGTTTTAGATGTGGATAAATTAGATAAATATCTAAGTATTAGTGATATTGATATTGCTATGCTTTGTGTTCCTGAAACTCAGACTATTGGAGTATATGATAAATTGAAAGATAGAGTTAAAGGGATATGGAATTTTGCAACTGTGGATTTACTTCCTACTGATAAAACTTCAGTTGAAAATGTGAATTTAAATGATAGTTTGTTTACTTTAGTTTATTTTCTAAATAATAGGGGTTAGTTATGGATTTTAAAAATTATTCTTTGGTTAATAATAGTGTAGTCGTTAAAAAAATTAAGAATTTTATCCCAGCTCATATCTTCGAAAATGGTCAGTGTTTTAGATGGATGAAAACACTTAATAATTCGTACATAGTTGTGGCTAAAAATCGTGTCATTGAGGTTGAACTTCGTGATGAAGACTTAGTGATACATAATTCAAATATTGATGATTTTGAAAATATTTGGATAGATTATTTTGATTTAGAACGTAGTTATGAAAATTTGAAGAGAGATTTGATGATAGATGAGCATTTAATAAACGCTATAAATTTTGGTAATGGTCTCAGAATGCTAAATCAAGATCCTTTTGAAATTATTCTCTCTTTTATAATATCGTCTAATAATAGGATACCTATGATAAAGAAAGCTATTAATAATATAAGCAAAAAGTTTGGTCAATGTACATTGTATAAGGGTGATGAATACTATTATTTCCCAAGGATTGATGATCTAGTATCAGTAACTCAGGAAGAGTTTCGTGATTGTTCTGTAGGTTTCAGAGATAAGTACTTGGTAGGAACTATAAAGATGATTAATGATAATAACAATTTGGATGAAATAAAGAACCTTTTAGATGATGACTGCCATAAAGAATTACAGAAGTTCCCAGGGGTTGGTTCTAAGGTTTCTGATTGCATAATGTTGTTTTCGATGAAGAAGTATTCAGCTTTTCCTGTAGATGTTTGGGTTAAGCGTGCTATGATGAAGTTTTATGTAGCTCCTGATACTTCTCTTAAAGAAATAAGGAATTTTGGTAGGGATTTGTTTAAAAATTTAAGTGGTTTTGCACAACAATATTTATTTTATTATATAAGAGAAAATAAAAGTGTTATGAACATGGTATAAACTAATAATTAAGAAGCTTGAAACATATTTTAAGATTAGATATGTGGGTTTGGAGTTTGTATTATAAAAGGCGATGTAGGTGAATTTCAAGCTTGCTACGAAACATTTTCGATTTTAAGCATTTCTCAAACTTCATTAATTTTTTTCATTTCTTTATGAATTGTTATACTCATAAGTTCTAGTTTCAGTGCTCTCCATTTGACGATTAATTATTTAAAAGAGTTATAAAGCCTCCTAGTATTTTTCATGTGTTCTTTAGTTTCATAAAGTATTTCCTATATAAATTGTAATAATTAATCTAATTAGATATTAAATCAGCATACTTGAAATTATTTTAATTAGATATTTGCAAGAAAGCACAACATAAAGATATAAATCTATTAAAATAATTTTTCAATTTTTTAAAACTTTTATTGTGAGTTTGAGGTCTTTATTTATGAAGTCATTAAAATTTAAAATTGAGGTTATTTATGGGCAAAAATAAAATATTGCGTTCGATTTTATTGGGATTGTCTTTCGGTTTTATATTGGGATATACAACAAATGCTCTTAGTAGTGGTGCGATTCGAAATGTATCTTTGAAGGATGTTATAACAGAGGGTAATTTACAAAATTACCAATATGTGGATATATTAGGTAAAAAGTATGATTTGTCTTTAGTAAATCCAGCAGTTATTCAAACAGTTATTAGGACTTTTGATTATGTAAATAGCGGTAATGCAAATGAGAAAGATAAGAATGAGAGATTAAGAGAGGTTTCTAAGTTATTAGATGACTACCTAGATAATCCTGAGGATTTTGTGAATTTTCCTGTTACTCTTGATTTAGGACCATGGACTTTTTTAATGGAAGAGATTCAGTGTATTCAATCTAGGATATCGGACTTAAAGGATAAGCAATCTGTTATTAAAACTGAGGGAAATCAAGGGAATATTTCCTTAAAAATTAATGAAATACAAGATGAAATTGATGGTTTATCTAGATGGATAAATTACAGTGTAGAGAATTTCAATTCGTCAACGTATAAAAGAACGTTTTATGATTCATTGGATGAAAATAAAGTCGATGATGGTGTAATTTTCTCCTGTGTTTATCCAAATTTAGACTTTGAAGATGTATTTAGAGTTTCTGTAAACTCAGAGGGGAATGTTACGCTTCAGGATGAAAATATCTCTCTCATAGATTTGGTAGATACTATAAAATCAAATTTGGAGTTTGAAAATATCAAGATAAGATATTTGAGAGAGAAAATAAAAGATTTAACCGAATCTATGAATCAAGGTTTAGATTTAAAGAGTGAAATTCTTAACTTGAGGAAGGAAGTAGAATCCGTAAAGGTTTATGAAATAGGTCAAGAGATCATACTTTTGAATTTAGAAAAAGAAGCTGTTAAAAATACAAAAATAAGTGCAGAATTTATGGAAGAAAAACTTAATAATTTGCAAGAGATAATAAATGAAAAAGTGAAAATTTTAAAAGAGTTTAATGAAAAAATCGATCGGATATCAGATTATTCTATAGAAACTACTATAGGCGATACTCCTAGTTATAATGGATATTATATAGAGGATGATAGTGGGATTGGTGTTAAGATAACATTTGATAAAAATGGAAAAGTTTTGTTTGATGGTAGCTACGAACCATCAAATAGACATATAAATGTTGTAAATAATGTAATTCCGAAATTAATAAGAGAGCATGATGTTGAAGTTTCTGATTTAAAATCTAAAAGAAGTAGTATCGAGTCAGGCAATAGTGATAAAAAATATTATTTAATTGATACAATTGATAAGAAATTATGTGTTTTGGAAAATGATATAGAGAATTATAAAACTATATTAAGTTGTGTGTAAAATGGAACTATTTTGTTCCATTTTTTTTACATAAAAGTTTATTTATATGTACAAACTATGTTTAGCATTTTTAAAAATATATGGAGGCTCAAAATGGTATCGAATATTGAGGTTTTAGAAAGTAAAATAAATTTCTTAACTCTGACTTTAGAAGAAGTTTATAGAGAAATGAATAAAAGCTTTGATTTTACAAGGTTTGTTATAGATAATAATTTAACTTCTACGCAAGTTGTATTAATCATAAAGGGCTTAACCATAATGAATTATAGAAAATTAAACAGGTTAAATGATTTTGAAAATGATTTTAAAGATGATTCTAGATTTGATTTTATCTTAAGAAATCATAAACCTACGTTTGATGAATTTAATAAATTTTTGAAAAGTATAGGAGTGTATTTAGATTGCGAAAAGCTTCTAAAAAGTCTTGAAAAACAAAAAATTGGAGAAGATATATGTAAATTTCTTCTGGAAGATAAACAAAATAATTGATATAATATACCCTGTTAGACTTTCATGATTTTTGAGGAGATTTTGATATGGGGATATTTAGTACTCTACTTGGGAATGCTTCTAATGTAAGTGTGGATGAATTGTCTCGAAGTTTAAGAGATATTGCTTATGAGGGCGAAGAAATATTGTATGCCTTTTCTTACGTTAGGGATGTTATTTTATTTACTACAGGTAGAGTTATTTTTGTAGACAAGCAAGGTGTTACAGGAAAGAAAAAGGAGTTCCTATCAATTCCTTATAGAAGTATAAGTAAGTTTTCTATTGAGACTACAGGATATTTTGATGATGATTCTGAAATTAAAATTTGGATATCTGGTATAAATGAGCCCGTTACTAGAGAGTTTTCTGGGGATAAAAATTTAAATGAAGTACAAAAACTCATTGCAAAGGCTATAAGTTCAAATAATTAAAGGAATGTGTGTTAAGTGGGATACTATATAAAAGATAATAAATACTATATGGATTTTAGAGATGAAGATGGAAATAAAATAACATTTGAGGTTATTTCAGAAATATTTATTAGAGATAAAAAGTATTTGATATTAGGTGATGATGGAGATTTTACTGAAGATTCATATGTTGTCAGAGAGGATATAGTGGATGGTGCGATTGAGTATAATTTTCTAGATGATGAGGAAGAGTTCAATCGAGTGAGGAAACATTACAAGAAAATTATTTATGGGTAGATTTTTTCTGCGGTAAACGTCAGACTTTTTACTTAACCTACATTTTAAAATAGGGATTTCCGAAATTGGCATTGCTATCATGCTTCCAGTTTTCGTAAGCGGAGTAGATAAATATATGCTATGTGGATTGCCCACCTGTTGGAGAACAGGTCTTAAGTTTATAAGTTAGCGTCTCCGTGGATATTAGCCTAGAGTTTTTTAAATTCTGGGCTTTTTGTATTTTTTACAGAACATGAACTTGAAATCGGTGTGTTTTATTATAGAATTATACTTGAAGCTATATTTTTGAAGGGATCTTTTGGTATTATGAAGGAAATTATAGACAGAATAAACTATTTGTATCATAAATCTAAGGGAGTCGGTCTAACCAATGGGGAAAAAATTGAACAAGAGAATTTGAGGAAAAGGTATATCGCTATAATAAAGGGAAATTTTAAAATGCAACTATCAAGGTATAAAAAGAAAGGAAGTGAGTAGATGGCTGTTACTATTGATGAGCTAGTAGATAAATTTAAATTTGAGATAATAGTTAGAGGCGATTCAGAAGTTCAAATATCTAACACAGAGTTAAATAGACCAGGATTACAACTTACAGGATATTATTCATATTTTTCTAACGAAAGAATTCAATTAATTGGTATGACTGAATGGTCATATATCAAATCTCTGCCAGAAGATATTTGTGATATGAGGTTTAAAGATTATTTAGAAAAATTTACCCCATGCATAATAGTAACTCGTGGGTTAGAGATACCGAAAAATTTGATCAAATATGCTAAAATATATAATAGGACAATCTTGAGAACAGAACAAGAGACTACGAGGATTATAAGTAGGCTAAAGAGATATCTAGATACTAGGCTTGCACCTGAGGCTAGAGTTCATGGAGTTCTTCTTGATATATATGGATGTGGAATTTTGATAACAGGTGACAGCGGTATAGGGAAAAGTGAAACTGCTCTTGAACTTATCAAGAAGGGACATAGAATAATTTCAGATGATGCTGTAGATTTTAGGGAAATTGATAGAGAAATAATAGGGTGCTGTCCTTATATAACTTTTGGTATGCTTGAGGTCAGAGGCGTTGGTATAATAGATATAACATCCATATATGGGTTATCTTCAGTTCTTGATAGTAAAAAATTAGATTTGATAATAAAGCTCGAGCATTGGGATGACAATGAAACTTATGATAGGTTAGGTATTGATGATTTATATGAAAAAGTTTTGGGCGTTAATATAAAATCTATACGTATACCTATAAGACCTGGAAGGAACATAGCTGTACTTGTTGAGGCAGCAGTTGCAAATTACAGATATAAATTGACTGGTAGACCAAATGCCGTTGACATAATGGAAAAAAGAATGATAGAGAGAAATTAATTATTGATTCAAGATATAAAATTTAAGGTTCATCAATTAGTTAAATGATGTTTGAATTTTTTAATATAACAATTTTTTAAATATTGTTGAGAAAGTTTATATAAAAATAGTGTTACAAAATGGAGGGTTCTTATGAGCGAGTGCGTTAAATCAAAAAGTGCTTGGATTAAGTACAACAAGGATGATTTGGATAGTCTTGAAAAATTTTGTGATTCGTACAAGAAATTCTTGAGCAGTTGCAAAACGGAAAGAGAATGCGTGGAATATTTTAAGGATATTGCTCTTGAAAATGGATTTAGAGATTTGAGAGAAGTCATTAAAACTGGAAGAAAGTTAAACATTGGGGATAAAATTTATTACATTAAAATGGATAAGACTTTAATTTTAGCAGTAATTGGTAAAGAAGACTTAGAAAGTGGATTTAATATTATAGGTTCCCATATTGATTCGCCTAGAGTTGACTTAAAACAGACACCAATTTATGAAAATGGAAATTTATGTTTTTTTGATACCCATTATTATGGTGGACTTAAAAAATACCAATGGGTTGCCATGCCAATGTGTTTAAAGGGAGTTGTAATTAAAAAAGATGGTGAGAAGATTAATATAAATTTGGGAGATGGAGAGAACGATATTTGTTTTGGATTTTCTGATTTGCTTCCTCATCTTGCGAAAGATCAATCAGTTAAGAAAGCTTCAGATGTTATAGAAGGAGAGCAGTTGAATTTATTAATCGGAAGCAAGCCGCTAGATGATAAGAATGGTGTTAAAGATAACATTATTGATATTTTGAGTAGAGAATATAAAATATTTAATGAAGATTTGGCTTCAGCAGAGTTACAAGTTGTTCCAGCTGGTGCAGCTAGAGATTATGGATTTGATAGGAGCATGATAATAGGGTATGGTCAAGATGATCGTGTGTGTGCTTTCACATCTTTCATGTCAATCATGAATTTAAATGAAGTTCCTGAAAGAAGTTGTATAGCTATCTTTTCTGATAAAGAGGAAATAGGAAGCGTAGGGGCAACAGGTATGGAATCTAGGGTATTTGAGAATTTCTGTGCTGAGTTAATAAATTTATGTAGAGATTATTCAGATTTAATACTGAGAAGGTCGCTTGAAAATTCATATATGTTATCTGCAGATGTTACTTGTGCTTATGATCCAAATTTCCCATCTGAAACCACTAAACAGAGTACAGCATTTTTCGGTAATGGAGTTGCGATTTCTAAGTATACAGGCTCAAGAGGAAAATATGGATGTAATGATGCTAATCCTGAGTTTTTAGCGAAGCTTAGAAATATATTTGACAGTGATAATGTAAGTTACCAATTTTCGGAGTTGGGGAAAGTAGATCAAGGAGGAGGAGGAACTATAGCATATCTATTATCAAAATATGGAATGGAAGTTGTGGATATAGGAGTTTCTCTTCAAAATATGCATGCACCGTTTGAGGTTTCATCCAAAGTGGATATATTTGAAACTCATAAAGCTTATACGAGTTTTTATAAAAATTTAAAATAATAATTTGAAGAACCACATCGCACTTTTGATGTGGTTCTTTATCGTTTTGAAAATTACTATTTTGTAATAAATATTAAATTCTTGATAACTATTTTAAGATATGGTAAAATGTAAATAATCATGAAATAAAATTAAAAATATATTAATGAGTTAAGGTTGTTTAGGAGGGGTGTAGTTGGCTAGTAATAAGAGATTTAATATTTTGAAAGGGGCAGTTGCTACTACTACTGCCATGGCTGCTGTTGTTTTTCCGAGTTCAGCGGCTGTATCTGTTACATCAGATGGTCAAGCAGAAGAAGTTCAGGAGAAGACTACAAGTGACACTGTCGTTAAAATAAATTCCGACAAACCGGATATTCCATATTTTTATTATTGGACAAGTGGAGAAAATGTATATTTAAGTTGGGATTATGGTCATCTTGCAAACAGACCTAGTAAAATTGAAGCTGTTATAGATAGTAGTTCCGATTTTTCAAATCCAAGTTACATAGAGGTTAAACCTAAAGGAGCAGAATTTGTTCCTAATGTATCAGGTGATTTCTATCTTAGGGTTAGGTTCTTGGATTCGTCTGGTAATGTGAGTTATGAAAGCATTAGGAAAGTTATAAGGAATTCTACAGAGACAAGAGAAATAAAGGGACTAACTTATGCGACATCTGGTACTGGAGTGAAAATAAGTTGGTCTAATTTTACAGCTGGAATAAAGTCTGTGCAGATTTCTAAAGATGGTGGAATTTATCAAACAGTTCCTCTAACAGATATAAAGGATAATTCATATATTTTAGCGAATGTCTCAGAAGGTTCTGAGATTAAGGTTAAGATAATTAATGGAAATGGACTTGAATATAATGGAGTTGTTTTCGTGAAGAAAGGCAGTCTTCAATCTTCGTCAAACATTAGCTTAGGGCCAAGCAAAGATGGAACAGGTATAAGTGTAGATTTATCGAAGACTGGTTTTAAGAAAGGAAATAGGTTCAATGTAAGGGTTGCCCAAAAACAGGATAGTGTCGTAGTTGTAAATGATGCTAATGTTGTATTGAGTGATGATAAAGGTTCATTTGATATACATCCTGATTCTGGTATGACTTTTTATAATGCGGATTACGTTGTTACCATTACAGATTTAGATACAGGCGATGTTTACACTTATGATTATAGACATGCTTTGAATTCAGTTTCTAATTTTGTGTCAATTGGACTCTCCGGTGGTGAAGTTGCAGCGTCGTGGTCTGCTTTAAGTGGCGTATACTCTACTGAATTAATATGGAGTACATCATCAGACTTTTCTGATTATAAAACTGTTGATATAAGTAAGGGAGCTCATGGAGCTTATTTTGATACGAAACTTGCCTCTGGACAGACAATTTATTTATTGTTAACTAATTATAATGAGCAAGGAAGAATACTTAGTCAAAATGTTATGAGCTTGACCTTAGGTAATTCTGAGGCACAATTGTCAAATCTGAAAGGATTTTACAAAGGTGATAATTCAGCTGAGTTTAGTTGGGACAGGATAGGTACTAATGTTGTTTCAGGATTAATAAAGGTTAACGATAGTGTGTATGTTCTATCTTCTTCAGAGTTGGCTACCTTAAATAGCACAAATACATTAACCGTTGGAGGTTTTGATAAAGGTAGCAAGTATAATGTAAGTTTGTACTTGGTTGATCAAAATTCTAAAGTTTATAGAGGAAATGTTTCTTCTATACAGATTCAATCTTCTTCGTCAGAACTTGCGGATGTTTCAATAGATGGAGTGTCTGGTATAACAGCTAGATACAATATATCTCCTGGTGTGTTAACGCTTTTATTAGATGAGTCTATTTATGATGTTAACCCTAGCTCTAGCGTTGAGGTTTTGGTAGATACTAAAAAGATATCTAGCGTTTCAGCTGTTTATGTTGCAGAAAGTAATGCGATAAACATATCAGGATTTATTCCTACTAAGAACTATAAAAATATAAGTCTGAGCTATAAAGATAAAAATGGTGAAACTAAATCGATAAATATAGCTAATCTTACAATAAATAGAGGAAGTTCTTTAGATTCATTTTTAGTTACTGCATATAACAAAGCAGTGAGTCGTGATACTAAGAATATAGATGAAGAAGGATACAATTACTGGAGAAGGGGTCTTTTAAGTAGGGATATTACGTTGAGTTATTTTATGAGAAACTTGGCATTCGTTCCTGAGTTTATGAATTTGATTAATTCTCCTCAAGATCTTATAACTAGGCTTTATAATGTTTTAGTTTTAAGGAATCCGGAACCTCAAGGTCTTCAATTTTGGACGGCAGTTTATAGTGAATTGATTAGTAAGGGAGTTTCACACAGTGAGGCTACGCTTAAAATTTTAATTGACATGACTACAAGTGATGAATTTGCAAATCTTGCTGAGAGGTTAGGGGTTAATCCGTAGGGATCTTATTAATTCCTTGAAATTGGTATGGTCATTGGGTTATTATAAAAGGGTAGAGAAGGATTCTCTGCCCTTAGTTTTTGCAAATTATTGTTAGGGAGGGAAGTGTATGTTTAAGTTGTTAGCATCTGATTTAGATGGTACGCTTGTTTTTAATGGTAAAATTAGTAAAGATGATATAGAAAGTATTTCAAAACTTCAGGATGGAAACAATTTTTTTGGAGTTTCTACTGGAAGACCATATAATGGAGTTTCATTTATTACGAAAGATTATGGAATTAAAATTGACTTTTATGTTTTGTTAAATGGGGCACTTGTATTAGATAAAAATTCAAATGTCTTAAAGCATGAAAAGATTTCCTTTGATATAGTTGAGTATATTTTTTACAAATATAGAGATTATTCTCTATTTGGTATAGATCAAGGATACGAGACTAGTATTTTATCTGGGAACGATTCGTATACTTGGGACAATATGTTTTTTAGAAATATAAATGATTTGAAACATAAAGATTGTTCTCTAATTTCTCTGGAATTTTCTAATAAGTCTTCTGATGAAATTGATGAAATCTGTGAAGATATAAATATTAAATTTTCTGGTATCCTTACTACGTATAGGAATCATTCATTTGTTGATATTGTTCCTGCAGGTTGTTCAAAGGGAGATGGTGTTAAAATTGTGGCTCGAGAGTTGGGAATTGAGAATGAAAAAGTTTGTGTTATAGGAGATTCTTTTAATGATTTAAGCATGTTTAATATAACCAAGAATTCATTTTCCTTTCATAGAGTGAATGAACAAATTAAAGATAGTGTTAATTATGTTGTTGGATCTGTTTCAGAGTGTATAGATGAGTATATTTTGGGTGGTTTAATTTGAATTTTAATGATAAAGTTTACATTATGGGTATTTTGAATATTACGGAAGATTCATTCTATGATGGAGGGAAATATTTTGAGAAAAACAAGGCTGTAGAACATGCTTTGAAGATTATAGAAGACGGTGCAGATATACTTGATATTGGAGGAGAATCAACAAAGCCGAATTCATTAAAAGTTTCTTCTCATGAGGAAATAGGAAGATTATTAGATGTCTTGTGCGAAGTTAGGAAATTTAAAAACGTATTAATATCAATTGATACTTATAAAAGTGAGGTTGCAAAAGAGTGTCTAGAAGTAGGGTGCGATATTATAAATGACGTCTATGGTGGGCTTTATGATGGAAAGATGTTTGATACTGTTAGTAAGTATAACTCGTACATTTGTATAGCTCACAACAGGTTAAATTTAAAAAATAAATTTTTAGATGTTGTAGAAGATACTTATAATGAGTTGAAGCTTAGATATAATAAGGCAATAAGTGCCAAAATATCTCCAAATAAAATAATATTGGATCCTGGACTTGGTTTTTCAAAATATGGTCATAACAATATACTCATACTTAGGAGCATTTCTAAGTTTAAGGAATTTGGATTACCTATTTTAGTTGGAGCCTCACGGAAGAAATTTTTAATGGAATTAAATGGCATGGATCCATTGGAGGATAAAATTTCTACTATTTCAATCACAGCGTATTTGGCGTCTAAGGGTGTTAATATTTTGAGAGTCCATGATGTAAAGGATAACAAAGAGGTTATAGATGTTATAAATTCTGTTTTATTCGGAGGATATAGAAGATGAATGATTTTATAAAAATCAATTCGCTTGAGGTATTTGGGTATCATGGAACTATTCATGAAGAAAGGAAATTAGGGCAAAAATATTATATAAATTTAAATGTTTATCCTATGAAATCTTTTAGGGATTTAAGAGAAGATATTTGCAATACTGTTGATTATTCAAAACTCGTAGTATTTGTAAGAAAGTATTTTGAGAAGAATGCAAGAGATTTATTGGAAACGATTGCATATGAGATAGTCGTTAAGATATTTAGTAAATTTCAGAATATAGTTAAGGTTGATCTTGAAATTTTTAAACCTGCATACCATGTGGATGTAGGGTTTGAGGGTATGAGTGTGTTTTGTAGTAGGAGTATCCATAAAGTTTATATTTCTTTGGGGTCAAACCTCGGGGATCGTGAACAGAATTTAAATAATGCTTATGAGATGATAGAGCAAAATGATATTGTTATAGTATCAAGATCCAAAATGATTGAGACTGATCCTTATGGGAATGTACCTCAGGGTAAATTTTTGAATTCTGTAATTGAGTGTAATACAATACTAACTCCATATGAACTTATGGAAGTGCTGTTAAATGTTGAGAGCAAATTGAAAAGAGAGAGAATGATAAAGTGGGGACCTAGAACCATAGATTTAGATATTTTGTTATATGATAATGAAATAATAAATGAAGATGGTATTGTAATTCCACACTACGATATGCAAAATAGGGATTTTGTATTAGAGCCATTGTGTTATATAAATAGATTTTCATATAATCCACGATTAGGGAAATTTGCTTTTGAAATGCTTGAGGATTTAAAAAACACAAAAAGTACTGTTTAAAATTTTGTATCTTGAACAGCACTTTTTGTTTATGCAAATATTTATTCTGTACGCAATGCAATTACAGGATCTTTTCTTGCAGCATTTTTAGCAGGAATTAAACCTCCGATTATCGTAATTACGATACTCAATATTATCAACATTATAGATGCATTAAATGGGAGAATTGCATTTAGGTTTGAGATTGTTGTTAATTTCATAATCAATGAATTGATTGGAACTATTAATATAATTGATGAAACAATACCTATAATTCCAGAAAAACACCCTATTATAAATGTTTCAGCATTAAACACCTGAGATATATTTTTTTTGGATGCTCCAAGGGATCGTAATATACCGATCTCTTTTGTGCGTTCCATGACAGATATATGAGTTATTATACTTATCATTATGCATGAAACTAAAAGTGAAATTCCAACGAATCCAATTAATAGCCATGATATTCCATTAATAATTAAAGTAAGAGAAGATGTTAATATTGATATGTAATCTGTGTAAGTTATTCGGTTATTCTCATCAACTATGGTATTATATTTTTCAATTAATTTCATAATGTGTTCTTTATTTTCGAAATTATCTGTGTAAATACTTATTGAAGAAGGATCATCATAATCTATTTTTCCAAAAGATGTCATGTTATTATCATAACTTGATTCGGTAAAGTATTCGTCGTATATTTTTAGTAATATATCTCTATCCGGATTATTATCAAGCCATCTATCTAATGAGGAAGCCATTGATATTTCATTTCCTGAATTTTGATTTTGTGTTGTTCCTTGCATTTGGTTTAACATAAGGTTATAGAAGGAAGCCTTTTCAGATACACCAAGAGAACGCAAATATATTTTTATATAATCAATCTTTTCATCATCATTACTGTGTATGAATTTTGTATTATTGAGAACGTTAATTTCAGGATTAGACTTTTGAGCTAAAACGATAGGACTTTTATCAGTTTGTTCAATTACATAATCTGTAAGTTCCTTTGTATATGCTACGGTGGTTGATATAGTCACAGTGGAAGAATCTTCTATTGGTCGTATGATGCCTACGATTTTTAGTTTTAACGATTTTTCGATTAGAGTATTTTCATTTGTTAGGTATGATTCGATATATGTGAAGGTGCCATCTGTATTTTCTACATAATGATCAGATTTAGTAATGAGATAAAATTCGTGTCCAAAAATATCTGAATAATTGAGATTCAAATCAGGTATATCTTCATCATTCTTGATTTTTTCAATTATATCATTATACTGTTCCTTTGTTATTAAGCCTAGCTGATATAATTTTGTTGCAGGAATTTGATTATTTTTATCTAAAACAAGAACGACTTCGTTATAATGTTCTGGCCATTTTCCATGTACAATATCATAACTATCTTTAACCATGTTGCTTATGAGAGTATCATTAGTACCAGGCAATATTTGGGAGAAGTTTTTAGAAAAGGATGTTTGATTATTAGATAATAATGGATTGTTATTTGTTATATTTTGTATATTCATAGTATTTCCACTGAATGCTATTGGAAGTTCGCTGTCTATTGTTTCAGTATCGCTATCTATAAAGTTTCCATTTTTATCATGAGAATATATCTTGAATTTTGTATCATAAGCGTATACAATACCATTTTCACTTAAATATTGATGAATTTCGTTATTTGGATCATCAATATATTTTTTGAATTGCTTTAGATTATTTTTAACTACACTCGAAGAGAGTTTTTCACTATTTTTAATTGAAGAATAATCAGCATAAATTTTTGATCTATCGATATTCTTATCGTTATTAGTTACATTTCCTATAATTTCACTTCTGATACCTATTAGGTTTGAAATATCCATATCCTCTGAGCTAATGGTTATGGGATAGGATGCCATTGTTTCTTTTTGTATGTTATCTATATATTTATTCATTCCATTTGACAAGGAGAGTATTAGAGCTATACCTATAATTCCTATTGAGCCTGCAAATGACGTAAGCACTGTTCTTGCTTTTTTAGTCTTCAAGTTATTGAAGCTTAAGGACAGTGCAGTTAAAAATGACATTGATATTTTTTTGCTATCTTTTTGAATTATTGGAATATTTTCTTCATTGAAAGGATTACTATCATTTACAATATTTCCATCTAAAAGTTTGACAATTCTTGTTGAATATTCCTGTGCAAGTTCGGGATTATGGGTAACCATAATTATTAATTTATCTTTTGAAATTTCTTTTAACAATTCCATAATTTGCAAACTGGTCTCACTATCAAGTGCACCTGTGGGTTCATCGGCTAGAAGAATATCAGGATTGTTAATAAGAGCACGTGCAATAGCAACACGTTGCATTTGTCCTCCTGACATTTGATTTGGCTTTTTGTGAACATGATCAATTAGACCTACTCTCTTGAGAACATCAATAGCTCTTTTTCTACGCTCTTGTTTTGAAATTCCGCATAAGGTAAGAGCCATTTCTACATTAGCTAGGACTGTTTGATGTGGTATAAGGTTATAATTTTGAAAAACAAAACCAATTGAATTATTTCTATAGTAATCCCAGTCGCAATCACTATATTTTTTTGTAGACACACCATTTATTATTAAATCACCACTATCATATTTATCAAGTCCGCCTATAATATTTAGTATTGTAGTTTTACCTGAACCACTTTGTCCAAGTATTGAAACAAATTCATTCTTACGAAAGTTAATATTAATTTCTTTGAGAGCAGTTTGCTTCAGTTCACCACTCACATAAGTTTTTATAATATTCTTAAGTTGCAACATAACGTACCTCCTAGTTTGTTATAACGTTATATGACATAAGGATACATCAAACAATAAATTCATGTCTAGTTAAATTAAATTTAAACTTTAATTTTATTAAATTCGTATTATACATATTTTGTAGTTAAAATATAATTATTTACTATCATTATTTTTAATTATAAAATCTATCATATTAAATATATTTACTTTACTATTAAGAGAAGATATATTTATTAAATCTGCTTCATACGATCCATCCCATGGATGTATGGATATTAAATTTTCATCGAATATATTTATTACAAATGAATTTTTACCATCTATAGATATGGTAAGCTTGTATTCAGGATCTTTCAAATTTATTTGTGAGGTATTATGCAAAAAGAAAGTTTTTTTAATGGAATTTATAAATAAATTAAAATTTTCTATGTACTCGTTAGGTAGTATTTTATTTTTTCCAGTTTTGGAATATAAAATGGATATTTGTATATTTTGAGAATCTTTAATTGAATGTACTAAAGTATTTGTATAGTAGTTTAATGATGGTTTGGAGAAATTTAATGGAGTAGGTATATTTTGTGCGAAGTTTTTATTACAGCCAATTATAATTAAGGGAAATACAATAATTATTATGGATGTGGTTAATTTTTTAAGCATAGCTATTTACCTCTAAAATATTTTTATTATTTTAAGTATTTCTTTTATTTTAAAATTATTATTTTTTGTGAATAATTATGATAAAAATATTTTAAAAGTAGTTGAAATATTTATATAAATTATGATAGAATCTACTGGTAAGGTGGCATGCCGCTGTGGCGGAATTGGCAGACGCATACGACTCAAAATCGTACGGGAAACCATATGGGTTCGAGTCCCATCAGCGGTACCAAAATTTGATGTTTAGTTTATAAGTTCGTTTAAGGTTTTTTGTTATATTGTGTGTACTTTGGGGTTCTTTTATCTATATTGGATCGCAAAGTTTTTGTGTTTTGAAATAAGTCTATGAGGTTGGAATTTAGTGTTAAAACAAAATGGAACGTATGAAATGTTATTTCTTACGTTCCATTTTTATGGATATAAGTTTATAGACCTATTTAAACAATTTTACTGTACCACTGTCATTTAGATAATTTATGATAGTAGCAATAATTGGTAGAATGAACATACCTAAAAATCCAAATAGTTCTGCCCCTAGAAACATTGTAATTAAAGTTACTATTGGATTAAGACCTATTTGTTTACCAACTACCTTAGGTTCTAAAACAGATCTTACTATCGCAATTATTATATATATAATTATAAAACCGATAGACAAATTGTAGTTACCTTTTATGAGCTCAATAACTGACCATGGAATTAGTATTCCTCCAACACCTATAACTGGTAATGCATCTAATACTGAGAATATTACAGATAATATTATTGCATTTGGAATTTTAAATATGGTGAATCCAATACTTAACTCTATAAAAGTTACGACCATCAATATAGAATAAGCTTTCACAAATTTAAATGTTGTACCAAATATATTATGTTTAATATCTAGAATAATTTTTTGAAATTTAATAGGAAATTGTCTCATTATGAATCTAGTAAATTTATAGTAATCTAATGTAAAGAAAAATGATGCTATTATTGAAATTATAAATTTTATTAGGAAAGATGGAAGTTTGGTTGCTATAGACGTTATTAAATTAACTACACTTAGGGATATTGAATTTACTATATTTGCTAAATATTTATTTATATTTTCGAGGTTTAAGGTCTCACTGAGACTGGGAATTGTATCTTTAATTTTTTGTATAGATATATTTAGAGCTGGTTCTATTTGGGTGGAATATATATCAGGTAATTTTTGGAACAGTTCCCCTACATACTTAAATAATTTTGTACCAAAAAATATAAATATAAAAGATATCGATAGATATAAGATTGATAATAGTATAAACCCAACTAATTTTCTATTTATATTTAAATATTTTGATATGAGATCAGTTGGTTTACGTAATATTGAGGAGATTAAAAAGGCTATTATGAATGGGAAAAAAACTGGCAGAGCATATTTTAGTATGAAAAATATGATACCGAGTATTAAGGTAAAGTATAAAAATTTAATTACAAAAGTTTTTTGTTTGTTTACATTATCCAATTTCTTATCCCTTTCCTCGATAATTATGTATATTTTTATTAAGTTATAAAGGATTTTTGTATATCTAAGTTTTAGATTTTATAAAATTCCACGAATCTCTACACATTTCATCAAGTGTGTTTTTCGATGTCCATCCTAAAATTTTTTTAGCTTTTCTTACATCAGCATAGAACTCATCAATATCTCCATCCCTCCTATCACAGAAATGTATATTTATTTTTCTTCCACTTACTTTTTCAAAAGATTTTATAAGTTGTAGTACGCTAGTACCTTTTCCAGTACCTAAATTCAAAGCCATATTCCCAGTATTATTAAAAAGATATTTGAGAGATTCGACGTGACCTATGGCTACATCACTTACGTGTACATAGTCCCTTACGCCAGTTCCGTCAATAGTATTATAATCATTTCCAAAAATATTTAGGTGCTTACGCTTTCCAATTGCAACATCACATATATAAGGCATTAAGTTGTTGGGGATACCTTTAGGATTGTCCCCTATAAGACCACTTTTATGAGCACCTATAGGATTAAAGTATCTTAACATAATACAACTAAATTCTTTGTCAGATTTACAGATATCACATAATATTTGTTCCAACATTATTTTCGAATAGCCATAAGGATTAGTTGCAGATTTTTTAAAATGCTCTGAATATGGAGTAGTATTATTTTTGTCATATACAGTTGCAGATGATGAAAATATAAAGTTTTTGCATCTAAATTTTTTCATAGAGTTTAATAGATTCAATGTTCCAGATAAATTGTTTAAATAGTACCTGATAGGATATAAAATCGATTCTTCAACGGCCTTTAGTGCTGCAAAATGTATAACAGCATCAATATTATTACAAAAAATTTCATCTATGGCATGTGAATCGAGTAAGTCACATTTATAAAATGCAACATTCTTATTTGTGATTTGTGTTATTTTATCCAATACTTCTATTTTGGAGTTACAGAGGTTGTCTAATCCGATCACATTATAACCGTTGTTTAGAAGTTCAACTATAGTATGGCTTCCTATAAAACCAGTTGCACCAGTCACTAATATGTTTTTCATATAAAAATACTCCCATTTTTTAGAAATTTTTATACATTTACATTTAAATATTTATTTTTATGAGATATATATTTTAAAAGACAAATTATATATTAATTTTTTAACCGTTCAATCAAAAAATAGAACGCAAAGAGTACATTACGTTCTATTTTTGGAGTAATACCACTGATATAACATTTGGTATGGATCTTTGATGTTTATTTTGATCATTCATCAGAAATATCTCGTGTTCATTATTTTCAAATGATATAAAAGTGGATCCTCCTCCATCTAAGTTAATAGCATCAACAATACCTAAATATTCAAGATATATTGAAAGTTCATATAAATCCATACCAATACTGTTAGAGGACTTATCTACGGTAAATAGTATAATTTTATTATCCTTAGTAATACCAACTGCAGTCCTAGAATTTTTAGTATTAATTAAAGAGTATTCAGCTAAAGAATTGTAATAATTGGAATCCATTTTTTTACCATCTTTAATTAAGTATTCATGACCAGTAAACGCTGTAAAGATATCGTTTTTAATATTTTTATTATTATCTAAAAATATGTTAAATTTCAACGATATTGGTAAATTTAGAAACTCATAGTTAATTTTGTGATAATTTAATTCTCCATAAGATGTTATTAATATTTGGTTTTTATTAATTTTTTTTGGTTTCGTCATCTCACCAACTTCAACTACTATTCCAAACATTTCAAATCCAGGATGAACTTCGCCGTTGCTATTTGTTAATTCTACAAGCATATACCTAGAAGGTAAACCTTCATGGGGGTAATAAGTGGACTCTTCGTTTATTTTGTAGTTAGTTATGTTTACATTATTATATGAGTCGAGTTTATTTATAGATGTTATGATTAAATTATCAATACTAGTATTCAAAAATTTTAGAGTACCAAGTACTGTTAAATAGTCAAATCCATAATTTTTATCTTTATCTATATAAAAGGTAGGTCTTTTTATTTTCTCATTTTCTTCAATTGCTGATGAAAATATTATGCCATCTGATATTGTTGTAAATAAGGTCTGACCATTGTTGAGTTGGAAAAATTCTCCATTTATTCCACCTATTATGTGTTTACCAGTGGATGCACGTTCTTCATTTATTTGATTTAGAAGAGTGTCTTTAGAAGAGGATAAGTCATGAGCCTGTATCAATGATAAATTTACATTAGAATTGTCAAGACTTAATTCAATATAATTTATCTCTTGATTGTTACCTTTACCATCATAATTTAAGATCGTATCATGAACAAATGTTATTTCCTCGTCTTTAGATAACGTTATTTTATAAAAGTAAGAATTTTTAGAGTATGCATATACACTAAATGTAAGTACTGTTAACAAAGTTATAGTTATAACTAAAAATATTTTATAAAATCTCATAAAAATTTCTCCGAGGTATATCTTCTAATATGCCTAATTCAAAATACGTTTAATTAAAATATCTCTACACTTAATTTCATTTTGAGAGTCTATTTTGTCAAGCTTCTCAATCTTATATTTTTGTTTTAAGCTATTAAAAATTAATCTATCTGTTATTTCATAATTTTTAGGTAATAGAGGACCATGCATATATGTACCAATCAAATTTTTATAAACAACACCTTCAGTTTTATCTTTTCCATTATTTCCATTTCCAATTGAACATTTTCCTAGAGGAGTATGGTTATTTATAAATGTTTCACCTAAATGATTTTCAAATCCAACATAAGTTTCATTTAATTCTTCATTGGTTACGACAATATTTCCAATTTTTCTGTGTTCTGAAGATTCGGTATAAGTATCTAAAATGTTTAACCCTTCAAGTGCTTTCCCATCAGCAGTAGTGTAGCTTTTGCCCATTAATTGATACCCACCACATACACATAAAACAGTACCATTGTCTTCTACAAAATTATATAAAGATTTTTGATTCTTTAAAAGATCTCCAATTATTATAGATTGTTCAAAATCTTGTCCACCGCCAATAAAAACAATATCGCCTTTATTTAGTTCTGGGATAAATCCAAGTTTAACATTATTTATCTTAACTGATATACCTCGTTTTTTACATCTATTTTTAATTGATAGAACATTGCCTATATCTCCATAGGTGTTTAATAGATCAGGATAAAAATGATGAATTACTATTTCCAATTCTGATGCCCTCCTATTACCACAATGTATTTAAATATTTCTCTTTGTGCAAAAGATTTCTGAATTCAAGCATACAAGTATAACTACATAGGATATAAATTTTTTCATTTTCTTTCTCTTCTATATAGTTTAATATATCTTCATATTTCTCAAATATCTTCATAGGACTTTCAATTTCAGCAAGCTCAATTCTCAGATGTATGTCATGCGTTCTAGTACCACCGGTAAAAATATCTTTTACATTCAAATTTTTGATCATTTCAAAATCCACATCGTATATCCAAGACACATCTTGACCATCAGCAAAGTTGTCATTAATTAAGATTCCCAATGATAATTCATTATCTTTATCTAAGTTTAAAGTATTTAATATTTCATTGAATCCAGCAGGATTTTTCACTAAGAACATAGTTACGGAATTCGATTTTATTTTCAAACTTTCTTGTCTTCCAAAGACATTTGAGAATGTTTTTATAGAATCTATGATTATGTATTCAGGTATACTACAAATTGAACTTATGGCATATGCACATAGAACATTGTACATATTGTATATACCACCTTGGTTGAATGAAATTATATTGTTTTTAATTTTTATAGAGCTAGTACAAACAGTTTTCTCTAAAATCTCAGATATAGAAAAGTCAAGTCTTTCTCTTTTAAAATTACATTTTGTACATTGAAAATCTCCAAGATGATTATAGGTCACAAAATTATAGGTATATTGATTACCGCAAAATTTACAATTTTTAGATTCAATATTTAATTTTTCATTCATGTCAGATTGTGTAAAATTATCAAATCCAAAATAGAACTTGTTATTATAAATCTTTTCAAGAGAGCATAGTAAGGGCTCATCACCATTCAAGACAAGTTTTGAATTACTAGATAACTTAATACCATCTTTTATGTGATTCAGTGTCGTATAAACCTCCCCATATCTATCTAATTGATCACGAAATATATTGGTAACAGCTATGATTTTTGGTTGAATATATTTGCATATATGTTTTAGACTTGCTTCATCAACTTCTATTATTGCAGTTTTATATATTTTTTTATTGAAGATGTTATAGTTTTTCATGTATGTAGTGACTACACCAGGTAGCATATTTGCTCCCGTCGAATTTGAGAAGGATTCTATAAATGCATTATTGAAAATATGTTGTGTAAGAGAAGTTGTAGTGGTTTTACCATTTGTTCCAGTTATTAAAATTGTTTCTACATTCTTTGAGATATATTTTAGTATATCTGGACAAATTTTTAGGGCAATTTTTCCAGGGAATGAGCTTCCTTTACCTTTAAATTTCAAAACAAAAATAATTATCTTCGTAACGATAATAGATAATAATTTTTTCATAATGTACAACCTCAAAAATTTAATATCTATATCTGAGTATATCATATTTATCGAAATTAATACAAATATGTTAAAATTTTGAACTAAACATAGATTTTTGTAAAGGTTAATTGTGGTGATACTGTAAAAATTTCTATATTGCGATTGCGTGGGTGAGGTTTATAGAAAATAGAAATTAAAATTGATTTTTGCTCCAAAAGTTATTTAGGTGATGTAATTACACGTTAGTTCAAATTTGATTTGCTTAGTCTTATTTTCGTATACAAGTTGTTAAAATTGGTACTTTGTGGTACAATGTTTAATGTGTTTTCACTTCAAGCGTTGCAGTGTATACAAACTCTTGTGGTTGAACTTTTATGTATGCGTGTCTATGACTGGAATTAAAAATTATAATGGGAGTTTTGATGATATTGGTCGTAGGTAAATTGTTACGTAACTGTTTAGGTTGAAATACGTTTGATTTATTGGGGTTTATAATTTAAAATGTGTTTGAATGAGGTTTTGTAATGGGTGAGAAGTTTGAAAATGTTGAACAACAGTTTCGATCTAGCAGATTTGAAAAATTACTTAAGAGAAACAAGGGTAAGGAGAAATTCAATTCTGCAGAGATGTCTCCATACGAGATTATAAACTATTTAAGAGATAGAGATGTAAGAAAAAACTATAAAGTATTTCCTTCAAATAGATTTTTGAAGAGGATAGTATGCACATCTTTGTTTGCAGTATTCTTAATAATTTTTTGTACTATTATTGAGGATAGGAGTTTAGTTCAAAGGAATTTGGATATTTTTGTAAGCAAAGTTGATGGAAGAAGCGAGTTTTCGGATATTATTGAAAATCGTATTGAGTATGTGATGCAGGGAGATTTTAATACAGTAATTGATGCGTATTTAGCTAATCAAAACAGCTCTATAAGCCAAAGTTTTGAGCTTGTTACCCTGTTAAGTAGTATAAATAATTTTAGTAAAGCTAAAGACGAGTTATCTAAAATTAAAAGTAGACTGGAGCATGGATCTTTCAATAGAGGATCAGATGAGTATAAGTTAAACCTTTATAGATTGATTGACGAATTGATTTTGATTAATGATCTTGATACTGTAGGGGATATTCTAGAGACTAATAGATCAATTTTAGGTAGTGAAATTTTGTTTCTGGAAAGAGAGATAGTGTACTTACTTTTAACTGATAATAATGAGCAAGCGTTGAATATCTATTCCTCGATATCAATAGATGGTATTGAAGATACTGAATCACTTTTAAGTTATGCGAACTTGAGTATAATTTTCAATAATATTGGTAGATCAGTATCGGCGTTGGACAAGGCTTTAAGCAAAGAAATAGATAATATAAATGTGCTGAGTATAATAGATATGATGGCATCTTATGATTTTGAAGAGTTGAGAAGGATATTAGATTCTTTGATAGAGAGTCAGCCGGATAATGAAAGACTTAATTTGATAAGAGCTAGGGTGCTTAGGGGGTATTTATTAGAGGATGGCAAAAGTGTGGAGGATATAGATAAAGTCATAAAGAAGAATTTAGACAAGAACTTGCCTAAAATTATAAAACTCGATATTTTGTCTTATACTTCACGAGATGATGATATTACAAGATTAGTTAACGAACTTAAAAGTATTGAAAATAAGACTTTTGATATTTATTATGCACTTGCTAGTCATAGTTTAGATACAGAAAATTTCAATGATGCTTTAAACTATATAAAACAGAGTTTACATTTAAATGAAAGCTTTGGTTATAGTTATAATGTTTTATTGAATATATTGTCAAGTCAAGGTAAGTCTACGAACGTAAATTATTTTTATTTAAAGACTAAGTCGTTGGATTTGCTAAATACAAATATCGATAAAGAATTTTCTGAAGTGTACTTAGATGCATTTAGTGATATAAGTAAAGCTATTGATATATTGGAATTTGCAAATAAAATTTCTGTATTTGAATCTGATTTAAAATATGAAATAGCAAATATATATATAGATCAACGAAAATATAGTGATGCTAAACAAAAATTGTATGAGGCAATAGATTTAAATGAGAGAGCAATCTATTTTAGAACTCTTGGAGTGTTGCTCATTGAACTTGGTGAAGCTGAAGATGGAATTTCAAATATAAGGAAGGCATATTCCATGGATCCTGAAGATATTTTAAATTTGAATAATGCGGCAGCTTATTACGTAAATGTTGAAAAAGATATTCAAAGAGCGTTCTCGAATGCAAAAGTAGCTTATGAGGGGCTTGATGGTACTTATAGTGAATATGAGATTTTCATAATAAGGGGAAATTACTTAAAGTTGAGTTCAATATATGATGAATCTACAGGAGAGTTTGATAGTAGTAGTATACCATTTATGGACTACCTGTATTAGGTGTTTATGAAAACTTTAAGCTTGTTAACAGGCTTAAAGTTTTTATTTTGTTATTATTGATCAGTATAAAATGGTAATATAATTATTGAGTGAGTTTCAAAATACTATAGTTAAACAAGGAGGCAATGTTTTGGAAGTTTTGTTAATTTTAAAATCTGTTATAATTGCTATTGTTGAAGGGATAACAGAGTTCTTACCCGTGTCATCAACAGGTCATATGATTATCGTAAGTGATTTGATAAATTTTTCGAAAACAGCAGGGGTTGATTTTGTTAATATGTATGAAATTGTAATTCAACTCGGTGCTATACTTGCAATTATGGTATTATACAGAGAAAAAATTATAAATTCCATAATCCATTTAAAGGAGTATGGATTTAGAATGTGGTTTTACATATTTTTGGCATTTTTGCCATCAGCTATTGTTGGGGTCTTTATAAATAATTTCATAAAATCAACTTTATTTAATTCTGTAAGTGTATCTGTTGGATTGATTTTAGGAGCTATGATATTGCTATTTGCAGAGAAAAAATTTTCAAACAGGGATTTAAATAATCAAGCAAATGATATAAAGGATATTAGTCTAAAACAGGCAATTGGAATAGGGTTTTTCCAAATTTTAGCTCTTTGGCCTGGGATGAGCAGATCTTCTTCAACTATATCAGGAGCTTGGATTTTTGGATGTTCAACAAAGCTTGCAGCAGAGTTTTCATTTTTCTTAGCTATACCAACTATGATAGGTGCATCAATTTTTGAATTGGCTGGAATGGATTATACAAACTTTACATCGAGTCACGGTACAGCACTAATTGTAGGATTTTTAGTTGCGTTTTTAGTAGCTCTTCTAGTCGTTGATACGTTCATAAAGTTCCTTAAGAAATATCCTATGAGATATTTTTCCCATTACAGAATATTAATTGCGGTATTATTAATATTTCTGGTTAGTATCAATGTCATTAAAGTTTGATGATTAATGAAATGCAATATATTTACATAAAGTTTCATTTGTGTTAGAATTGGTGGTAATTGTACTCAGATATTGGGAGGATTACTATGAATCGAGTTAAGAAAATTGCTTTGCTTACAGGTGGTGGAGATTGCCCTGGTCTTAATGCAGTTATAAGAGCGGTAACGAAGACAGCTATTTTGCAGTATGGGTATGAGGTTATAGGATATAGATTTGGGTATAGAGGTTTATACAATAATGATTATATTAAACTAGATATAGCTGCAGTTGATGATATTCTTCATAAAGGAGGAACGATTCTCTGGAGTTCCAATAGGGACAATCTCTTTGATTATACAGTTGAGTGTAATGGCAAGAGGATAAAGAAGGATGTGTCAGATGTAGCCATACAGAATATTAAAAAGGAAGGTATTGATGCTTTAATCATAATAGGTGGCGATGGGACTTTGACTTCTGCTCGGGATTTTGCTCGAAAGGGTATAAATATTGTAGGAGTTCCTAAGACCATAGATAATGATCTGGGTGCAACAGATTTTACTTTTGGTTTTAATACTGCAATTGATATAGTTACAGATTGTTTAGATAGACTTCATACGACTGCAGAGTCTCATCATAGAATATTGATTGCAGAGGTTATGGGTAGAAATGCGGGATGGATAGCTCTTCATGCAGGTATTGCAGGTGATGCACATATAATTTTGATACCTGAAATACCATATAATCTGGATAAGATAATTGATAAAATTAATGAAAGAAAGTCTAAGGGATATCACCATACTTTGATAGTTGTTTCTGAAGGTGTTAGATCTACAACTGGTGAGACTGTTGTAGCAAAGGTCGTAGAAGATTCCCCGGATCCCATAAGGTTTGGTGGAATTGCAAATAAGCTTGCTCACGATCTCGAGGGTAAGATATTTGATCAAGAGATAAGGTCTGTTACACTAGGGCATATACAGAGAGGTGGGAATACTTCTACATACGATAGAGTGTTGTCTACTAGATATGGGTCTGCTGCTGCTAGGCTTGTAAATGAAGGAAAGTTTGGAAACATGGTTTGTTTAAAAGGCGATGAAATAAGTTTTGTAAGTCTTGAGGATGTAATCGGAAAAGAAAAATATGTTGATCCAGATAATGAATTAGTTAAGATGTCTAAGAGTATGGGAATTGGTTTTGGAGATTAAGAGAACGTTGTTTTGATGTTCTCTTTGCTTTGAATAAAAATAGTTTTTTGGGAAAGACTAACCTATATTTAAGGAAATGGAGTTGGTAGTATTGAATAGCTTTTTAAAGAAGGTAGTATTATTTTTAAACGTGTTTTTATTTGCTGGAATGTTGGTTTCTTGTAGTTTGGGTTCATCTAGTAAAAAAGTATCTCTATCTGCTAACGAGGTATATGAAAAAGCTGTTAAGGGAATCGAATTACCAAGTTTGGAGAAGCTTACTTCAGATGAGTTAAGTTCTTTAATTGGGTTAAAGACTTCTGACGTTGAAGATTTGGTTGTGTATATGAGCCCCATGAATGTCAAGGCAACAGAAATTGGAATATTTAAGTTTGATAATAGCGATCAGGAGAATTCTATAGATAAGGCTATAGAATCTAGACTAAAAGATTTAGAGAATTCATGGAAGAGATATTTGCCAGATCAATATGAGCTTGTTAAGAATGCAAAGAAGTTTAAATATCAAAATGTAAAAGGGTATATTGTAGCAGAAGATGCAGATAAAATTGTTTCAAATATTGAGGCTGCCTTAAAATAGATTCATATGACATTATAAAGAGAGGATAGCTTCATAATATTAAGTTAAAATTGTTTTGTAACAAGAGCTCTTATTCTATATTAGGTATGAAGATGCAGGTTATTAAGAACCTGCATCTTTGATGTTATAGAAATATTGAAATAGAAATTTTACAATTGCTCTATAATCCTAGAGATTTTTTTGTACTTTCATACATGCCGTGGATTCTATTTCTTGCAATCCAGAGATTTGGATGAATGTCAAGAATTGAATTGCCTAAATTCTTAAGATGAATCATGAGTGAAGATTTTTCTTCTTCTAGAATTGTATCTCCTGATGCGTTTATATAATGTACTCCTTCAGCAAATTCTATAATGCGAAGTGTGGTTTCTAATTCTGAATATATCAATAATGCTTCAGGACATTCTAGATCAACTTGTTTTAAGCGTTCTTTTAAATCTTGAATACTTTTCATGGCACCATTATAATCAAATTCCATTTTTCCCATAAGAATTTTGTCTATGAATTTTGATGCTGATGGAGCAAACTCTTGTATTTCTTTTAAAGTTCCTTTAAGCATTTCCATGAGCGAACCAGAAGGCAAAATTCCCATTGAAATATTCATACTAGCGATTGTCATATTTACCATTGAGAATTCTTCATAGTGGTACAAGCGTCCTAGGTCGAACATAATTTGTGCAATCTTATTTGATTTATCCTGATATACATAATGATTTAGATAATCACATACTCATGATCTTCCGTATCTAAATTTCCCCAAATACATGAGGCTGCATAAGCAATTGCACCATTGTTGAGTGGTTCATATTCGAGATGTCCACCATCTCCCCATGAGGTAAGAAGGACACCTTTTCCATTGTAGGTAATGGCAGACTTGGTTGCATTGAAAATATTTTTCATCATGTTGTCCGTACGTCCAGTAAGTGTTGTCCAAACAGATGTACCGGGGCAAAGTATAAATGGAATTTTGTTTTTCTGAAGTATGGAAGCACGTTTTTCAAATGGAGAAAATGATTCATAGCTCCAATCTAAGACAGTTATATTCTTTGGTAATTGGCTTAGAGTTTCTGGATGATTTGCAAGAATATCTCCCCACATATACATATGTTTTCCTCTAGCCTCGACTCTTTCGTGTAGTCTTTTCAGGTAATCCATGTAAATGTATGCCTCACCTTTCTCTTCAGCGAGCTTTTTATTTTTGCCTTTTCCTAATTCAAATGGCTCATCTAAATTTACGTTAAATTTATTGGAAGTGAAAAATGGAAGCATATCATCCATCATTGAAGTAACCAATTCAAGACTTTCAGAATTTATTGCATCCAATGTGCTTACAGGCATAGAGGACTCCATAAATTTCATACCATTCTCTGTTTCTGCCAAATGATTAAATTCTTTTCTCGAAAGCCATGCTGACATATGACCTAAGCTATTTTGATTTGGAACTAATTCTATACATCTATCTTTACAATATTTATCAAGATATTGAATTTCCTCTCCCGTAATTGGAGTTTTATCTTTCCACATTTCTGTGTATGAGGGATAAGCGAAAAAAACCCCTTCTACGTATAATTGTAATTGGTTATACTTAAGCCTTGCAAGACGATCTACATAGTTGCAAAGATCTTCTAATGTTGGTACTTTCCCTCTGCTTATATCGAGCATATAGCCACGTATAGATAACGAAGGCTTGTCTTCGATTTTGCAACATGGGATTTTAGATTGATGCTGATTAAGTATTTGACTTAATGTTATTAGAGCATAGTATGCTCCGCTTTTTGAATTATAGGAAATTGTGATTTCACTTAATGAAATTTCAATATAGTAGCCTTCATTTTCGATAGTATTTATTTTTTCAAATTTAATAGTAGATTTCATTTTGCGGTCACAAATTATATTGATTTCACATTTTAGAGTTTCGTTTAAAAGAGAATAAAGAGAATAAAGAGAATTTAAATCTTCTGGTAGCATTATTGTTAATGGATATGAAACAGTTATTTGTCCATATAATTCTTCTATTTGTTTTGGTTTTGGGAATATTGTAAAATTCATACAGGAAACCCCTCCTAATATTTTAAAAAGATAGTCACTGGTATAAATTTGTGTAAAGTCTACAAACGTTTACGGTTTTCCAATGTTTTCTGAATCTCTGGGAGTCTTTTCTCTAAATCAAATTTGTGTAGTACAAGTGGTGCGATTAAGAACGCTGGAAGTAGAGTATAAGAGATAATAATAGATATATTTGCTGAAGATGATTGAATAGAGAGAGTTCCATCATAACCTCCTAAATAAGTTACAATGCCGAGTATTCCACTAGCTAGACCTATTCCAACTTTACTACAGAAACCAGAGACGCAGCTATAAATTCCTTCACTGCGAACACCATTTTTATATTCGCCGTAATCCATACATCCAATAATTGCATTTGAACAGAGAATATAAATTGGCATGTAGGATATTGCAGATAACAGAGATCCAATAATTAGTAGAGCTATGTTTGTAGTCTGAAAAATTGGTAAAATCCTTCCTATAAATCCAGGCATTAATGCTATCATCATGAGATTACGCATTCCTATTTTTTTTGATAAGGATGGGAATAAAATGATGGATAAGGGTGCAATGATCGATACAGCAGAGACAGCTGTCATAGATGCTATATTACCAATAATGTATTTAAAATAATAGGTTTGGGAAGTTGATACTAAGGTTACTGTAATGTTAGTTAGCAAGAGAGAAAATGTAAAAAACATCAAATAGTTATTGGAAAATAATGATTTTATATTTTCTTTAATAGATAAATTCTCCTTTATCTTTTTTATTTCCGAATTGTGTGTTTCAGGAATAAAGAAAATACGGATTAAAGTAAGCATCATAGAGGGTAGGCATATTGTGAGAGCAATAGTTTTCCAATGTGCTTGTCCATTACCTGCATGATTGATGATTGATGGAAGAGCAACGGATAACACAATTGAAGTCATAGTTGCAGCCATTCCACTAAAAGAACTAAGTGAAATTCTGTCTTCATTAGATGTAACTGCACGCGATAAATATACCGTCTGAGCACAAGTGTAAAGAGTTTGAAATACGGAATATGTCAATAGGTAAATTATAAATAGCAATGTTGCTTTTCCAAACGTTCCTATATTGGGAATGAAGAAGAATAGTAATGCACTTAGACAAAAGAACGCACATGTAATATCGTAAGGTCGTGCTTTACCAATTTTAGTATGAGTTTTATCGATAAGAAAACCTGCAATAATATCAGTAAAACAGTCAAATATCTTTGAAACTAACAGCAGTATACCTACTTAGAGCAGTATTAAGCCCTAGAACATCTGTAGCAAAAAACGTAATGTAGTTTAGAAGTCCAATGACTGCCGAAGTGCCAATTATGGGAGCAGACCACACAAGATAAAACAAGGTAGATCTTCTTCCTTTTTTATTACGAATTGCAACCATACTTATTACCTCCATATGGAATGGTATTTTTAATTGACGAGATAATCATATCAGATGTCAGTTATTGATGCAATAACAATTATAAATGGCAGAATTTTGTGATAAGAAATGTAGAAAATTCTATTAACAAGCTACTTGAATATAAAATAAATCAACAAATGAGCAGAAAACCAAAATTAATACAGGGTTACTACTCGTTTTTGGTTTTCTATTTTACAAAATGCTTCTGCATAAAAGGTTCACTAAGTTGTAAGCTGGTGATGGGATTATTGTCAGCCCAGTTTTGATGTGTTTCTAATACAACACCTTCTACTCCATTTTTAATTGCGATCTTTGATAAGGTTTCTAGATCCATATTTCCATAACCGAGTTCAGTTGCATTCTCCTCTAATAATGGAGTCATATAAGGACCAGGATCTTTGTAACCGCGGTCATTGATATGCCATAATTTAAGTCTGGTTCCGAGCTTTTCCATAATAGATGGTACATTAGCTCCACCATCGGTCATCCAATAGCTGTCAAATTCAAAATTTACATAATCAGGATTGGTTTCTTCTATGATAATATCATAGGCGGTTTTATTTGGAGTAACTTTCTGAAGTTCTGCGTTGTGATTGTGGTAGAGCAGGCGGATACCATAATGGGAGAGAGATTCTCAGGTAGCATTGAGTCTAGAAGCTAGATTTTTTACTGATTCAAGATCGCTATAATCATATCGATACATGGCAGTAATTACAACGGTATCAGTACCAAAGCATTTGGCTTCTTCGGCAATAGTCTGGGGATCTGCTTCAATTGCATCAAGATAGCAGTGAAGACTAATAACTTTAAGATCACTTTCTTCAATTAAACGTGACCAGTCAAGCTTTCCTCCATTTCCAACTGGCATGCCTGCAAATTTTGTCATCAGTTTTACTATAAGTCCTGTTTTGTGAATCATAAAATCGTTTAATTCAATAGCCTCATAGCCTGTATCCTTAATAGATTTTAGAGTAGCTGCAGCTTCTTCATAGCTTCCACATTGAGAACCAATCATAATGTGCTGCACTGCAGTAGTGATGTGACCGTTATTACGATTTATGGATCGTGTAACCTGTGTGTCATATGCTGCATTATAATGCCTGGAATCACCAGAATTACTGATATACAGCACAGTAAAGAATAAAATAAAAATAAGGATGATGCATGTTATGATCTTGCCTTTACGGCCTTTTAAAAAAATATGTTTCATCGTGTTAATAATCTCCATTTTAAAATGATTATATTTGTAATAACAATTGAGATATAATTATATCAATATATGTTGATTTTACAACCGACAGATATTATAAAAGTGTTGAGATAAGGATAAGGGAAAATCATGCAGGATAGGAAAGTTTTAAATAAGTGTAATACAGCGACAAAGAAGAAATTGCAGAATGCATTACTGACACTATTGGAGTCAAAGGATATAGATAAAGTTACAATCATGGAATTGTGCAGTCTAGCAAAGATTAACCGTACTACATTTTATAATCATTATGGTACTCAACATGATGTTTTACATGAGATTGTCCAAACTTATTTAAAAAATACCTCGTTGTTGATGCAGGATAGAATGGCAGCAGGGATTGACTTTAAAGATTGTTTTATAGATGCATTGCAATATATGAAGGAGCATACGGGGTTTTCACAATTATTATTTTCACAGAAACATTTTCAAATATTTTCTGCAATTAATATTTGTCTGCCACAGTTTGATGAGGTAATTATGAGCAGACAGCCTGCTGAATGGTCGCTGCAGTACAAAAAGGCAATGTCTGTATTTATTCAGCAGGGGATCACTGGTATTGTTATTGATTGGATTAAGTCAGGTTGCCAGGAAACAGCACAGGAGAAAGCAGAGTTGATTTTATTTATCTTGAAGTGTTACTGATTAAGAGAATATATGATAAAGACATTTATAAAATTAAAGGAGGAATACATGTGATGTTGGATGTTTTATCGATAGAGAATTTAAAATTGCATAATGGTAGAGGGAATGTTAATCGATATAAATTTACAAAGAGGTTAGAGATAAATTCTCAAAATTCATTTGAGTTAAATGTTAGTAAATTTTCTCAAAGTAGTGAAAGCTTTTATGGAGATTCGAATATTTTAAGTGACTATTTTGGTGATTCGATTAATGGTAATGAATACCATGAAAGATTTATGATGGGAATTGATGGTGGAGGAACGAAAATAGAGTTTATTCTATTTTCACATTATGGGAACATAGTTCGAAGAATTGTTCTTGATGGATGTAATCCAAATGTTGTAGGAATTGATGAAGCATTATGCATTTTGAAACTTGGGATTGATACTCTTCTCAAAACAAATAAATGTGTTTGTGGAATTTTCATAGGATCTGCTGGGTTGGATTCAGGAAACAATACTTTTCAGGTACAGTCGTCACTAGAAAGAGAGTACCCCGGCTTAAAAATACGATGTGAAAATGACATATTTAATGTAATTGCATGTGGTAAAAATTTAAATAAATGTGTTGCAGCGATTTGTGGAACAGGAATGATAATTTATATAAATGAGAATGGTAAGTTTACACATTTGGGAGGTCGTGGGTATTTACTTGATAAAGGAGGTAGTGGATATCATATAGGTAGGGATGCGATTTATGCGGCACAAGATGTAAGAGATGGTCTTAAGAAACACAGTATATTGACAGATTTGGTAGAGCAAAAATTAGGAGATAGTGTGTGGAATAGCATACATAACATATACAAGGAAGGGCAATCTTATATATCTTCTTTTACACATTGTGTGATTAAAGCATATGAAAATGGTGATAATGTTACAGAGCTTATACTGAAAAGCAATGCAGAATATTTAGCGAAGCTAATTAATTTTGCAATAAAGAATTATGATGTTGGAAAGTATATTGTTGCTTCAGGAGGTATTTTAAAAGAAATACCTTGTTTTGGTCAAATGTTAAAAGAAATGTTAGAACCTGATGCGGAATTAGATATTCCAAATTATCCACCTGTGTATGGTGCGTGTATAATGTGTTGTAAACTGTGCAATTTAGATTTGAAGAATTTAGAGAAACAGTTTATGATTGATTATGATTTACTTGAAAAGTGAGGTAATTTACTTAATTAAAATTTTCCATACATTTATAGAAAAGAGAAAGCACCGCTTTTGCGATGCTTTCTCTTTTAATGTATACCCTGAGATATCATTGAGTCTGCCACTTTTCTAAATCCTGATATATTTGCACCGGCCAAGAAATTTCTACCAAGGGAAAACTCCTCACACGTCTTATAGCATGTTTCGAATATGTTCGTCATGATTTCTTTTAACCTTTTATCTACTTCTTCAAAACTCCAGTTATATCTAATGGAATTTTGAGACATTTCAAGACCAGATACAGCAACTCCTCCTGCATTTGCAGCTTTAGAAGGACCAAACAACATTTCATTTTCTAAAAATACTTTTACAGCCTCAGGTTTTGAAGGCATGTTTGCTCCTTCACAAACACATAAGCAGCCATTATTTGCTAAATATTTTGCAGATACTTCATCTATTTCATTTTGAGTAGCACATGGAAGGGCAATATCACATTTTTCTTTCCATATATTTGTAAATCCTTCCGTGTATTTGGCGTACTTATCATACTCTAAATAATCTTTAATTCTTCTTTTTTCAACTTCTTTAAGTTGTTTTATTATAGATAAATCAATTCCATTTTCGTTGTAAACATATCCATTTGAATCACTCATTGATATTACCGTAGCTCCAAGTTGATAAGCTTTTTCTGCAGCATAAATAGATACATTTCCAGATCCAGAAATCAAAACTTTTGAGTTTTTAAATGACTTTCCATAAGTATTCAACATATTTTCAGCAAAATAGCACAAACCATATCCTGTAGCTTCAGTTCTTACAAGACTACCACCAAAATTAAGTCCTTTACCAGTCAAAACTCCTGAGAAACTATTTTTAATATTTTTATATTGACCAAAGAGATATCCGATTTCTCTAGATGATACTCCAATATCTCCAGCGGGAATATCGATATTTTCTCCGATGTATTTATACAATTCATTCATAAACGATTGACAAAATCTCATTATCTCTCGATCTGACTTCCCTTTTGGGTCAAAATCTGATCCACCTTTTGCACCACCTAGAGGTAGAGAAGTCAAACAATTTTTAAATATTTGTTCGAATCCTAAAAATTTAACTATAGACGAAGTAACAGTGGGATGAAAACGAAGACCACCTTTATATGGACCAAGTGAGTTATTAAATTGAACCCTAAAACCTTTATTTATTTGTATTCTTTCGGAATCGTCCATCCAAGAAACCTTAAATTCAATCAATCTATCTGGTTCTACGATCCTTTCGAGTACATTATTTTCTAAATATTTGGGATATTTTATAAGCAATGGTTCAATCGAAGATAAAACTTCATACACAGCTTGATGAAATTCCGGTTGAGAAGGGTTCTTGGAAATTACCTTTTCATAAATAGACTTTGTATAATTTTTTACATTAACCAATCTATAAGACCTTCCCTCTAAAAATTTATAATTTACTTGAAAAGTATCCGTTACTTATTAAGTTAGTTTTTATAGCTTTAATTATGGCTAAATAAAGTGCTGTTGTATCGAATCTCGCATCATGAAAATGAGAGTCACCACTATCGAAAAATTTTTTTGTTGATGATAATATATCTTCTTCTTGAATTTTGAGGTAGCTTAAAACTTCAGATAACTTTGGAGATTTAATTGTACCTATTGAGCTTTTTAACTTCAATATATTCTTGAAGTAATTCATCGAGCAAAATACATTTTTGGGCTCGAACTGTAAATCTATTCTTTCAAACTCTTTTTTAAGAAAGCTAATATCGAAATTTATATTATGACCTATTATAAAATCGCTTTCCATTAAATCATTTTTGAAGAGTGTATATATATCCCTAAATTTTAAATTGCCGCTTAGTATTTTTAATTTTTCTAAGTCGAAACCATGAATTTCACATGCTTCGTCAGACATAAATTCTGCTGCAAAGAAGAAATTTTTTGCCTTTACTTTTTCATCATGTGAAGAAGGATTAGTATCATGTATGATATAGGTTAATTGACAAATTTGACCTGGAGACTTATCAGTAGTTTCTGTATCTAAAAACACAAGCTTCATTATTTGTTTATCCTCCTGAATAAAAATTCTAGTACTTCGAGGCAAAGATCTAGAGTTTGATTATTTTTATCTAATAGTGGGTTAAACTCCACGAAGTCCATTGAGACTAAGTTTATTGAGGGCAATAGTTTGTCTAAAAAAAATTCAACTTTATCTAAGCACAATCCATTTTTTACAGGAGTACCAGTACCGGGGACATATGTAGGATCAAATATATCGATATCAAAAGATAAATGGAAGTTTTCAACTTTATTTTTTATCATATATTTTTCTAGGTTTTCTATCATAATATCACAATTTAAAGAGTTAAAAGAATTTGTATCATATATGTGCATTTCATTTTGCACTATAAAGTTCTTTTCACCTTTGTCAAGCGAGCGTATACCAAACAGAAAAACATTTTTAGGATCCATCCTATTTTTAAATAATGATATAAAGTTTATATCTCCATATCCCAGTGCACATGCGAGAGGCATACCATGAGCATTTTGTGACGGAGATGTAGAGGGAGTGTTCAAATCTCCATGAGCATCCATCCATATTATCCCGCTATTTTTAAAAAATCTCGAAAATCCCGAAAGAGACCCAATTGAAATACAATGATCTCCACCGAGAACCAGTGGAAAATTATTTTCAGAGTAGCTTTTATAGATCTGCTGGGACAAGCTTTTTACAAATGGAACTATCTTACTATAATATTTTATTTTATCATTAACCTGTAACTTACACATATCATTTTGGTTAATATTTATATTTACTATTTTGTTTATTCTGTGATTGCAATTGTAAAGTATGGTTTCGAGACCATTATCTAAAAGTGTTCTGGGAGCTAGTTCCACCCCTCTTCTGCCGCATCCATAAAATGTTGCAACATTTATTATATCTAAATTCATTTCGTGTAAGAGTCCTCCAAAAAATATAAAAATTAGTATAAAATGACAAGAAAAATGGAAACATAACACATATTTTCACAGTTAATTAGTTCTAAATAAACTAATTATAACAAAAATTGTTATTTTAAGGAAGGATAAAATAAAAAATGAAAAAGCATAAAAATTATTTACCCATAACTAGGTCTATTTTGATATTTTGTATAATTCTAATATTTGCTGTTTTGATGAGTTGTAATGGAGAAAATCATAGTAAAACTCTGTTAAATACAAATAAAACTGATTCTTTAGAAAAAAAATTAGTTAACAAAAATGTGTATAATTTTGAAAAAGATTTTGTGACGAGTACTTCAGAAGAAGATATTGATGAAACAATACGTTTTAAGGGCAATAATTCTAAAGATAAGGTTAATCAACAGGAAGTATTGGATGTTAAAAATATATACTATGGTAAGTACAACTTAAATGATGAGGATATTTTAGGAAGCTTCGAAGTTACAAGAAATTCAATTGTATTTACTCCTGATGATGGTAATTCAAGAGAAGTTATTCATTTTTCAGATATGAGAAATATAGATAAATTGGAGCATCCTGATGGTAAGGTTGATTTGTTCTTGCAGTATAATGGTTACGAAAAAGTAATTAAAAATGTAGACAATGAGATGTTTGCTAACGTTTTGTTGTATACGGCTAAATAAAGTTTGGAAATATGAAGCCATCTATTAATTTTGGCTTCATATTTTTTTAAATATTATATTTGCATTAAAAACATCCAATTATACCAAAATATATATATGAAATACTTGGTAGGAGAGTGTAGAAATGAAGTTATTAAAATTTAAGTATGCAGTGATACCACTTATAGTTTTGACTTTATGTTTCATAGTACAAATTCCAATAATTAGTTTTGTCAAGACAGAATCTTCACGATATATGTTAACAAATTATAGGGAAGATCTGAGGAAAGATATATTAAAAGTTGTGGAATCAAATGTTAGGAATAATTTAAGAGATGTAATGAAATCTGAAGTTATTCAAGAACTGAGAGTAGAACTTCTAGACGAAGTGCTTGATAATTTGAGAGAAGATTTGACTAGAGAAATCAGAGAAAGCAGACAATGGATTAACACATCATCCTCTAAAATTATTAATATAAAGGATTAACTTGGGAAAGGTAGTTTGCAAATGTTAAGAAATGAAAGTAAAAAAAATGAATTTTTAAAAAGTGAATTATCAAAATTCGTATTAATATCTGTATTATCACTGTTGATTGCAGTTGTTTTTGTAGCTGGAAATATACAAAAGGAGAGAAATAAAATCTTTAATAATATGCAAAGTAAAATTAAATTTGAAGTTGAGAAGGAATTACATAAGGAATTATCAGATAAATTTAGGGAAAATATCAGGGATGATTTGAAAAAGGAATATAGAGATTTCGTGAAAATCGAATTGAGGAAAAGTCTTAGAGATGATACTTTTAGGACTTTAAAACATCACATAGACAGTGAAGGTATTGATTTACATTATGAGATATTTGAAACTATGGAGTATAAACAAGATGGTGAAAGCATTTATCATTGTGAAGTGGTGGTAGAAAATTTAGACAAAATATTTGATGAAGAACTCGAGGGACTTTTTAGGCAAATATTTGGGAATAAAAAAGATAAGAAGGAAATTTTGTTAGTCTTCTCCAAGCAACCAGAAGAGGCAGGATATAGACCTGATTTTAGGATTGAGCGAGGTATGAATGATCAGCTCTTAGTTGTAAAAGATATCAAATCTGTTGATTATACAGAAAGTAAATTACTATTTTGAGTATTTGGGGGTTGAATATGGGAAATTGGAAGTTAATTACTTACTATGTTGCTAGTGCGGTTGTTTGTTCATTGGTTATTGGATATGGGTATTCAAGCAAAAATAATAAGGTGGTCATTAACACTTCTGAGTGTGTGAATAAATTAGATGTTGTTGGTCCAGGTAATGAGGCTGATAATTATTGGGATAATACATCAATGGATGATATAAGAAAATCTATTTTGGCATACGTAGATGATATGATCAGTTCTACTAATTTAAGATTACAGGATTTTAAGATTGATAACAATCTAGACAAGATACGTTTGTATGAAAATGAAATTAAACGTTTAAATATTATATCTACCAACGTTCGTATGGCCAGGACTAAAGAAGAATTAAAAAAAGCGATACAGGTTAGACATAAAGATAGTTTATGAATATTAATAAAGGTTGTAAATGCAGCGGATATTGTGTTAGAATCTTCGAGGGAAGGAGTGATTATGAATGAGAAATCTTAGAAAGATCTTATTAAATTCTTCAGTTTTGGCATTTTCAGCCTTTGTTTTGGTACAGTGTACATAGAATAAGCCGACAAATACGCAGTCTAGTAGTCAGGTATCTGGTTCACAGGATACCACATCTGGAGAGTCTTCATATGTGAATTTGTATGATGGACGGGCTGCTTTTCCAGATTCAGTACATAAATCATGGCAAACTGGAACGTTTGATGAAGTAAAGAGTAGCGTTATTTCGTATATAGATAGTATGATTACAGGAATTAATAAAGATATAGAAAAGTATGATGAGGAAGGGAATACTGAAAAGGTTAATTTAGAGAAAGATAAGCTTAGTAGAGTTAATAATTTAAAAGAGAAATTGGAGTTTGGCTACTGATAAAAATGAAGTGAAGAATATTATGCATGAAGAATTTAAGTCCGGAAATTATAAAGATTTGTATGGTACAAGTAAGTAATGAGTCAATACGAAATTCTAGGATGGCTTAATGTAATTATATTTGTTTTGCTAGTAATAAAGGTTCCTCTTAAAGCTATAAATAGGAAGTTAAGAAATAGATCATTGACCAAGGTAAATGGTTTGCTTACAAAATATCACAAGTATTTGGGAATATTAATGATAGTTTTAATTGTGTGCCATGGAGTTTCAACTGGAGCAAATATATTTGAAATAAATTCAGGGACTTTGATTTTAATTACAGTTTTGTTGACGGCTATTTCTGGATTTATGATTAAGATAGTACGGAAGAAGTTTGTTTTAATTATTCATAAATTTTTGTCGCTAGTAGTTGCTGCTCTAATTATTAATCATATATTTTTGTAATTCTGCAGTGGTCAGTTTTTTAAAAACGACCACTGTTTTTGTATATATTTTCCAAAGAGATTTCCCCAGAATTAATTGAAATAGATTTATTTTGAGATACTTTGAGTATCAAACGCCCAAATTTATCAAAACCATTTACAATTCCTTGTATTTCTTGTCCATTCATATTTAGATTTATTTTTTTGTTCACTAGAAATGATTTATTAGTGTATTCCAGTAAGAAATTCTCGAAATTGTCCATTAAAAAATGATTATAGTATTGAAATATATAATCTGTGAGACTGTTTATAAAGAATGTTCTATTTATTTTTCTTGTAGTGTTTAAATTTAAACTAGTTGCTTTATTTTTTATTTCCTGTGAAAAATCGGTCATTTTATGATATAGGTTTATTCCAATACCAATAATTATAAATTCACCAAAATCAGTTGATGTGGATTCTGACAAGATTCCACATACCTTTTTACCAGATATTAAAATATCGTTTGGCCATTTTATATAGGAAGATATTGAGTATTCTTCCAAAAGTCTCGTTATGCTAAGACATATGAAAAGAGTTAGTGTTTCATACTTTAATTGTGCATCTGATTTTTTAAAAACTATTGAATAGTAAAGTCCATTGTCTTTTTGTGATTCCCATGTATTGCCCAATCTTCCACGTCCGTTTGTTTGTTCCTTTGCAATTATTATAGTTCCACTCTTGGGATTTTTATTGCACAAGTCTTTGGCAAACTTATTTGTAGAATCTAATATCTCAAATTCATAAATAGGTGCATTGAAGTTGTTGACTAAATTCATAAAAATTCTCCAAACTACAGATTTAAGGACAATTATAAATTATTTCAAAAACTATTTCAAATTATGTAAAAATTATACGAGATATGTTAAAATATGGAGGTTATAAGATAATGTAATTCGAAAATTTGTCTTCAAAGATAAAGGAGAAAATATGAGGCTAAGGAGAAAACCGTGGGCTCGTCCAGAACTTTTGGAAAGTGATTTATTCATTGATAGTCCTAGAAGGTTTAAGGGTTATTGGAACAAGGTTTTTGATAATGACAACGATATTTACTTAGAGCTGGGGTGTGGCAAGGGACTGTTTATATCTGAGATGGCTAGGAGATATTTATGTAGAAATTTTATTGCAGTGGATTTAAAGGATGAGGTTTTAGTTTATGTGAAAAGAAAGTGTGAGGAATTTAATCTACGTAATGTTAGGATAATTTCTTTTGACATTAACTACATAAACGAAGTGTTCAACAAGCAGGAGGTTAAAGATATTTATTTAAATTTCTCAACACCTTGGCCAAAGATAAAGCATCACAAAAGAAGATTGACTCATCCCAGATTTTTAAATAAATATTTAGAAATCATAAGTAAAGATTCAAAAATAATATTGAAGACCGATCATGAATCATTTTTTAAAGATTCAATCGAGTATTTAGAAGAAAATAATTTTGAAGTTTTGTACAAGACGATGGATCTACACAGTGAGGAAATTGAAAATGTAATGACTGAATATGAGGAAAAGTTTTTAAGCAGGGGTATTAAAATAATGTATTTAACTTCAATACTCAAAGAAGGGAAATTATAAAATGGATTATAAAAGATTGATTAGTAACCTTATATATGAAATTTTAAACGTAGATGTCTATGATTCGATAGAGGTTCCGCCTAATAGTAGTATGGGGGATTTTGCTTTTCCATGTTTTAAAATTGCAAAGCAACTTAAAAGATCTCCACAATCAATTGCTGAGGATTTAAAATCTAGAATAAGGCATGAGGATATTTCACAAATTGAGGTGGTTGGTGCTTATTTAAACTTTTTTATAAGCAAGTCAAAAATTTCTATTGATGTGTTAACTAGCATTTTAGAGGAGAAAAGTAATTACGGAGATTCGAACTTTGGAGAGGGGAAAACAGTGACAATAGATTATTCCTCTCCCAATATTGCAAAGCCATTTCATGTGGGACATTTATTTACTACAGTTCTTGGCAATGCACTATATAGGATACATAAGTCTCAAGGATATAATGTAGTGGGAATTAATTATCTTGGAGATTGGGGCACGCAGTTTGGAAAATTGATTTATGCTTACAAGAATTGGGTAAATCTACAGGAGCTTGAAAGGAATCCTATTTCAGAACTTTTCAGAATATATGTAAAATTTCATAATGAAGCAGATATAAATCCGTCCATTGAAGATGAAGGAAGAAAATATTTCAAGATGCTCGAAGAGGGAGACTTGGAGTGCAAAGAACTTTGGAAAAAATTTAGAGAATTAAGTTTGATTGAATTCAATAAGCTCTACAAAAGACTCGGAGTTAAGTTTGACTCTTATGATGGAGAAGCATTTTTCTCTAACAAAATTGACGATGTTGTAAAAGAAATAGAGTCTAAAGGGTTGTTAGAAAATTCATTGGGGGCTAGGGTTGTTAAACTCGATGATTATAATATGCCACCGTGTATAATAATGAAATCAGATGGAGCTACTATGTACGCTACAAGAGATATTGCAGCAGCTATTTATAGGAAGAAAACTTACAATTTTTACAAAAACATATATGTTGCGGGTAATCCTCAATTACTTCACTTTAAGCAAGTCTTTAAGACTTTAGAGCTTATGGGTAATAATTGGGTGAAGGATTGTATCCATGTTGGATTCGGTCTTGTTAAATTTAAAGATAAAAAGCTTTCCTCTAGAAAAGGAGAGGTAGTATTATTAGAGGATTTACTTAACATGTCAGTCGAGAAAATAAAGAGAGTTATAGAAGATAAAAATCCAAATCTTCAAAATAAAGATGAGGTTTCAGAAAAAATTGGTATAGGAGCTATCGTATTTAATTATCTTAAAATGAATAGAGAGAGGGATATAGTATTTGATTTTGATGAGATTTTATCTCTTGAAGGGGAAACGGGTCCTTATGTTCAATACACATTCGCAAGAGCAAAATCTATACTGCGAAAGAGTTCCTTAGATATAAATCAAATCGATTACGCAAAGTACTTAAAATTGTTAGTAGATGATAATGAGATTTACCTCATAAAATTATTGGGAGATTTTAATGAAACTATAGAATCGTCAATTAATTCTTTAGAGCCATCGATTGTTACAAGATATGTTGTAGATGTGTCTAAGAGGTTTAATAAGTTTTACAATTCGAACAATATTTTAAATTTAGATAATGAAGATTTAAGAATGGCTAGATTGATTTTAGTTCATTCAACAACTATAGTTATAAATAAGGCACTATATTTAATTGGATTAGAGACAGTTGACGAAATGTAACACAAGCAAAAGAGAATTAATTGCAATTCTCTTTTTTTATTTATAGTAAAATTCTCCGATTACATCTATTTGCTGATTGGTATTTTTTTCAACTCCCGTGAAGATTAATTTATACATTCCCATCTCTTCCAAAGGACATCTAAGATTAATCCTTATTATTGGCTGAAGAATATCTATGGATTGAGGAATTGTATTAACTATTTGTTTTCCAGATGGAGATATAAAAGATAAAGGGTGAAGATATTTAAATTGGTAGCTTGGAGGAATAATAAAGGCAATTTGATTATTGCCACATACAAAGATGTTTTGTAAATATATTGAACTTATACTTGGTGCATGATTATAAGAAGCAGTTTTCGAAGGATGAACTGAATAGTTATTAGATAATGCATAAAATAGTATAACAATCGGAAATAGAATTTTAAAGATCAAGAAACCACCCCACAACATTCATTAACTGTAGGGTGGTTTTTTTATTCAACTCTTATACCTAAATTTTTAAATAATTGTTTTGGTTCATTTTCATTTAACATTTTAGATATCGTGATTCTAAGAGCAACGTCTTGACTATTTACAGAATTCAAGGTTGCAGTGAACTCATTAATCCAAAAATTCACACCATTTATATCTCCATCTCTATTTACAATTACTTTGTACAGAGCACGAGTCTTATCTTCAGCTGAGGAATGCACAGAATTGAACTCAGAAGAATCTAAAATCCTAAATATAAATTCGCTACCTGTAATTTGACGATTATAGAGTAGACCATACCAATAATTAAAACCTGCCTCGTCAGCATATCTAAATTTATATTTATCGGTTTCACCTACTGGAGTTAAAGTAGAGGTATATACATTTGCAAGATAGTTCTTCAATGGATCACTTGATACCTGTGCGGTAAAATCATCTAGCTTTACATTTTGAACAGTATTATCAGAGAATTTTATTGTTAGATATAAATTTCTATAAAACTTACTTGGAACTAACCCATCAACATGCATTCTTCCATTTGAAAATGAAACTTTAAGTTCTGGAATACTTGAAGTTATATTAGTGACTGTTTTGTTATTAGGGATAGAGTACGAAAAGTTAATCGAGTTATTTGAATACGTAAAGGAACTTGAACTAATGCTCGATTGAAGTGTAGTATCAGTACCTTGATCGCTGATACTATTTTGTCTAAATGTAAATGTTTGCTTATAGACATCACCAGTTGTGGTATTTCTAAGTTCGACTGTATACTTATTTCCATCTATAAAACTTTTACCACTCTTAAGATCACGCTTTATGTTGTCAGATTTAAAACTTTCTCCATAATACGATTGACTGAAGTTTTCATACAGAACGTCTGAGGAATCGTAGTAATCATAAATTTTAAGATTGAAATCGTAGAGAGCGTATCCTGGTATTTTACTCAAATTCGCAACCGTAAAAGTAGAGAATCCATTAAACGTTAAATCAAGATTTAAATTGTAAGAACCACTGGCATTATATACAAAATTTGTTTTGAACGAGTTAGTTCCCGTATTTACTTGTAAGGTATAGGTTCTACCTACAATTAATTGAGAAGGCGGTTCTATAATCATTTCAACATATTTGTCAAAGGAAGATCCTTTCACAGATGATTTAAGGGATATACTTTTACCGTACTCGTCAGTTATCTTGACTGAGGTGTACAAATTAGAAGATATATAATTATCATCTACGCTCATCTTGATAACCAACTCTTTATCGTTATTTGTTGTTGGAGATAAGTCTTTTATCAAAGGAGTAATTTTCATTTCTGTCGAGGACATATTACTCATAAACTCACCAGTAAATGAAACAGTACCACCTGAACTATTTCTAATAAATGTATACGTATTTGTGCCGTTTATTAACTTATCTTTGGGGATTGAAATATCGAAACTTTTCTTATCACTAGACAGCTTGGCAGTAAAGGAATTATTTACGATGAGCATATCGCTATCTGAGAAAGTTTCGCTAGAGGATATAAATGAGCTATTTGGTTTAAATGTCAGTGACACTGAACTATTATTAGCAGATGAATTTTTGATAACATCAAATGCAAGAGCTTGAGAAGTCGATGATGAATTTGAAACAACAAACGGGAATACAACAGACTTAGTTGGGGTGTACACTTTTGCATAGACTATTGATGTATTTTCTACATTTAAAAAATTAGAATTTGTAGTAAGCTCTGCTTGATAACTTGAAAGCGAAACCCTAGCCTCATTTGTCAAATCTATTTCATTTCCAAGAGAATCGTAGTAGACGAATTTAATGTAAGTATTCGGCGTTGTAAAACCTAAAGAATCCAAATCACCTTTTACTATAGGAACATTTATTTTAGTTCCATATTTTAGATTTAGACCAGATGCATTTACAAGTTTTAAAAATGGTATTGGAGTTTCCGTACTGGTGCTATTACTCGGAACCTTAAAGTTCAAAATCTCATTGTGAGTTCCATTCATAATTTCAACTCTTATAACCTTATCTACAGACAAGTCTTTTAAAACTAATCTTCCATCTGAATCTGTAGTTGGGACAAGACTCACACTTAAATTATTAGCATCAAAAAACCTTATGTTATTCCTGTCAACATTTGTGAATTTGAGAGATAAGTCGACTGAATCTTCTGAATTCTTAGTAGAGGTATAAGTAAATTCATTTGTTGTCGCAGAAGTTAGTTGAACTGAATTTGAGGAGTAACTAAATGGAACTTTTAAAGTTTTGGATCTATTGTTAGAATCTGTCAAAGTATACTCCACGTAGTAAATATCTCCAGAGACCAACGAAGAAGAACCTAAATTGAAAGTAAGATTTCTAGGATTGGATATGCTCTCTAAATAACCTACCTGCGAATTATTTTCATCAATGAGTCGAGCACTCGTTATTGAGTCTTTTATATTCAAAAGCGAGAACTTAGCGTTCACCTTGTACGTTCCATTTGAATTTACGAAAGATATTATAGGATTGAGTGAAGTAACTGTAACATCTAGAGTTGACAAGTCTGGGGAACTAACATAAACAGGAGAATATAACTCTTTCAGTGATGAGGAACTAGAAACTTTGGCATTAAACACTAGATTATATACTCCTGCACTTAAATTTTCTTTTGATATCTTAAGCTTAAAGTTAGATGAATCTTTAGTGAAGGAGAAAGATTTATTTGTAGAAGAGCTAACTAGCTTTATGTCACTTACACTATTATGGATGTTAGTGTTATGGAATTTCAGAGTAATTGTATCATCTACGTAACTAATATCGTAAGCATCACTTGTTATAGAATAAGTAGTTTCAGATATAGCACTGACACCAACTCCGCTAAAAAGAGAGATCGAAGATGCGGCGACTCCAAGAGATACGGAAGATATTATTTTTATTTTATTCATAAATGAGTTCCTCCAAATTTATAAAAAACAATAATAACTAAAAATAAAAAACATATTATTAATAATATGTTAATAATACAATGAATTAATTGCAAACTCAATACAAAACTACAAAAATTTTTATGTAGATTTTAGAGATTGTTTGTGATATTATCAAGAGCGTATCTACTACATAAGTTATAGACTCGTATACAATACATAATAACTTTATATTTTTTTAAATTTTGTCTTATTTTGATTTCATTTCTTGTAAGTGTCTTTTTTTCTAAATGTTTCTTTTTTGTTTCCATAATTTTGTAGAAGGGCTTGATTAATGGTTTGGAGAATTATTTATTTAAGTTTGGATTAAAAGTTTTTGATTTGGTTTCGAGTTTTTTGATTGTGTACATTCTTTATAAAGTTACATGCAAAATGTTAAGAAATGTATTCAGTAAAAAATTTTTCAATAAACTTGAACGTAGTCATGCTATTACTTTAGAATCTCTTATTTTAAGTATAGTTAAATACTCATTTATCTCCATAATAGTATTGATTTTTATTCAAAATTTTGTTGGTGCTGTTGGTATCACGATAACTAGCATAATTGGAGTTGCTCTTGGGTTTGCGTCTCAAAGTATTATTAAAGATTTGTTTAATGGGATATTTATTACATTTGAAAATCAATTTACAGTTGGGGACTATATAACGATAGGTAATGGAAGCAATAGCTTTTGTGGGATTGTTGATAGTGTACAAGCGAGAATTACAAAATTAAAAGATTTCAATGGAGATTATCACGTAATACCAAATGGACTTATAAATTATGTAACTAATCATTCAAGAAAAGATTCAAGAGTTCTCGTGGATATACAGGTGGACTCTAACCAAAAATCTGAAGATATTATTCGAATTATCAATGTAGCATTAAATAAATTTAACCACGAAGACATAATAGTTAGACCGTGTATATATGGAATTGTTTCTGTCAATGAAGTTAGCACAACCTATAGGGTTGTTGGTTACTCAAAGTCCCTTTCACACTGGAAAATACAAAGTGATTTAAGGGCATTGATAATAGATGAGTTTCTAGATAGTAATATTAAGTTACCAATAAATAGACATTCTATTTTGGAAAAATAGGAGGAAGTTAATGCGTTATGCTATATATAAGTTAGCAATTTTTATGGTAATGATTTTATCTTTGTTTTCCTGTGGATCTTTGAATTCCGATAATTTTAATATTGGGAGTTATATAGGTGTAATTTCATTTAACAAAGATAGGAAGGTATCTTTTATAAATCAGTATGATGACAATGGAGAGCATGTAAATAAAGTTAAATTCTCGATAGAGGGTATGGGATATTTAGATGATTTTATACCGTTTGATCAAGAAAATTTTTATGTAAAATCGAGTAATGTGCTTTCAAGAGATGTAAAAAGTTACATAATTGCTGTTGATAAATTTACTAATGGATATTCAAAAATTAATCTTAACATAGGAGAGATATATAAAATTGCAGTTGATGATGATTATATATACATAACGCATTCTATAAATAAATTCAGTAGATATGATAAAAATAGAAGAAAGATAGTGGATACAATTGAATTGAATGATTACGTGGTTGATAAATTTTACGTAGATAGTTCGAATATTTATCTGTTTAGTCGTGATGGTAAAGAGACGTCCTTTTTAAATATATTGAGTAAAGATAATCTAGAAGTTGTTAAAAGTTTTGATATAACAAGTTTTGGCATTTATCAAAATGATATATTTTATCATGATGGTAAAATATATTTTACAAACTACAACCCATTAACTGAAAGTGATTTCGGTAAAGTTGGAATTTATGATATTAGTACTGAAAGCTTTGAACATATAAATATTTACAGTAAAAATTTGGATAAAGTGTTGGTTTATAGTGACGAAATATATGTAATAGTGAGAGCAGATAATGATAATATTTTGAATGATACTGTTGTTATAATTGATAAGGATTCTTTGGAGAGTCGTAAAAGAACTTTAGACTATAGTGTAAGAGTATTTGATATTATTGATGATAAAATTTTTATTTTATCAAATGATTCTTTGTATATTTACAATGCAGATGATTTTAGTTTGCACAAACACGTAGAACTAGTAACTGATGAAAATAGTGTTATTTCAGGAATTATAATTTACGATTTTTAAAATTTTTAAAGTTAAATATAGTGATGCTCTCGTCTTGAAAATTAAAATTTAGAAAATTAGTATGTATTTATATAAGATTACATAAAATAAGTTCAATTTAAAGTGAAAGTGTGATCTTATGTTTCTTTGTAAGTACGGATATTTTTCAAAGGATGGGTATGAATATGTAATTACTGATCCTAGAACACCAAAACCTTGGAGTAACATAATAAGTAATGGAGAATATTCCATTCTAATTACTCAGACAGGTGGTGGATATTCATGGGGTAGAAACTCTATAGAAAATAGAATTACAAGATTTATTCAAGACTCTGTAAAAGATGATTTTGGAAAATATGTTTATATACGTGATGACGAGACTGGCGATATATGGGGTGCAACATATAAGCCAACTGAAAAGTGTGGCAATGATTATAAAGTAATACATGGTCTTGGGTATTCTAAATTTATACATACATATAACGGAATAAATTCGGAATTGAAGGTATTTTTATCTAAGGAAGATAGAATAGAGTTTTTTAGTATAACTCTAAATAACAAATCTGAAAAGCCGAGAAAGTTAAGTGTGTTTCTTTGTGCAGAAATGTATCTCTCAAATTTTCCTGAAGAGAATAGAGAATTTGATAAACTGTTTTTTGAAACAAAGTTTTTAAAAAATATGAATTTAATAACGGTAAATAAAAGTCTTTGGGGTGTAATTGACAAAGATAGAAATTGTAACAATCGGAACTACAAGTATACGTTTTTTATGGGTTCAACTGAGGAAATTAAATCTTATGAAACCTCGAAAGAGAATTTTATAGGTATGTATGGGAGTTTTAAAAATCCTGTGGAATTATACATGGAATATCTTTCTAATACTTGTGGTAAAAATCTAGATTGTATATCTTGTATACACAATGTTGTCGAACTTGATTTATGTGAAACTAAAAATCTTAGTTTTTACATGGGAATTGGGGAATCTGTAGATGATATAAAAGATGTTTTAAGTAAATACAAAACTACATTTGATATAGATTTTGAATTTATTAAGTTTAAAAATTATGTTAGACAATTCATAGATGATGAAAAGATAACAACCCCAGATATTGCAATTAATTTTATGATAAATATTTGGTGTAAATATCAAACCATAATGTGTAGATTTTTCTCTAAAGCATCTTATTATCAATCAAACAAAGGTATAGGATATAGAGATCACCTTCAAGATTCTTTAATATTTTTGACTAGCAGCAAGGATATCATTAAAAATCAAATTCTCTTTCAGGCCACTTTGCAGTTTGTTAATGGCAGAGCTGTACATTTTTTTCTGGATGAATCAGATTTTTTAATAGACACTTATTCAAGCGATGATAATTTATGGCTTGTTTATATTTCATCTATTTACATAAAGGAAAGTTGTGATACAGATATACTCGATCACGAAATTAGATATGCAGACTCCGATAAATGTGAGAGTTTGTACTTGCATTTGAAAAAGTCCATTGAATATTCTTTGAGGAATTTAAGCAGTAGGGGTTTGTCAAATATTTTAAAACATGATTGGAACGATGCTATAAGTAACTTTAAAGGAGAAAGTATTTTTGTAAGCGAGTTTTTATATTTGGTACTAGATGAATTCACAGAAATATGTGAAGTAAAAGAAGATTTTTCGTTTCTTGATAAAATAAAGCTATACATGGAATTTATAAAACAGGGAGTAAATAAATTTGGATTTCACAAGCTTTGGTATCTAAGAGGAATTTCTAATAGTGGATTCATTGGAAGTATTGATAATGATCATGGGAAAATCTTTTTGATGTCTCAGGCTTTTGCTGTAATAAGTGGAATTGCCCAAGATGATAGGAAGTTTAAAATAATGGAGCAGGTTTATAAAAAATTGAACACGGAGTTTGGATTAAAAATATTGGATCCTCCTTACGATAGTCCAGATGTTAATATAGGGTATATAACTAGATATGCTGAGGGAACTAGAGAAAATGGATCTATATACTATCACTCATGTATGTGGGGGATTTTGGCATTCATAATGATAAATGAGATAGATATTGCTCAGGATATAGTCGATAAAATCTTACCTCCAAACAAGTCAAGGATCATAGATTCTTATAAATTAGAGCCTTATGTAATGCCATCGAGCGTAGACGGAGATTACTCAGAGACTTTTGGAGTTGGGAATTGGAGTTTTAATACAGGTTCTAGTGTTTGGTTTCATAGAATAATCACAAACTTTGTGATAGGAGTTAGAGCGACATTAAATGGATTATTAATAGATCCAAAACCATTTAAATCTTGGAAGAAATTTTCGATATCTAGATTATATAAAAATTCAAGATTTAATATAGAATTTGAAAATGAAGGTAGTAGAAACGACATTAAAATATTCGTAAATGGAAATTACATAGAAGGAAACCTCATAACTGATATTGAGGAAGGTAAAATTTATGATGTGGTCGTGAAAATAAACTGAGATTGAGTTTACATCAATCTCAGTTTATTTCATTATAGTATTTATTAAATTGTTTTACTAAATTAATTTCTCTTTTGTATAGGTGTGAAAAGGCACTTTCGAGTGCAGATAAAACAGGAATTATATTTTCATATCTTGCGTTTTCTCCCATGTGTCCTATGCGTATAACCTTATCTTTCAAAAACCCAAATGATCCGCTCAATAATATGTTATATTTTTTTTGCACAAACTCAATTACTTGAGAGGATTTAATATTTTCTTCAAGAAGTATTGTTGACACAGTCTCAGATGAACATGTATCAGGGACAAATGAATTTATATGATTATCTTTCATTGATTTTAAGAGGCAGCTTGATATATTTTTATGCCTGGTCAATACATTTTCTAAACCTTCATTTAAAATATTATCTATTGAAGTTTCAAGTCCATTTATATCTGATATAGGCATTGTGTATGGGAACCATTTTTTTTCGTAATAATCTATGTAATTTAAAAAATTCATATAATAGGTAGGGATTTTTGATTTTCTATTTTTAATTTTTTCAATTGCATCATCGGATATACTAAGAAAAGTCAATCCAGGTGGAGCTGAAAAACATTTTTGAGATGCACACAATGCAATATCTATTTTTGACTCATCTACATTTACTGGACTACCTCCAAGAGATGCAACCATGTCTACAACTGTTATAATATTATATTTTTTAAGCAATTTACAAATCTTATCTATTGGATTTAGCATAGACGACGGTGTTTCGCAATGAACAACTGTTGCGTATTTAAAATTATTATTTTCATTGAGAAAAGATTCAAATCTATTCAACTCGAATGGAGAATCGTTCGGTGATTCGAATAGAGTTACATCCCCATCGTACATTTCAACTAGTTCTTTGAAGCCTGCTCCAAATATCCCATTACTTATAACAAGAACTTTGTCACCTTTTTCAGTCAAACAAGAACAAGCAGCTTCAAGACCTATCATACCTTCTCCTGACATTAGAATTATTTTATTGGTAGTCTTAAATATGATTTGGAGTTTTGAACAAATAAGTTTATATTGTTCAAAAAAAATAAAATCCCAATCCGGATTAGTAAAAATTTTAGCTCTAGATAGTAAAACATTAGAATTCACACTAGTTGGTCCAGGATAATATGTAAGTTTCATTTATAAAAACCTCCCAATTAAATTAACTAACATAGTCATTTTAAAATTATAAACATATTCACACTTATTTTGTAGATAAAATTTTTAAGCGATATATTTTGTTAAAACATTTAGTAATAAATCAAAAAAATATATAGTTATTAACAAAAAATGTGTATAAAATTATTAAAAGTGTGGAATAATTGAGAAAAATAATTTTACATTGATTAAATTATACATAATTTGCAATATATAGTTGAGAGTTATGGGATTAGAAGTGTTTATAAAATTATTAACTGACTTGTAGAAAAATTTTACATTGAGATGTGGTTTTATCTAAAATACAAATTTCAAAATGTAATTTTGTGATTTGGGATTAACATGGAAGTTATTTTGTGAAATTTTAATTTAAAGTAAGTTGTAATTAACATTTTAAAATTATATTGTTTTATTGATAATGTAAATTTATAATAGTAACTGTAAATTGTTAGATAAGTGAGCGGTAAGATTTATGAGAATACTAGAGCAGTATCATGAAGTGGAGGAATTTGATCTCAATGAGGTCTTAGATAGAGAGCGTACACCGGACGTATTTAGGAATGCTGTATATTTTGATCTAGAACATTATGTTTATAAGAGACCTATTTGTGTTGGTGTGTTTGGGTCTTGTTATTATGATGAGGAGTTAAATAAGTTAGCGGTGGTTCAGTACATGATAGAGAATAGATATGAAGTTCAGACTATATTGTTACTTGTTAGAGACTATTTTCAGAAGATGAGTACTGAATTTAAAAAGAAGTATGTAGTAACCTTTTCTGGTAACAATGATTTTACAGTTATAAATTATCTTTTTAATCAGCACAAGATAGATTTTGATATAAAAGATTATTTTGAGGAGATAGATTTGCAGAAAGAATTCTCAAAGATTTCTCATAACAAGGAAAATATTGGTCTTAAAAATCTTGAAAAGATAGCGGGAATAAATAGGAAAGGTGAACTTATGAGCGGTGCCACTATAGCTAAGACGTTCTCAAAAATAATTAAAGATAGTGATTACATAAATAGGATTCCTGAAGAGAAGGTTGTTAAAATATTGAATTATAATTGTGATGATGTGATTAACTTATTTTATATATATGTGAGGTGGCAAAGAATAAAAAAGTTCATGGACAAAGAAGATCATGTGGGGTATAAAGAAGACTTTGAAAATATTCTTTAAAGTCTTCTTTGTGATTTTAGAATTTATTTATAGCTATTTCAATTCTTCGTATTGTTTCGTTTTTTTGAAGAAGATATGCAAGCTCACAAGCACCTCCTGGACTTGATGATTTTCCAGATAGAGCACATCTTATTGGCCATAATACGAATCCGTTTTTATAGGAATTTGAATTTATATAGTTTTCTATTACTGAGTTTAAGTTTGATATTGAATAATCTGAGGTGTTTTTAAAAATTGGAAGTACTTCTAATAATATTTTTCTAGATGATTCGACAGAAGTCTTCATTTTCTTGTGCTCGAATATCCCTAAGTCATAATCTGGAAGCTTGATTAAAAAATCAATTACATCGGGAATTTGTGTAAGAATTTCTAATCTGTTTTGAAGCATTTCTGATAGTAAGATTCTGTCGATTTGTGTTGGTATGTTTGAATAGTATTTTTCTGCGATCATATGAAATTTATTTTTATCCATGCTTTTAATATACTCTGAATTCATCCATGTAAGTTTTTTGATATCAAAAATAGATGATGACTTTGATATATTGTTGTAATTGAAAGCTTTGACTAATTCATTTAATGTAAAAAATTCATTATTAGAATCTGGACTCCAGCCAAGAAGGGCGATATAGTTTATAATTGCTTCACTTAAGTATCCACTTTTTATTAAATCATCATAAGATGCATCACCATTTCTTTTAGAAAGTTTCTCAGTCTCGCTTTTCATAATATGAGGGCAGTGTATGTATGTTGGAATATCCCAATTAAAAGCATCATAAAGCCTTTTATATTTTGGAGTTGAAGACAAGTATTCTTTACCACGAACTACGTGAGTTATTTTCATTAAATGGTCGTCTATAACGTTTGCGAAGTTATATGTTGGCATTTTATCTGACTTAAGTAGGATCATGTCTTCTAATTCGAAATTTGGAACAGTTATTTTTCCATATAGGATGTCATTAAATGTAGTTGTCCCTTCCGTTGGATTGTTTTGCCTTATAACATAAGGTTCCATGTTCTTAATTTTATTTTCGATTTGATTCTTACTTAAGTTTAAACAATGTTTATCATATTTGAAGACTGTATTATTTTTATTTGCTTCCTCTCTTAGTTTTGATAATCTTTCTATTGTACAAAAACAATAATACGCATGTCCTTCATTGACTAACCTCTCAGCATATTCTTCATATAGTTGTTTTCGTTCGCTTTGAATGTACGGACCAAAATTCCCACCTACAATTGGTCCCTCATCATAACTTAATCCAGTGTCTCTTAATGAATTTAAAATTATATCAATTGCACCTTCGACATAGCGTTCAGAGTCAGTATCTTCTATTCTAAGAATAAATTTTCCATTTTGTTTTTTTGCAATTAAATATGCATATAGAGCAGTTCTTAAATTTCCTATGTGCATATATCCAGTTGGACTTGGAGCAAAGCGTGTTCTAATCATCGAGACTATGACCTCCCTTTAAATCGTTACAATAAGATTATACATAAAAAATTGGTTTACTAAAATACACTAAAATGAATTATTTATGACTAGAGAATTGTTTTTAAAATCGCAAGTTATGTTAATGGTTCCTTGAATATCTGTTCTTAAAATCTTAGAATCTAAATTTTTTAATATATTTAAAGTATTTTTATTAGGATGACCATATGGATTGTTTCCAACACTTATAATGGATATTAGAGGATTCACTTTATTTAAAAATTTTTCTACATTATTTTTATCGTTATTGTACGCTCCATGATGAGGAACTTTTAATACTTCACTTTCAATATTGTGATTTAGCAAATTTAATTGGCCATCTTCTTCTATGTCTCCAGTGTATAGTACATCAAAATCGAAAACACTTAACATGAACACTAATGAGGAGTCATTAAATTCTGTTGGAGGAGAATCAAATGATGATAAAAATTTCAGTTGAAAATTATCCATAATCTTTAAAATTTTTGGATTTTTTATGTAGTGTATTTTAGTATTGGAATTTTCTAAAAAATTTTCAATTTCATTGAATGTTTTATCTCTTAACGTATCAGGTAAAATTAAATTCTTAATCTCGAAATTATCATGAATTTTGAAAAATCCTGAAGAATGATCTGAGTGATCATGAGTTAATATCATGTAGTCTATGTTGAGTATATTTAGATTTTAGAATATCGACTACAGTATCTGTGAAAATTGATTCACCCGTGTCAACAAGAATGGATATATCGTTATAATTTATAAAGCTTGAATCACCTTGTTTTACATCAAAGAAAAAAATGTCTAAAATATTTTCTTGTTTGGAGCAAGATATTAATAAAAAAGAACAAATTATAAAAATGAATTTATAGAATATTTTCATCTGTTCACCTCTTAAGGAAAGATTTGGTACATATTTAGGTATTTTTTCATAGTGTTTAAGTAATATTCACGAAATAAAAAATTACTTGTAATTTCTTACAGTTAGTTAATATAATTAAAATAAAAAGTATTTTTGAATTTTGGTTTAGAATTAGGGTGATGTTGTGTTTAAAACATTTATTCATTGGATTTTATCAGCAAAGCTTTGGCTGTACTTGGCCTTTAATTATAGAAAGTTTAAAGCGTCTTATATTAGTGGGGACATGGAAACATTTTATAAAATTGCATCTAAGTCCTACGAGCTTTATTCTGATACTATGTTTAGAAGTTCACGTATGAATTTCGAGGTTTTGGGTATAGAAAATGTGGATGTTGATGAAACTTATCTTATAGTCTCCAATCACCTAGGCCTTGCAGATATTGCTGTGATTATAAAGGCATTTCCCAAATATTTTAATTTCGTTTGTAAGAAAGAGATATCGAATATAATTGTTTTGAGTAATTGGATGCGTATGTGTGGGTGTATCTTTTTAGATAGGGATAGTGTCCGTAATTCTATAAACGAAATAAATAAGGGAGTTAATAACTTAAGAAATGGTATCAGCATGTGTATTTTCCCAGAAGGAACTAGAAGCACCACAGGTGAAATTGGTGAATTTAAAAAAGGGAGTTTTAAGATGAGTTTGAAATCAGGTGCTAAGATACTTCCTTTAGTTTTGGTAGGTACTAGAAGTGTTTACGAGGATAACAACAAGAAGATTTCGAAGGGTGATGTAAAGGCAATATTCTTAGAGTCTATAGATGTTACAAAATTAAGTACTGATGAGATAAATGATTTAAATAATATTGTGCGTAATAAGATAAATGAAGTTTATAAGGAGTTTGTTTGAGTTTTTAAGGTAGGTGAGGGAGTTAATGATAAAAGAATTTTCACTAAGTAATGATAAAGTTATGATGAATTTTACCAAGAAATATTGTAATAATTTTGAAGATGTGCTTGAGAGTAGTGGATTTAGAAATGTATTGACAAACTACTTAAATAAGAAGATAGAAAGAAAAGATAGTGTTTTTAAATACCTTTTGAGAGGTATAGAGAACATGGATGAGTTTGTATTATCATTGATAAGAATAATTGAATTATTGACTATTTTTGATAGACAAGAAGTAATTAATATGAAAATCAAGTATGCTTATGTACTTGAAGACAAATATAAATTTGATAATTTTATAGATGATTTGTATTCTTATTGGATAAAACTTGAAAGGTATACTATTTTAACTCAAAATTATTTAAATGAGGGTGTAATAAAACTTGGATTTGTTAGTGCAAATACAAATTTTACAAATCTTGTTACAGAATTGTATAGGAAGGTCAAGAAGTCAGTTACTTCAAAGGAACCGCTTGTTTATAGACAATTAAAATCCGGAAATAATGCATCGATAATTTTAAACAATTATAGTTGGGACTTCGAAGGATATAAAATAGTGAAGAATATAAAATTTGTGGATACTATTTCTTTGGAAGCACCTTTTATATGTTATCCTAAGAAAAATACGAGAGAAGGATGCTTTGAGGAAGTTTATGATAACCCATTTCTGAATTGTGAGATAGAGGATGAAGATTGGTTTTGCTACCCTGCGAAGATTGGTGAATTATTAGCATTTATTTATTTTCACAGGGACTTTATGGCTAATGGTATTGCTTTATCAAATTTATTTGAAATTGCCCACAGAGATGAATATATTGGAGTTAAACCAGATGTGGTTTGTCTTTACGGAGCTGAAGATATTACGTTAGATAAAAATAGTAAGCATAGAACGGTTTTCTATGACGATGAAAAAAATGGAATATTAGTTGGAGTAATCACCTATGGTAAGGAGATCGACTATTTTGGGTACTTGAAGAAAATGGCACTAACTCTTCACAATATATTCATGATTAAAAGAGGATATTTACCAGTTCATGGTGCTATGGTTTCAATTACCCTAAAGGATGGGACTTCCTCTAATATTGTAATTGTAGGAGATTCGGGAGTTGGAAAATCAGAATCGTTGGAGGCTTTTAGAAGTCTAGGTGAGGAATATATATCAGATATGGTTGTGATATTTGATGATATGGGCGTATTAAAAATCATGCAAGATGGTGTATACGGTTATGGAACTGAAATAGGTGCATTTGTTAGATTGGATGATTTAGATCAAGGATATGCATTTAAGGAAATAAACAGAAGTATATTTATGAATCCAGATAAAACTAACGCTCGTCTTGTGATGCCAGTTTCTAATTATAGAGATATTATCAGGGGAAGTAAAGTAGATTTATTTTTGTATGCTAATAATTATGAAAGAGTCGAAGGTAGCACTATAAAATTATACGAAGAAAAATTTAAAAAAGATATTCTTAAAATTTTCAAGGATGGAAATAGAATAGCTAAGGGTACAACACATGAGAAAGGACTGGTGTCTTCGTATTTTGCAAATCCTTTCGGTCCTTTGCAGAGAAGAGAAGAGGTAGATGTACTTCTTGACAGGTATTTTAGCAAAATGTTTGAATTTAAAATTAAAATTGGTGAAATAAAAACTTGTCTAGGTATAGTTGGAATGGAAAAAGATGGTCCTAAAAACGCAGCATTAGATTTGTTTGATATAATAAAAAATAAACCAAATTAAAGGTAAAATTAAAGCCTTTAACTTGGTTTAATTATTACTCGGATGTGAGATCTAGCAGAAATTTTATAGAGTATATTCCGAATATTCCAACTACAGCAAATATTATCCTGCTTAGTAATGTTAGTTGTCCAAAAAGATAAGATATAAAGTCAAATTTAAAAAATCCTATGGATCCCCAATTTATTGCTCCCACGATTACCAATACTAGAGCTATACTATTTAAAAATTTCATATTTATCAAAAATCCTCCTTTTTAAATTAGGTTTTCTATGATTCCTAATTTAGTATTGTCTAAAGTATATTTAAATATTAAGGTAATGTATGGCATCTGGTTTGGTAATTTTTAAAAAATAACTGGTATTGAGGAGTTTAGATACATGAAAATTTTAAGTATTGTTTTATTTATAATAATAGCTTTCTTTAGTTATAATTTGCTTAAGATATTTATTTTATCAAATTTGAAAATAAATAAATGGATAGTGTTTAGTCTGTTTCTAATTTCGTTCGCTGGTTCAGTTTTTGTAAACCTTCCTAACTACATAATTTATATAGTTCAGTGGGTATATGTTATTTTGTTGCTTTGGTTTATAGATTTGTACATGGATGACCGACGGGAAAAAATTAAGAATAAAAATAGGAAAGTTATAAAGCATAGACCAAAGCCTAAATCAAATAGAGCCAAAAAGTAAGAAATTCATCTGATAAATATAGGTGGAGTTAATGCAAATAAATTGTTCTTTGAAATTATTTTGAAGACAATAAATTTATTTGCATTATTTTTTATGTCAAGATAGTATGATACATTTTTTAAATTATATAAATCTTGTATCTTAATAGTGTTGTTTTGATTATTTAAAATAGTAAATTTTTGGTATAGAAAATATGGAGATTGAATACGAAGATTTATTTTAGTAATATTTTTACGTCTATTAACCCCTAAGTTTAAATAAAGATCATCAGAATTTGATGTATAAAAATTACCATTCTTGATTTGAGATATTATAAATTGTTTTATTTCTGAAAAGTTTAGTAGATGAGAGTTTTCATAAATATTTTTTATGTATATATAGCCTTTATCGGTATATATAGGGGCGACATTAAAATTATTATTTAATATATCTATAAAATTATCAGTAGATTTTATAAAATTATCAGAAAATAAGGAAAAGTATTTCCTTATTGCTTTATTTTTAACGTATGGATAATTGATTTTAGATAAAATTAATGTTGGTTGATTTACATAACACCATAAATAAAAATTGTTGAGTTTAAGTATCTCACTACAAAATATAGTCTTTGACAGTAATATCCTAATTGGACCTATGATAGATCGACATTTAAAACAAAGTATTCCAACGATGCTTCTATACTTTTTTTCAAACAATTCTATTTTTTCTTGAATGTATCTAAGTTTTAAAAACTGTTTTTTATCAATATTTATGTTCGAAAACAAATCACTATTTGAATATTCGATTATTACAAAATTAAGTTTGTTTTTATTAGCATTTTTCAAAATATAATACGGGTTTTCATCAACACTATCAGGTTTATAATAGATACCTTTTATAAAAGTTTTAGACATAGTGTGTCCTTTAATATTGATTTTAATTTAGTATATTTTAAATAAATAAAAAATATACTTTGTTTAAAATCTTAGCTACATCCTGTTGTTGAACCACATTCTCCACATACATAGCAAGTCCCATTCCTAAACATCTTAGTACTCGAACAGTTGGAACAAGTTTTATTATATATTTTTTCATAATTTACCATATCGATGGTATCAGATAGGAAACTTAATGATTCAGTGTTTATATTAGGTTTTATTTGGCAGTAGCTGTAGTCACCTAATTCTATATCAATAATTTTAGATATTAAATCTGAAATTGATGATGCATGTTTTATATAAGGATGTCTTTTGACAAATCCATGAGGCTCATATTTTTGTCCTCTAAGCATGGTTGAGATATCTTGAGGTGGGACTTTATGTTGTAGCATAACAGACAAAGATTTAGATAAAGAATTCAATAAACCCATTATTAAAGTTCCTTCTCTATCTGTTGTTATATATATTTCACAAATTTCACCATCTGTATTTCTATTAACTGTTGTATAAATTTTTATATCCTCAATTTCGGCTGGGTGTGTTGTGCCAGTTCTAATACCAGAAGGCTTATTTCGTTTAGAATGATTTTTCATCCTGTCTTTCATCGATTTCGATACGGATAGAAGCTCGTAGTATGTAAGATTTTCTAAGTCATGAGCATCGTTTGTGTCTTCTAAATTCTTATTTAAAGGTTGTGCAAACTTACTACCATCTCTATACAAAGAAATTCCCTTAACTCCAAGTTTCCAACTCAGCATAGTTATGTTTTTGAAATCATCAACTGTTGAATTGTTTGGAAGGTTAACTGTTTTTGAGATTGAGCCAGATACCAATGGTGTTATTGCAGCTACCATTTTCACATGACCTTCCGGTGAGATGAACCTTAAACCACTTCCACATGTATTTGCAGTATCAAAAATATTTAGATGTTCGCTTTTCAAATGAGGAGCACCTTCTATCTTACCATCAACTACTTTTTCATATTTCACTCCATTACTTTCTACTAACTCAGTCTTTTCTATGTAATATAAAATATCCTTAATTTGATTGTCTGAATATTTGAGATTCTTAAGAGTATCTCTTATTACAGGATTTGAAAGTGTTAAATATCCACCACCTGAGAGTTTTTTATATACTATATGTGAAAAAAACGGCTCAATGGAGGTAGATGCTGCATCCATGGCAAAAGATATCGTACCAGTTGGAGCAATCACAGATACTTGAGCATTCCTATATCCATATTTCTCACCAAGTGTGCAAACATTTCCCCAAACCTCTTTTAAGTATTTTGATATTTCACCTAAATTCATTGAATATAAGATGGAATGATCAACTTTCACAGGAGTATAATTAAGGTCCTCAAAATCATCATTTAGATATCCTGCAACACGAGAATGATTTCGTATAACTTTCAACATGTATGGTCTATTTATCTCAAATTTTTCAAAGGCACCAATGGATTTTGCCATGACTGATGATATAAAATAGCTTTCTCCTGTTAATATGCCAATGATACTTGATGCAAAACATCTGGCTTCATCTGAATCATAAGGAATTCCCATAATCATGAGCAGAGATGCAAGATTGCATATGCCGAGTCCTGTTGTTCTAAACATGTGGGTTTTCCTTGCAATGTCTTGGGTAGGAAATTGTCCAAAATGTATGGATGCCTCTAATATAAGTTGGCATATTCTTATCATGTGTGTATATTCATCGAGTTTAAATTTATTGTTCTCATTATCATAAAATTTTAATATATTTATTGATGCTAAATTACAAGATGTATCATCTAAAAATGCGTATTCAGCACATGGATTAGTTGAATTAATTCGATTGTACTTCGCTCCAAATTTCCCATCCTCACCTGCAGGGCACGTGTGCCACGCATTAAAAGTATCATCAAATAGTGGAGCTGGGTCAGCACATTTATGAGAAGCCTCATTCATAATATTCCATAAGAATTCGGTTTTAACAATCTTATCGACGGATGAATCTACTCTTCCTTTTAAAGTGATTGTGGAATCAGGATTTTTATTCAAATCCATAACTTTTTTCATAAATTCATCATTAATCCTAACTGAGTTATTAGAATTTTGCCCTGATACTGTGTTGTAAGCCTCTCCTTCAAAACTACCATCATATCCCATTTTACTCAAGGCACGTACCTTGTCTTCCTCTATCGATTTCCAATTTATGAAATCTTCAATCTCTGGGTGGTCTATATCTAAACACACCATTTTGGCAGCTCTTCTAGTTGTACCTCCAGATTTTATAGCTCCGGCATTTCTATCAAGACCTTTCAAGAAACTCATTAAACCAGATGAGAAACCTCCTCCTGAAAGTTTTTCTCCCACAGCACGGATATTTGAAAAATTTGTACCTGTTCCTGAGCCAAATTTAAATAATTTAGTTTCTGTTATGTATTGCTCAGATATGGAATGTGGACCAAGCAAGGTATCCTCTATTGATAATATAAAACATGCAGATGCTTGAGTTCTAGTATAAGAATCGATTGATTTCACTACGCTTTTTTTGCTGACATCGTAGTAATAAGTGCTCTGAGGTTCTCCTTTTATAGCATAGGCCATATTTAAACCTGTATTGAACCACTGAGGTGAATTTGGAGCAAATCTCTGATCAATAAATGCATAAACCGTTTCATCATAAAATATCTTCTCTTGATTTTCATTTTTGATGAGACCTTCGTCTTTTAATGAAGATAGCCAAAATTTGACAAGTCGATCAGCGATCATTCTAAATGAATTTTCAGCACCAGTCTCGTTTGGAACTCCGCTTTTTCTAAAATATTTTGTAGCAATTATATCGCAAGCAGTTTGAGAGAAGTGTTCGGGGAATTCTAAATCTCTCATTTCATGCAACGTTTTTCCTGTTTTGTAATCTTTGAGTATAACATCTACTCTTTTCCATTTAAATAAATCAAAGACACTAAGGGAAGGATTGTCCTCAAGTGTTTTTGTAAAATATCTTTTTAACATGTTACCTATATTTTCCATGTGTAACCACCCTTCAGTATTTAAAGTTGAAGATATTTTAACAGAAAAAAAAATTTTAGGAAACCTATTTTATTCACATGAAATTTCTAAAAATATTTTCAAAATTGGAAAAAGGAAATATTGATGGTAAAATTGATAATGGAATTTTAAATTATTTTTCCGTACAAGATTTGATAATAGGAGAAAATTAATGCTTATATTTTTTAAAGAAAATATTTCTATTGATCAGGTAGATAAAATCAGAAATTTTATTTCAGATTTCAAGTTTATAGATTTTAATTTTGATAAAAAACTAAGGGGTGTTTATTTACTATCGAATCAAATTACAAAAAGGTATATTGCAGAAAGGTTTACTGGTATTGAAAAGATCGTTGAAATTGATGCACAATATAAATTTGTAAGCAGACAGTTTAAAGATCAAGATACCATCATAGATGTTGGAGGTTTTAAAATTGGAAATGGACATTTTCAGAAAATAGGTGGTCCATGTTCCTTCGAAAATGAAGAGACATTTAGGAAAATTGCTTCATCTTTAAAAGGATTTGGGGTCAACATAATTAGAGGAGGGGCATTTAAACCGAGGACGTCTCCGTATTTTTTTCAGGGTATTGGTGAGGAAGCTCTTAGATCCATGAGGACAATTGCAGATGAACTTGATGTTAAAATTGTAAGTGAAATAATGTCTATTGAACACATTGATTTGTTTAACGAATATTCAGATATAATTCAAGTCGGTGCCAGAAATATGCAAAATTATGATTTGCTGAAGCGTCTGGGAAAATTAAAAAAACCAATTTTATTAAAAAGGGGTATGAGTGCTACCTTAGAGGAACTTTTGCTTAGTGCTGAGTACATTGTTTCCAATGGGAACATGAATGTTATACTTTGTGAAAGAGGAATTAGAACTTTTGAGGAATCAACGAGGAATACATTAGACATATCAGTAGTGCCACTTGTGAAGAGCATTTCTCATCTTCCGATTATAATTGATCCTAGTCATGCATCTGGTAGACGTGATTTAATTTTTCCACTTGCATTGGCAGGCGTATCAGCTGGATGTGATGGTATTATGGTTGAAGTTCACGACAATCCTGATGAGGCATTGTCAGACGGTAACCAGTCCATAAAGCCTGAGCATTTTAAGGAGATTAGTGATAAAATAGATGAAATTAGAAAAGTTTTATTTTGATTTTTCAGGAGGATAAAACTTTGAATAAAAGATTGAGAAGGATTAAATCGGAAATTAGTGTACCTGGAGATAAGTCAATATCGCATAGAGCTCTTATGATTTCGGCTATATCAAAAGGAATAACAAAGATTAGTAATTTTTTATTTAGCCAAGATTCCATGAGCACATTAAAATGTTTGAGAAATCTAGGAGTTAATATAGAAATAGATAGATGCAATGTTTGGGTACATGGAAATGGATTATATTCTTTTAGATTTTATGATGGGGTTTTGGATGTTGGAAATTCGGGTACAACGATTAGACTTTTGAGTGGGATTTTAAGTGGGAATAAGTTTAAGTCTATTATAGATGGCGATGCATCCATAAGGAGGCGTCCTATGGATAGAATAATAAAACCCCTATCGCTTATGGGTGCAAATATATTTGGAAGTGATGAAAATAAGTTTGCTCCTATTTATATAAAAGGAAACGATCTAAAATCGATTAATTATAAAATGGAAATGGATAGTGCTCAGGTGAAATCTTGTATTTTATTTGCAGGACTTTATGCTGATTCTGTGACTAAGATTTACGAAAATGTTAAAACGCGTGATCACACAGAGCGTATGCTTAAACATTTTAGTTCTAAAATAACTATTGATGATAAGGTGGTGTCCATTGAAAAGAGTGAATTAATTTGCAATGATGTTTTGATACCTGGAGATATATCTTCTGCAAGTTTTTTTATGGTTTTGGCAGCAGGAATTGAGGGATCAGAAATTTTGATTAGGGACGTTGGGATAAATCCGACGAGAACAGGAATAATTGATGTTTTAAGAATTATGGGTGTAGACATTGAGTTATTAAATATTCGTGAAAATTGTTTTGAGGAAATTTGTGATATAAAAGTTTATGGTCCACGTATTTTGAAACCAATTTCTATAAGTGGAGATATTATGCCAAGGCTTATTGATGAAATTCCTATTATATGTGTTTTATGTTGTTTTGCCGATGGTGAGAGTGTGATAAGAGATATTGATGAGCTCAGGCACAAAGAGAGTGATAGAATAGATAGTATAATTAGTGAGTTCAAGAAATTGGGTATAGATATTTGTGAAATAAAAAATGGGATAAAAATACATGGAGGGAAAGGTATTAGATCAGCAGTTGTTAATAATCACAATGACCATAGGATTGCTATGGCTTTAGACATATTGAGTAACATAAGTGGAGTTGAAATAGAAATGCACAATAGAGATTGTGTTAATATCTCATTTCCATTGTTTTATGAAAATTTAAGGAAGATTCTAGAATGAGAAGGGATGGGATTTATATATTTAGATATTTTACTGCAGGTGAATCACATGGTAAGGGAATTTTAGGCATAATAGAAGGATTTCCATCTAACTTTTATATAAATATTGATCAAATTAATGAGGTATTAAAGAAGCGTAAGGATTCATACGGAAGAGGTGATCGTATGAAAATTGAGAGCGATGAAGTTGAATTTCTATCTGGAATTAGGAATTCTATGACTATAGGATCGCCTATATCGTTTATTATATATAACAAGGATTATGAAAATTGGAAGGATCTAATGGATCCTGTAAGATGCGATGTTAGCTCTAGAAGGGTGTTGAAACCAAGACCAGGTCATGCAGATTTATCGGGAGTTCTTAAATATAATTTTAATGATTGTAGAAATGTACTAGAAAGAAGTAGTGCAAGAGAGACAGCTATTAGAGTTGTTATAGGATCTATTTGCACACAATTTTTAAATAAATTTGGTATAGAAAGTGCCTCTCATGTTATACAGATTGGAAACATTTATAATAATAAAAAGTACGATTTTTATCAGATAAGAGATGAAAACAATTCTCCTATCAGATGTTTAGACGAAAGAATATCTAAAGATATGATGCGTTTAATTGATGATGTTAAAAGAAAAGGAGATACCTTGGGGGGAGCGTATGAAATAAGGATAAAAAATACACCAGTAGGTTTAGGAAGTTATGTACAGTATGATAGAAAATTAGATGCGGTTTTATCTGCAGCCTTAATGAGTATAAATTCGATGAAGGCAATTGAATTTGGAGATGGAATTAGGACAAGTGAAAAACTTGGTAGTGACTCTCACGATGAAATAGTTTATGAAAATGGGAAATTTAGGAGAAGGACTAATATGGCTGGCGGTATAGAAGGAGGAATGAGTAATGGAGAAGAAATAGTTATAAAGTGTTATCATAAGCCTATACCGACTTTATATAATCCTATCAGAACTATTGATATTTTGACTAATCAGGAGGACTATGCAGATATTGAAAGAAGTGATTGTAATGTTGTACCTGCAGCCTCTATAGTTGGAGAAAATGTTGCTAATACCGTCATATGTCAAGAGTTTTTAAAAAAGTTTTCAGGTGATAGCATGGAGGAAGTGAGTAGAAATTGGAAAAATTTGTCCTCAATTTGAAAAATCATAAATGTGATATAAAGATTGGTAGAAATATTCTATATAAAATAAAACATCAAATTAAAGATGATAATAAATTTTTTGTAATAGACAAGCTACTTTATGAAAATTTTCAATTTATGTATTTAAAAAATTTTTTAGAAGGTATTTCTAGTGAGAATATTTATCTTGTTGAAAGTCTAGAAAAATACAAAAATATAAATACATTTATGGATATAATTAGAAAGTTAAATGAGGTTAATTTATCTAGGAATTCTGTTTTAGTAGGAATCGGTGGAGGAATGATTGGAGATATATGTGGATTCATTTCCGCTGTATATATGAGAGGTATTAAATTTATCAACATACCTACCACTTTACTTTCCCAGGTAGATAGTTCTATAGGTGGTAAAAATGGCTTGAATTTTGGAAATTCAAAAAATCTTATAGGTACGTTTAAACAACCTGATCAAGTTATTATAGATATGAAGTTTTTAGAAAGTATTTCGAAGAGAGAGCTAATCTCTGGGTTGGCAGAAACCATAAAGTATGGTATAATATTCGATCATGATTTTTTGAAATATATTGACGAAAATTTAAATGATATTTTTGATATGAATTTTGAGGTTATACAAAAAATAGTTATCACTAGCTGTAAATTCAAAGTTAGTGTAGTTGAGAGGGATGAGTTTGATTTTTCTACGAGGAAGATCCTGAATTATGGACATACTCTGGGACATGCTTTGGAGAGTGTTACTGATTATAATAGATATACTCATGGTGAAGCGGTTATTATAGGAATGTTTTATGAGGCGTGTATTTCTTATGAATGTGGTTTTATAAATAGGGAATATTTTGATTACATAACTAATATTTTAAGGAAATTTAAAATTGATATAGATTTAAAAATATTTAATAGTAAATTATTTTATGATTCTTTAATTAGGGATAAGAAAAATAGAAACAAGAAAATAAGTTTTATTCTTCCTGTTGGATATTCAAAGGTTTTAGAATATATGTTTTCGATAGATGAAATTAAGAGATTCAACTATTCTAAATATTGTTTTTAATCATGGAGGGTTTATCTTGAGGAAAAGATTTTTTAAAGTTTTATGCACAACGCTTGTGACTTTGAATGTTTTTACTATGAGTGTCAGGGCGGGTGCTAACTATAATTCTATAGAAAATTTCGTAGCTAGGACCTATGAGGTTTTCTTATATAGAGATGCTAAAGATGATATTGGTGTTGAATATTGGAGCTATTTGATAAGAAATCACGAAATGTCACTGTATGACTATATGATATCTTTTTTATCTGGTGATGAATTTTCGTCTAGAGAAGTAAGTGATGAAGAGTTTTTAAATATGATATATAGGATATTATTTAATAGAGATATTAACGACGACGAAAAGATTTATTGGATGGAGAAATTATATCAGGAAAATAAAACTTTGAGAAATGTTAAAGATACAAGGTTAAAAATTGGAAAAATGATTTTTAGTGAACCAATTCTAAAGGAAATAAGTAGTGATTTAGGCGTAACATTTAATTTTAAAAATTTGAATGATTTAGGTGTAAGTGACCTTAAAAAAGATTATAGTGATAGTAAAATTGAGTATATAAATAGTTTTTATAAGGGATTTGCTGAGCTCTGGGAAAATTTACATAATGATTCTGTTGAAAATATAGATCGAAACGTAGAGCATGCCTATGAACTTCTTCCTATATTCACGAATCAAGAAAATAAAGGTCAATATGAGGAGTTAGTGAGTGTCTCTGACGGAACGATTCGTAGGATTGTACATTCCTTAGACTATGATATAAAGTTTCCTTATGGTGTGGATAAGTCAGTATATATATCATCATTTTTACAAATGAATAAAGGAGAGAGACTTAATTTTGTGACTCTTGGTTTGGGAATTACAAATAAGGGGTTTGAGAAAAATATAGATAAAGTGGAACTTTTATTGGGCGACGAATCTATAGAACTCGAATTTGAGTACGAAGATAACAGTAGATATGAATCTGATGGAATATCATTACATGAATTTGAGTTTAATATAAAATCCGTAAATGATTTGATGCTAATAGATAAAATGTTGAACTCTGATTTATCAAAATTAAGATTTACTTTTGAAGGTTCAGATACGTATATTTACAATTTGTATGAGAAAGATAGGATTAGAAATACATTGCGATTCATGTGGAGTATGTATTTACAAATTATTGTTTCCTATTTGTTTGAGTCGAAAGACATTTTTGATAAGGTTATATCTAATAATTTAGAATGAAGCAATTGATGTAGTGGTTTTAATTTTCTAGAATTACTATTTTTGATTTTTATCTAGAATCTAGAATAAAGGAATTATAATTAAAATATTTTATAAAGAAAGTGATTTTGAAAACGAAAAATGATGTATAAGTCAGTGGAATTCTCTTAATTTAGTGATCTAATATATTTATCAAGGGGGATTTTGCATGAATGAGATTTAATAGTGGAGATGATTTCTCAGATGTAATTTTGGGAAACTCATATAGTAAAAATTATAAGTTTTTATTAGACGATATGAAATATGTTAATAATTCTGGATTATATTCTTTCAACAGCATTCCAATTTTCAAATATAAGAGATTGATTTTGAAATACAATAGGATACCAAATAAATATCAAATTAAAGTAGATATTCAAAAATTTATAGATAAAGTTAATCAATATGAAAATTTAAAAATATTTAATATGGAATGTATTACTTCAAGGAATACTGAAGGATTGATAGATTATATAGTTAATGTTACATTTATAAATTTAAATTTAGAATAGCTTAAATTTAGATAGTTTTAAAAATTATTTTAATATTTGTCGATGTATATTTAAGTACGTGTTTTATGAACACGTACTTTTTGTTGTAATAAAGATAGTATTTAAAATCATATATATTTTCATCATTTTTAAATATTTAAAAGGTGTGAGATTTTGAAAGAATATATTGTGAAGAAGAAACTTAAGTCAAGTAATATTAAATCAAATTCATTTATATTTTATATGATTTTTGTTATATTAGCATTTGTTATGGGAGTGTTGTTATATAAATTTGTACCTAAATATTTAAATAATATAAGTATTTTGAACACATTTTTCATGGTAGTTTTACTATACTTTTTCCAATTATCAATGGAAATTCTAAGATGTTTGATTTTATGCATAGATAAGTTCAAAAACAAGAAAATTTTAATTAAAAATTTAATCGTTCATAAGGTTGTGATAATAAATTTCTGTACATTTATATTATGTTTATTAGCTATTTTTTTATTTTCTTTGCTTATATTGTTTTTTAGTAATTTAAGGATAGTGTTTATAATATTTTTTGGATTTACATTAGCCATTATTTACTCATTTTATACAATGGTATTTCTAAAACTAGAAGGATATAAATTTTATATTACAAGGAATAATCAATACGATTTTTTTATTTTAGTATTGATGAACACCTTACTAATAATATTATCTACTAATATATTTTATTTGATACAAAGATATTATATTTTTATAGCAGTGTGTGGAGTTGTATTGAATTCGATTTTGTATAGTTTTAATAAAACTTATATCGTGAAAAAGTTTTAATTTTAAATGGAGGATTTATGGATAAACATATTAAGTTAATTTGTCTGGACTTGGATGGTACTACTCTTAGGGATATTTCAACTATATCAGATAGAAACGTATATAGTATAAAAAAAGCCTATGATATGGGAATAAAAATTGCATTTGTAACGGGGAGATTATTTGTACACAGTATGTATTTTTCACAAGTTATAGGCATAAAACCTTATATAATTTGTAATAATGGAACTTATGTTTATGATACTATATCCGGTAGTTTGTTATATTCAAGCTTTTTAGGTGTAGATAATTTAGTAAAAATATATAAATTTGTAAAAGGAAAAAATTTTAATGTACATTATTCTACAATAGATACTATTTATTCCAATACCGAGATGAAAGACTATGTTAATGAACATGTAAAAGGTAAGTATGCTATGAATGTGTTTGTTGTGTATAGTGAGGATTATTGGAAAAGTATATTTAAAAACAAGGGAGATCAAATATGTAAGGCAGTTATAGCATGTGATGATAATAAGAAATTAGAAATTGTGTTAGAAGAAATTAGGAAAACAGATGAATTCGAAGTTGAATATTCATGGATTAATACCGTTGAAATATTGAAAAAAGGTGATGGTAAAGGCAATGGTATAAAGGTTCTAAAAGGATATCTTGGATTAAATACAGAAAATGTTATGTGCATAGGAGACGGAGAGAACGATATATCTATGTTTTGTGAGAGTGGGTGTAGGGTTGCTATGGGTAATGCTATAGATAAACTTAAAGATAAAGCGGATTTTATAACTTTGAATGTTTCGGAAGATGGAGTGGCTTATGCCATAGAAAGGCTACTAGAAAATTATTAGTAAATTTTTGTAAAAAATCATACTTTTTTTGTGGGTAGTTTAACTTTATTTATAAAAAATAATTATGTATAATTACCTTAACATGGTAAAAGAATGGGAATTAGGGGGTAGCTATGTTATATATACTTAATACTCTTGAGAGAGAATTTTCTAAAAGATTCATAAATTTTTTAAGTTTTGGAATTGAAAATATTGAAGAAGAATATTTCTTAAGAGTTTTAGATGTAAATGGTTTGGATAATCTTAATGATAGGAATAGTCTAAATTTTGAGGATCATAATTTGAAGTTTGAGGATAAAATATTTAGGTTTTTTGAGGATATTTTTAAATTGAACAATAATTCTGTTTTTATAGGAAATTTCAATATTAATACCATTGAAAATATGAAAATTTTATATATGCTAAGGGATTTAGATTATAAGGATTCTATAAAGCTTATAAATATATTACGTTCTCATGTAAGAGATGAGGAAATATATAAGGTTATTGACTTTGATGTATTTAAAATGTTCTTGACTCTTTGTACAAGAGAAATACATTTTCCAAGTTTTTATTTCAATAAGCTTGATATAATGGTATTCACGCATTATGATTTATCAACCTTGATGTTTTTTAAAGACGAAGCATACATACATACATACATGCAACTTGCTAAAGTAAATGATCTAAATTTAAGAGAACAGAGAATAAAAATAGATAATAAACCTTTAATCGAGGTATTAAGTTAGGTAACATTTGTTGAAAATGTTACCTTTTTCATTTTCTAAATTATTTCTAATTGATATTGCAATTTAATATTTATGTGGGTAAAATATAAATTAATTTTAATTCATACTAAAAAGATATAGATTATATATTTTGCAAGTTTTAGAAGGAGTTCATTTATGAATCTTTTAAATATAAGGAATTTAACTGTAAATGTAAACGGAAAAAGGGTTTTGAATGATGTCAATCTGTCTGTTGATAAAGGTGAAGTACATATTATACTTGGTCCAAATGGTAGTGGGAAATCATCTCTTTCTATGAGTGTTCTCGGAAATCCTAAGTACGTGGTTGAAAGCGGAGATATAATTTTTGATGGGCATAGGATAAATGATTTAAAACCTGATGAAAGAACTAGGCTGGGCATATTTTTGTGTTTTCAACAGGTACAAGAAATTGAGGGGCTTGTTTTTAAAGACTATCTTAGAGAGCTTAAAGCAAAGATAAAAAATGAAAAGCCGGATTTGATGTTTAATATAAGCTTGGTTAAAAAATTTAAAGATGTAGGGCTTGATGAATCTCATATGTTTAGATATTTAAATGAAGGTTTCTCAGGTGGAGAGAAAAAGAAGAGTGAACTTCTTCAAATGAAATTTCTAGATCCTAAATTGATTATGTTAGATGAAATTGATTCAGGATTAGATGTTGATGCCATTAAATCAGTTTGCTCTACGCTCAAAGAAGTATTAACAAATGATAAAGCTGTAATTATTATAACTCACAGAGAAGAAGTTATAAGGGAATTAGATGTTACACATGTGCATGTATTGAAAGACGGAGAAAATATAAAAACTGGGGATATGAATCTTTTTAATGAGATAAATAGAAATGGATATGCCAGTATTATAAAGGGGGACGATTAGTCTGTGAGAATAGATGACATAAATAGGAGTCGCTATGATTTTAAGCAGGAGGGGTATGAAGAATTTATAAGTAGCAGAGGTTTATCGTCAGAAGTAGTTATTGAAATTTCTAAACAAAAAGATGAGCCTAAGTGGATGACTGATTTTAGATTAAGTTCGCTCGAGATATATAATAAAATGGATCTTCCAGTTTGGGGACCCAATATTGAAGAATTAAATATTAAAAATATAGTTTCTTATGTTAAACCAAATAGTAAGTTTTCTGATAACTGGGAGGAAACGCCTAAGTACATAAAGGATACTTTTGATAAATTGGGAATTTTAGATGCTGAAAAAGAGAGTTTAGCAGGCGTTGAAGCTCAATATGATTCAGAGGTTGTTTACCATAATGTGAGGGAAGATTTAAAGAATCAAGGTATTATATATATGCATATGGAGTTAGCACTAAAAGAATACGAGCAACTTGTCAAGGAATATTTTATGAAGCTTGTCCCTCCAACAGATCATAAGTTTGCGGCTCTACATGGTGCTGTTTGGTCAGGTGGATCATTTGTGTACATACCGAAGGGTGTCAAGGTTGAAATTCCACTACAATCTTATTTTAGATTGAATGCAAAAGGGGCTGGACAATTTGAACATACTTTAATTGTTGTAGATGAAGGTGCTCAATTGAGTTTTATTGAAGGTTGCTCTGCACCTAAACACAATGTTTATAATTTGCATGCAGGTTGTGTTGAATTATTCGTTAAAGAAAATGCAAAACTTAGATATTCAACTATAGAGAATTGGTCCAAGAATATGTTTAACTTGAATACTAAGCGTTGTGCTGTTGAGAAAAATGGAAGAATTGAATGGGTTTCTGGATCATTTGGCTCTAAGGTATCCATGTTATATCCCATGAGCATACTTAGAGGAGAGAATGCTACGTGTGATTTTTTAGGAATATCTTTTGCATCAGAAGGTCAGTTTTTAGATACTGGGGCGAAGGTTGTTCATGCTGCACCAAATACTTATTCTAATATATGTTCAAAGTCGATTGCTAAATCTGGTGGGGTAAGTAATTATAGAGGTATGATATCTTTCAAGAAAAATTCTGAAGGATCTAGATCTAATATTACATGCGACTCTTTAATACTGGATGATAAGTCTTCGTCTGATACAATACCGTACGTTGAGGTTAATTGTGAAAATGTAAATGTTGGACATGAGGCAAGGATTGGGAATATAAGCGATGAGAAAATATTTTATCTACAAGCTAGAGGTCTTAGTGAAGAAGATGCAAAGGCACTAATTGTTAGAGGATTTGCTGAGGAAATTTCTAAAGAATTGCCTCTTGAGTATGCGATTGAGATGAATAATCTTATAAATGTTGAAATGCAGGGGTTGTAGGTATATGGATACTCAAAAAATTAGAATTAATAAATCGCTTGTTAAAACTTATAGCTACTTAAATGGAAATTTTAGTGAAGATGATTTTATAAATACTACAAATAATAATTCCAGAATTGAAATTAGCCATGGAGATAGTGTCTATGTAGATTTTATTGAAAGTAATAATTTTGATATTGAGTCGGTATGTAAAAATATAAATGCAGGTGTTAATGAGTCGATTATAAATAATCTGAAAAATGGAAAATTGGTAAATATTAAGTTTAAAAATGAGTCGATACTTAATGTAAAGAACTTCATGGAAGGAAATTTTTCTACCTTAACGTTCAACGTAGATTGTGAAGGCGATACCTCTCAGCTATATTTGTATAGTGATATATCTGGAAATGGATGTCAGTTTAATCATCTTTATAATATTAATCTCAGAAATAAATCGAAGTTAACTTTAGTTATTTTTTCTAATTCGAATTCAAAGGGATTTATAAATGTATGTGCCAATTGTGATGACAAAAGTAGGATAGAAATTTTATTTGTAAATATAAATAAAAATAATGTTTACACTAACTGTAATGTTTATTTAAATGGAGAGGAATCATCTAGTAATATTGATGCATGTTACATATGTTCGGATAATTGTGAATTTGATTATAACCTGACATCATCTATGATAGGTAAGAAAAGCATTTCAACTATATTTGGCAAAGGAATATTGATTGGTAATTCTAGAAAAATTTTTAGGGGAACTGTGGACTTTAGAAAAGGATGTTCTGATGCTGAAGGGTGTGAAAATGAGGAAGTTATCATTTTAAGTAAATGTGCTAAAAATAAATCGCTTCCATTGTTGCTCTGTAATGAGAAAAATGTTAAAGGTTCTCATGGATTTACAGCAAATTCAATTGACAAAGATAAAGTATTTTATTTGATGTGTAGAGGATTCAGCGAGAAAGAAGCTAGGGTATTGATTTTACAGGGTAAATTTTTGAATTTGTTAACTAGGGTGAAGGATGATGAGGTTATAGAAAAGTTTATGAATGTTCTATTGGAATGTGTTTAGTAGAGTTTTTAAATTGTGTTACAGGCATTTTATGATTTTGAATTAAATATTAATGAGGCTAGGGGTAGTGTTTGAGTGGATATTCATGAAATTAGAAATGATTTTCCAAGTCTTTTGGAAAGAAACGAAAAAAATTTTCCAATTGTTTATTTTGACAATGCTTCAACCAGTTTGAAGCCTAAGTGTGTAATTGATGCTTCGTCTAATGTTTATGTAAATGCCTTTGGAAATGCCAATAGAGGTTCACATATAATGGGAACTAGGGCTGTTCATATTATGGAAACGGTAAGGGAAAAGGTTAAGGACTTTATTGTCTCTCCAAATAGTAGAAATATAATTTTTACAAAGGGAGCAACAGAAGCTTTAAATATAATTGCGTTTTCGTATGCTATGAAGCATCTTAAAGAAAATGATGAGATTTTGATTGGAATAGATTCTCATCATGCTAATTTGGTTCCTTGGAAAATTGTTTGTGATAAGAAAGGAATTAGGCTAAATTACTTTTATGTTAATTCGAATGGCGAAATTATATGGGATGATTTTATTGAGAAGCTTAGTAGAAATCCAAAGTTAGTTTCATTCACTCCTGTTACCAATACTTTTGGAATTAGGCACGATTACAAAAAAGTAATAAGTCTGTGTAAAGAAGCTGATGCCAAAGTTGTTGTTGATGCTTCTCAGGCTATGATGAGCATGAAGTTTGATGTATCTCAAGATGATATTGACTTCTTAGTATTTTCCGGTCATAAGATTTTAGCCCCACAGGGTATAGGGGTTTTGTATGTTAATGAGAGCATTATAAATGATATGGAACCTTTTTTGTATGGGGGTGACATGATTGATTATGTTTTTGAGGATGAAGTGACTTTTAAAAATTACTTTGAAGCATTTGAGGGAGGAACTCAAAATGTTTCTTCAATTGCAGGATTAGGATGTGCAATTGATTACATAAATTCAATAGGAATGGAAGCCATAATTGATTACGAAGATAAGCTCAAGGATTATTTTTTAAATAAGTCAAATCAAGAAGTGGATTTTATTTTATATGGACCTCGTGGTTTAGATGGGCGTGCTCTCGTTTTTTCATTTAACATAAAAGGGGTTCATTCACATGATGTTTCAACAATATTAGATTCTTTTGGAATTGCAGTAAGGTCGGGTCATCATTGTTCCCAGCCTTTCATGAGAAAACTTGGGATTAACTCCACCGTTAGAGCCAGTTTATGTTTTTACAATACAAAAGAAGAGATAGATTACTTTTTTGATAAGGTTAAACTTGTTAAGGGAATTTTAAAGTTTTGAGGTGATGAATTATGAATCTTGATGAATTGTACAAAGATACGATACTATACTATGGTAAGAATACAGAGAATAGGAGAGAAGTTTCACCTTTTGATGTTAAGAAGAGAGGCGTGAATCATAGCTGTGGAGATGAAATTACGATTTATATAAGATTACGAGATGGAATTATAGATGATATTTCTTTTCTAGGAGATGGGTGTATGATTTCTATGGCATCTACCTCTATTATGATTGATCTTGTAAAGGGTAAGAGCGTTAGTGAAGCGAGAGAATTCATTGATATTTTTATACGCATGATTAAGAGAGAAGCAACAGAGGGTGAAATACAAAGATTGGGAGATGGAATAGTATTCCAAAATATGCAGAATATGCCTGCTAGGGTAAAGTGTGCTACTTTAGCTTGGCATACCTTAAATGAAATAATATAGAGCTCAAAAGTATCCATGTGATTTTGTTACATGGATATTTTTATTTTGATATATGTTATAATCTTCTTGAGCGGTTTAAAATTTGAAGTCATTGCTAATAATTTATATGTGATTTGGTAAAAATACATAATCTTAGTGTGATTTATAGTTTTAGGAAAATATCCTTAATAAATTTTCGGTATCCTCAGTGAAATGTTCTCAAATTTATAGGAGGTGTTGTTCCAGAAAGTGTAAGGTTAACTATAAAAGAATAAAAATATTGTTAGTGTAGAGGGGTTTTGCAAGTTGAAACTTAAAATAACCGAAACCTGTTTAAGAGATGGTCATCAGAGTCTTATTGCAACTAGGCTAACTACAGATGAAATCTTACCTATATTGGATAGAATGGATGATATTGGATATAATGCACTGGAAGTTTGGGGAGGTGCTACGTTTGATTCTTGTATCAGGTATTTGAATGAAGATCCATGGGAGAGACTGAGAAGTATTAGAAAGATAGTTAAAAAGACAAAACTTCAAATGCTTTTGAGAGGTCAAAATATTTTAGGATACCGACATTATGCGGACGATGTTGTGGATAAGTTTATATTTAAATCAATAGAAAATGGTATTGATATAATAAGGGTATTTGATGCTTTGAATGATTTGAGAAATTTGAGGACATCTATTGAATCAGCCAAACGGTATAATGTACATATTCAAGTTGCGATGAGTTATTCAATAAGTCCAGTGCATACCAAAGATTATTATGTAAAACTATCGAAGGATATAGAGAGCATGGGAGCAGATTCTTTGTGTATAAAGGATATGTCTGGAATCCTATTACCATATGATGGCTATAGCCTTGTGAAAGAGATTAAAGAAAATGTTTCTATACCATTAGAATTACATACTCATTGTACTTGTGGAATTGGAGAGATGCTTTATTTAAAAGCAGTTGAAGCAGGTGTTGATATAATAGATACATCTATTTCAACATTTGGCGGAGGGACTAGTCAGCCTTCTACTGAATCGTTGGTTAAGATTTTTGAAAACACCGAATACGATACCAAGATTAGATTTGATAGCCTGAAAGAAATATCAGATTATTTCAAACCTATAAGAGAGAAATATTTGAAAGATGGAACGTTGACGCCAAAATCATATTTTATAAATCCTCAAATAATAGAAACTCAACTTCCGGGAGGTATGATTTCGAATATGGTAAATCAAATAAAGTCCCAAGGAAATGAAGATATATTTGAAGATGTATTGAGGGAAATACCAAATGTAAGAAGAGATTTAGGGTATCCTCCTCTTGTGACTCCACTCTCTCAAATGATTGGAACGCAAGCCATTATGAATATTTTGAGCAAAGAGAAATATAAAATAGTATCAAAGGAGATAAAGGATTATGTGAAAGGTTTATACGGTAAACCTCCTTTGGAAATTGATGAAGACTTAAAATATAAGATAATAGGTGATGAGGAAGAAATTGTATGTAGACCAGCTGACTTAATTAAAAATGAGTTTCAGAAGTTTAAGGAAGAAAGTAATGGTTTTGCAAAAAACGATGAAGATGTACTGAGTTATATTTTATTTAATCAGGTGGCGAAAAAGTTTTTAGAGAAGAAGTATGGTCAAAATGATAATAAAGCTATTAATATAAATTTAGAGTTTGATTAAGGTGAGGAAGTGTATATATGGATACAAATATTGAGGTTATGAATGCCTTTATGCTTTCTGTGTTTTGTATATTAATAGTTTTTGTTATTTTGATAATTATATCTTTGAGTATAAATTTAATTAAGATTGTGATATATAAATGTGAATCTGTATCTAAAGAAACTGAGAATTTTGAGTTTAAAAAGTCCTTGGAAAGGGATTATAGTATAAAATTTGAAGAAATAAATGATGAAGATATGATGATTGCAGCATTTGTAGCTTCCATTGATGCTGTAGGTAATGAAGACAATAAGACAGTTAAGATCAAAAGTATCAAGAGGATATAATGGAGGTGTAGCGATGAAAGTTTATAGGATAAAGGTTAACGGAAAACTTTATGAAGTAGAGATAGAGGTTGTTGAAAATAGGGATGGTGAATTCCAAGCTAAAGACTTTAAGAGTAATTCGATGCGTGTGAAGGATGATTTAGATGAACATATTAAATCTCCTATGCAAGGGACTGTGGTATCTTTAAAGGTAAACAAAGGAGATAGGGTTTCTAAGGGGAGTACTTTAATGATTCTTGAGGCTATGAAAATGGAAAATGAAATTATTTCTAATACTTCTGGAGTTGTGGAAGATATATTTGTTTCTCAAGGACAAAATGTAAATAGTGGGGATGTTTTATTAGTAATAAGTCAGGGGAGATGATAGGTTGAGTTCTAATTTTTTAGAAATAATGAACAATTTTTATGATAGTTCAGGTATAAAATTGTTAGTAAGTAATCCCAAAAACCTAATAATGATATTTATTTCATTGGTTCTTATGTATTTGGCTATAGTTAAAAAGTATGAGCCATATTTGCTTTTACCTATTGCTTTTGGTATGTTAATTGTTAACCTTCCTTTCACTTCAGGGGACGGTCTTATGGAGGAAGGAGGATTTTTATATTATCTATATAATGGAATAAAATTTGGTATATTTCCTCCTTTAGTTTTTATGTCAATAGGAGCTTCTATTGATTTTGGACCATTAATTTCTAATCCCGAAAATTTTTTGTTAGGTGCTGCTGCTCAGATAGGAATTTTTATAGCATTTATGATTGCTATCATGCTTGGGTTTAATGCTAATGAAGCTGCATCCATTGGTATGGTTGGTGGTGCTGACGGTCCTGCAGCTATATATTTAACAGGAAAACTAGCATCACATCAACTTAGTTCTGTTGCTATTGCTGCGTATTCGTACATGGCACTTATACCAATTATCCAGCCTCCTATTATAAAATTACTTACTACTAAGAAGGAAAGACGTGTGCGAATGGTACAGTCTAGAAAAGTTTCACAAGTTGAAAAAATAATATTTCCTATAATGGTAACGATAATGTCAGTTTTAATCGTACCGAGTTCAGCTGTATTGATTGGGATGCTCATGTTTGGGAACTTAATAAAGGAAAGTGGAGTTGTTCCACAGATGGTTGAGAGCATAAAAAATGCACTATTATTTGTAGTGACTGTATTTATAGGATTGACAGTTGGAGCAATGGCAACAGCGAATACGTTCTTGCAACTATCTACATTAAAGATACTTGTTTTAGGACTGATTGCATTCATATTTGGGACGTTTTTTGGCGTGATATTTGGAAAAATAATGTATTTTATAACAAGAGGAAAAGTTAATCCCATGATAGGTGCTGCTGGAGTAAGTGCTGTCCCAATGTCTGCTAGAGTCGTTCACAATATGGGAATAAAGGAAGATTCATCAAATTTTTTGTTGATGCATGCTATGGGGCCAAATGTTTCTGGGGTTATAGGTTCGGCTATAGTCGCAGGACTATTGTTATCAATTTTTAAATGATGCAATGAAAAAGAGGAGTAGTAATCTTAATGAAAGATCTCTATTCCTCTTTTTCAATTTTAAATACTTTGTATGATTTTTGTATGTTTTGAATATATTTACTTATTTTTCTAAATTCCAATCTAAAATTCGAAGATAATTCTGATAGTTTAGATGTTATTCCAGATATCGATTTGATTATAGAGTTATTAGATTTAGATTCATCATGGATATACTTTATTGATTTTAAAATTGAATCATTTTTGTTTGTCAGTGTTTTTGATTTTTCAGAGATGTTTTCTAAAGAGGTAGATGTACTCAATATAAGTTGGTTTATCGAACTTAAGTTTCTGGAAAACATAGATGACTTTAGAGCATGTTCTTTAAATATATTTGATGTAATTACAGTTTCTGAATTTATAAAAGAAATTGTTTTTATAATTGTTGCTAATGTATCCTGTATATGAGATACAGATTGATTTGTTTTATACGAGAGTTCACCTATTTGTTTTGCTACTACTGCGAATCCATCTCCATGTTCTCCAGCTGATGCAGCTATTATTGATGCGTTTAGAGATAGCAATTTGGTTTGATTCGATATCTCATGTATTTCTTTTAATATCTGTTTTATCTCGATTGACAATTCGTTTAATATTGATATATTTGTTTTAAAATTTTCAAACTTCTTCATGAGCTTAGATATTTCATTCATGAACGATTGAATATTTTCTGTATTCTCTATACAAATTTTTTGAGTATTCTGACTAATTTCTTTCATATTTTGAATTTCACTCGATACTTTATTGATGGATAGGTTGAAGGATGCTATTTCATCTTTTACATTATTTGTATTTAAAAATATCTTTTCATTTGATTTTGTTATGTTTGATGTTAAGGATTCTATATCTGAAACTTTTGTTATTATATCAGTTTTCTTGGACTCGACTTCACTAAATGTAATATTCACTTTCTGTGAAGTAGAAATAATTGACTTTAAAATCACTTTTATGTTCTCAATCATGTCAATAAATAGATTTTGTATGGATGAAAATTCATTTTTGTGTTTAGAGTAATCAAATTTTTGAGATAGGTTTCCATTTGATATTATTTTTAAAAATGAATTTATAGATTTCACCGGTTGCGTTAATCTTGAAATTGATAAGCCTGTTATTACTAATGAAAAGATGCAGAGAATAATCGAGAACTTCACTATGAAATTGAAAATCTTTGATTTATCTTCGGATACTATTCGATTTAAAGAACTCATATCGAGATCCATTCCTAAAAGACTAATTACATCTCCATTTGAATCTAAAATTGGAGTGTAAAACGAGTAATATTCTCCCCAAGAGTTATTTACATATTGAGCACCGACGAATTTACGTTCTTTATAAGTCCTCTTAACTATTTTTGTTGGATTGTCCCTTAAAATATATCCTGGTGAAAGAAAGAGTTCTCCTTCTGAGGTATCAATTAACATTATTTCTTTTCCATCTTCATCTATTTTAATGGTATACACATAAACTGCATTTATCATGTTTTTAAAATTTTTAAGTGATTTAAAGCATTTTTCAAAATAGGGATTATCCAAATTAGGATCTTTCAAAAAATCTAAATACGAATTTTTATCAAAGGTTTTGATATAATTGCTAAGTATCACTTGACCGTAACTCTCTAAAGTATTTTTACCTGTTTTACTCACAAGGAAAATCGAACTTAAAACAAGGGATACAAACAATATAAACAATATCAAAATATGGATTTTAAAAAACTTAATTGTTATAGAATTTTTTTTGATTTCATAAATTTTGTTTTGTAAAAATCTATTTGGGGTTTGTTTCATCGAAAATGCACCATCTTATTTATAATTTGAATTGACTTAAATTTAGCTTTATTTGAGTTATGTTACTATCCAAATCCTCAAAACTCTCTCTAAATGCCAATGTATTTTCATTTACTCTTGATATAAGATTTTCTATTTGTCTTATTGAATTTAAGTTGGACGAAGAATTAGAACTTAAAAAGGTAACGTTGTCTAAAATAATTTCATTTTTGCTATTGAGCTTTTCTGATGAAAACGAAATGTCTTTTAGGTATAAGGTTATGTTTTTAATGGAGTTATAGATTTCAGATAAATTTGAAGAAAATATTCTCGATTTATCTGAATGTTGTTTAAATGATTCAAATACTTCGATTGATTCTTTGTTTAATAAGTTTATGGTATTGCTTATTTTGATTAGAGTCTGCTGGATGTATCCAGTGGACTTTATTATATTTTGTGATAAATCTCCAACCTCTTTTGCTATAACACCAAAACTTTTGCCATGTTCGCCGGCTGATATAGCAACTATTGATGCGTTTAGAGAAAGGAGTTTTGTTTCATTCGTAATGGTTAATATGTTTGTTAGAATGTCATTTATTTTGTTTGATAAAATTGTGAGATTCTTACATTCGATTTGTTCATTTTTCAATTTGTTAATTAGCATTGATATTTCAAGAAGAAATTCATTTAGAAATTCATTATTGTTTTGGCAAATCTCTATGGCAGATGTATTTGATTCAAGTATCTTTTTGATTTCAGTTGTTATTACACTTATATCTTCTGAAAAAATTTCTATTTCCTCTTTGAGTTTGAAGACTTCGACATTTACGTTTTCATTTGACTTTGAAACCTTTGTTATAAATGCCATCGAAGATTTAATCTTATTGATCATATCTATGGATCCTATTTTTACTTTTGAAATTGAAAAACGTATATATTCAAGATAAATAACAAGGTATAGTATAAAATCTTTCAGCATATTCACAGATTTAACTAATAGCTTTTGAATTAAATTGAATTCATGAGTTGGGAATATTAAATTTCTGTTTATTGAAAAAATTTTATTTGAAACTCTCAGAACTTCATTTTTAATTACATAAATGGGTCTTAAAATTCTCCAGAGTCCAGTTGTGGCAATCACAATGTAGATAGTAATTAAAACAATATTTATGATTGCAAGTGACAACAATGTATGGACAAACTTTGTCAAAGTAAGTTGGGTAAATATTCTTCTTGGAATATTAAAAGATATAAGAGCTATGGGTCCACCATTTTCATTTAAAATTGGAGAATAAAAGCTATAAAAGGTTTCACGTTTATTTTTTAAATTCCCAGATAGAACTTTTCGATTCTTAAATGCATCTATCCCAAATTGTGAATAGATCACTTGACCAACTTCAAATTCAGTATCATCAACATGAACTAACATTATTTCGTGATTTTCCTTTGCATCGATTGTAGATAGATAAATATCGTTTATACCTAAATTGTTGCTAAACTCTAGAAGGTATGATTTTATTTCATTAAAAACTGGATTTGATTTACTAGGATTTTGAATCAGATCGTATGTAAGCTTATAATCAAAATTTGAAGTAAGGTTTAAGAGAACACTTTGATAGTAATTAATCAAAATATTGTTTGATGTATTTATTATGATGTTTAAATATATAAAAACCGAAAACACACTGAGGATTACTATAGTTCCAATTTTATGAAACAGCATTGTCCTAAAAAACGTTTGTGATTTTAAGTTTGTTAATATTGAACTTTGTATGTTAATGCCCCCCTTGCACAACGATCTCTGATAAATTCATAAATCTTAAATCTTTAAACTACGGTTAAGATTTATTATGTACAAAAATTTTACTTAGTATTAAAAAATCTGATAAATTATTGTTTTTAGATATGTATAATGGTAGAATTTTAAATAGATATAACTTTGTAAAGTAAAGGAGGGTTTATTTTGTTTGATGCAATTTTGTTTGATTTAGATGGGACATTGATAGACACAAATGAATTGATAATAGAATCTTTTGTGCATACGTTTAATGTATTAGGAAAGCCCAGACCTTCAAGAGATGAAATCATAGATTGTTTTGGAGAATATTTAATTCACACGATGTACAAGTTCTTTAACGATATAGATAAAGTTGAGGATGCGGTAAGAATTTACAGAGAGTTTAATTTGAAATATCATGATGACAAAGTTTCTACATTTACAAATGCTCATGAGTTACTGAAGATTCTTAAAAATAGAGGATACAAACTTGGGATTGTGACATCGAAGAGTAGGGGACCAGCTCTGAAAGGATTAACTCACTTGAGTTTAATAAATTATTTTGATGCAATAATAGCAGGTGATGATGTGAAAAATCATAAACCTCATGTTGAACCAATCTTAAAAGCGTGTAATGAGCTAGGAGTTTCTCCAAGTAAGTGTCTTATGATTGGCGATTCTGCTTACGACATCGAAAGCGGTAGGGGTGCGGGAACTAAAACTTGCGGTGTCCTGTATAGTTTTATGAAGGACAAACTATTAAAGGCAGATGCTGATTATTATGTAAATGATTTAATGGATGTACTAAATGTGATTAAAAATTGATTTAAATACTGGGGAGAGATGCTGTTTTGTTTCTCTTTCTCGAGATTTATAGATTTAGGAATCTTCTATAAAGATGTTTTGTATTTTGTGTATATTTAATTCATTTCCAATTCATATCAATGATTTCTTAAGGTATTTCCCATAAACATAGAGTCTTGTTTTTTTATTTGGCAGGGATATTTTTGCCTAATTTTGATTCTTTGTTTATTTAGAAATATTAAATGATGGTTCTAATAGTGAAATTTGTTATTTTACAAAATAGAAATGCTGTTACAGGGTAGAGTAAATTTATTAAAATTTTTAGGGAGTATGGTAAATTGAAGAAAGGACAAGTATTTGAATTAGAAATAACGGGTATTAATTTTAACAATGAGGGATTTGGAGAGTTTGAAGGAAACACATATTTTGTAAAAGGGTGTATCCCATTTGAAAAATTGAAAGTTAGATTTGTGAAGATAAAATCTGGAAGGAACATGTGTAAGATTATCGAGAGGGTTCAGGAATCTCCAATCTCTATAAAGCCTATTTGTGGGAAGTTTGGTGAATGCGGAGGATGTACATATTTAAATTTGAGTTATGACGACCAAATAAGGTTTAAAGAACAGGCACTTCTTGATTTGTTAGATAGCCAAAACATAGAGTACGAAAAGTTTTTAGGAATTATTAAATCTCCAAAACAGTTTGAGTATAGAAATAAAATGGAATTTTCATTTGGTGATGAAGTAAAGGGTGGGCAACTCGAACTTGGACTTCATAAAAAGGGAAATCCATTTTCGATAGTTCCGACTTATGATTGTCATCTTGTGAGTGAAGATTTTAGGAAGATAATGAAATTTACTATTGAATATTTCAGAGAGAGAGGTATTAAGGCGTACAAATTAAAAAACCATGAAGGATATTTGAGAAATTTAATCCTTAGAGATGGGAAAGATGAGATTATGATTTGTCTTGTGACCTCAAGTCAAGAGAACATTGATTTGAATAGTTTTAGAGATGAAATTTTAAAATTGGACCTGAATAAAAAAGTTGGAAGTTTAATTCATCTAGTATCTGATTCCTTAAGCGATGCCATAATACCTGAAAGCATCAATGTGATTTATGGAAATGACTATATATATGAAGAATTATTTGGATTAAAATTTAAAATAAGTCTATCCTCGTTTTTTCAAACTAACACTGAAGGAATGAAATTGTTATATGAAAGAGTTAGAGATAATGTTGGGGACATTAAAGGAGCTGTTCTTGATTTATATTGTGGAATAGGGACAATGGGACAAGTCTTAAGTTCTAAAATGAAAAATAGGGTTATAGGAATTGAGATAAATGAAGATGCTGTTAAGATGGCAAGGGAAAATTCTTTTTTGAATGGTTTGAACTGTGAATTTATAAATGGAGATGTGACAGAAATCATAAAGGGAATGGATGATGATATTGAAGTTATAATAATTGATCCACCTAGGGTTGGAATAGGTGGAAAGAGTGTGCATAACGTATGTAAGTTTAATGTGAAAAATATCATCTATGTTTCTTGCAACCCAAAAACCTTGGTCGACGATTTAAAAGTATTCATAGAGAATAAATATAAAATAAAAACTATACAAGGGATTGATATGTTTGCTGGAACTTACCATGTTGAGACGGTGGTATTGATGTCAAGGGTTTGACCGGTAAGGTGCAGAAAAGTGCAGTATTTCCGGGCTTTTCTGGCATCGGTGCCCTCGATGGTATAGTCACTTCCTTTATACTCATAGCTTTCAGAGAGCCTTGCGGATGGCTAGCAGTGAATCCAGTGGTCTGACGATGATGCGAAAAGTAATACGTGTTTATTCGGCATGGTCCAGTCCCTCCACATCTTTTAAGAGTGAGCTGTAGTTCTCTGAGTCGAAGCCGAAGAGCTTGGTGGCACCGTACTTCTGAAGCAGAGCACGGATTTTTGCTGTATGACCTTTGTGGAACATATCCGTCAACACTGCGCAGACATCCTCAAGCTTAAGTTCCAGATCTTTCGCGGGTGCAAGTTGCAGGCTCTTCGGTTTCGATGATAAACTATCTGGTCAGCCAGTCAGCTGCTTCATTAATAGCGGCAGCAGCATTTCGGAGCTCTTCGATGGTCACAGCCATATCGCTCATTTTGCTCATGATGTTTTCCTCCTTCCTTGGATTTGCTTTTGAGTGGCAAGTAGTATGAGTTTCCTTGACAACATTGCAGATACACGGCTGATCGTATTCAGCACTTCGATGATTTCTGCGTCTGCAGTGCTCTTGTTGCGTGTGTCGTACATGTCGTTAATCTTCTTGTCCGGAGCTTATGGTTTCATGTTCCTTACACTTTCCACTGGAGGTGAGGAAGGCAGTTTAACGAAGGAATGGAGAAAAATTTTGAAAAAACCCCGGCCACCGTAACGGCAATCGGAGCCATACATTATTAGAAGTGATCGGAGAATTCTGTGGCGAGCTTGCTCCTTTACCTTCTTCAAGCGAGACAGGAATATGATATGCTTGATGCTAATAATTTCAGCAATTACCTCATTGAAAAGACCATTATGATGGAGCTGTTCAATACAGATTGCTTCCGGTATGAGTTCGTTCAGACGGTAAAAGAGTTGGTCAAGCTCGGCCTTGTCGAAGATGATCTCTTCAATAGAAGGAGTAAGATCTACGAGTGTGTCAAGAAGAGTGATTTCGTTGCCATCTTCATTTGAAACGGGCATGTTCAGAGAGAGTGTATTACCGGGTGCGTGAAATTCGCAGTCCTGACACATTCCGTCGTAAAGCCACCATTTACTACGCGTACACATGCAGTGGTGATGATATTGTTCGCGTTTTCTAAGGTTAGTACGCCAGTAGTCGAATTTCTCATACTGTTCAGGGCTGACCTCGAACTATGTCTTGGTCTGCTTGTCGTAAATACGTTTTACATTGTTTCCATTCTTTTTCATAAAAACGTTTCCTTTGGATTTGCAAATAGATAAGGTTGAAATTCGCAGGAGCCGATTTATGTCCGTAGAGACGGAAAGACGGCCAAAGGCTAGTCATCTCTATCGGGATAAAATTATGTCCTTTGGTCGTCAATCAGCTCTGCGGACTTCTATTCAGTTATGGGGTCATGTTAAGTAGCAATTTTGTAGCTGTGTACTTTGAAAGCCGAAGTGGTGATCTGGGTCACTATGGTTCTTGTGTTGTCTTTTTCGACAGTGAAGGCTTCACCGATTGACAGGTACGCTGTCGTGCGATGGCCTTTATACAGCGAAGAGGCATATCTAGTTGCTGCATTGCCGCAGCAAGCCAAGCGACCGAGACAGTTTCGAATTCCCCCCATCCGCATCCCCCTTTTCTCAAATTTATAAATTAGTGGATCCGCTTTTTAGCGAAGCCATACCCTAAAAAAAGAGGAGATGGCATATGGATCAATAGAGGATTCCCATCTCCGCGAGTCTGATCGCAGCAGAAGTCGCGATACCTGATAAAATCCAGCGAACTGTTCCAAAATCTATTTTGACTTAGAGATCAGTCCTGTGGATATAAACTTGTTTTTCTTACTGTGGTCGATGATCATCTGGAATCCGTCAGCAATCGTCTCTTTTAGCATGAGTATGCGTGTAACGATACTGTTTGATTGCCATTCGAGCCCCAATACATCGGTTCAAATATATCCTTGAAAGATTCGTCCTTAGCTTCAACAGGACAACGCTGTATTTATAATAAGACCGTCCTTCCTTAGTGTCTCTATAGCAAGAAAGTAGTTACGATAGTAGTCCAGTAGACGTATTTATACGCTATGGTATTACGGCGATTACCGAAGTTACGCTTCAGATAGGTATCCGGATTTATGATCATGGTCTTTGCCTTGACGAACACTTCCCGATATTCATCTTCAGATGGATCATAAATTTCAGCAAGTCCATCAGTGAAGCGTATCTGGCCGAGAATACTGAGACCCTCGGATAGGTGATACTCCTTGATGAGCAAATGCAATTTATCTCTTGCAATCTTTTTGATTGGTACCGACATCGGCTTTCGAGCGCCTCCAGACGGTGTTTCGCTAAGATTTCTGCTGGCCTTGTTATCGAATTCGGATTTGTAAATCCGAGGGATAAGGGAGCTGAGATATGCCCCTTTGGTCATATTTATCCTTTAGAAGAACTCGCTTCCAGAAGTTGTCACCGAGCTTTTTATCATTGGCTTTGCGGAGAGCAGCACGAACATGAGGAGTGTTTTCGGCTATAATGTATTCAGGAAGATCTGACGCGGCCTCATTTCTTTCGCGTCCAGTGAGATCGAACATCTCTGAACGTTCCTCATCCGTTAGATGGAGCATAACAGCTATCTTAGAAGCATGATCATTTTCGGAGGATTTCGTCTTTCCTTAATGATGTCGGTGAGATAGGTGGCGCTAGTTCTTATCATTTGGGCGATATCTTTAAAAAGAATATTGTTGCCGTTAGAAGAACGTCCGAGCCTATTTTCGTTGATGAATTTTCCAAAACACTTGTCATAGTAAAACTCCTTTCTTCGTTAATCAGCAACTTTGCTAATTTGCTTATTAGTATAGTGAGAAAGTGCGAATCGGTTAAGATGGTAAAAGAAAGCCACGTTGCCATTTATAACGTCGCTCCTGAACTAATCTAGATATACAAACGACTGTGGGGCTTGACTGATTCCGTAATCGGAGAGCTTCTTGGGAGTATCGTATACAATTACATCTTCGAGTTTATAAGCTATTGCCTTATTTTTGCCAGCATAGTAAGAGAAGTAGAACTTCTTCGTAATCCCAGCTACTGTCTTGGCAACCTCCCATATCTCTTTTGGTGTGCCCTCCAGAATTTCCTCTATTGTAGCTTCGCCAACAACCTGCTTCTGAGGGGACGAGGCATAAAAGATGATGCGGGTAACGCCGTCTTTGGGTTTGTTTTTCCGAAATTCGTATTGTTTTTTGCCTTCCAGTATTACTTTGGCATATTTAGGTTTAATCGATAATAACATTGTCGGCATCGACATTGCCCTCCCGTAGAATTGTCTCAAACTGACTTCTCGTGTAACGGAAATTCATCGAGTGGGTTCTGGGCCAGCAGTCATTATCCTTTAACCATTTCCAATTCACATTATTCCCAGCGCCGAAATAACCGTAGTAGAGCAGTTCAATCAGCGTTAGAGAAGACCATGTATCATATTTTATTTTCAGTTCATCTTCACCATATACAGACTTGTTTTCAACCATATGGAGGAATTCATCATAGGTGCAAAGAGCACGTCCGTCCGACTTTATCTTTTCAATTCTTGTCGTTACACAGTAAGATGTTATGACAGATTTATATCCCCGTCCAACGGGTCCCGTGTGCTTACGGTAAACCAGGATAGGTTCACCCACTTTAAAAGCTAAGCTGTAAGGCCGACCGATGTATACTTTTTTTAATCCGTTAGCAACACGTAAGTCTACGCGTTCCTGCAAAGTGTTTGCAAGTTCTGAATAAGCAAACATCGTATCGTGATAGTCCATATCAATGGCGAGACATCCTGCGTACTGTATCTGATTGCTTAAGAAAGGAAATGTCTTGCATGGATCGCTAAAATCGAGGTTTCTACGATCTTTAATATACACTCGTTCGTCATTCAAATTATTTCCGACATGTACAAAGCCATATTTTTCGAGAAGGAATATCAGACTGGTGTGCTTCTCAAATACAGTCACATATATTTCATCGGTACCGAGATTTATCCACTACCAAAGTGTTAAGCCAAGCGCACCCTCGCCAATTCTTTGATGACGATATCGCTCATCAATTTTGATTGTAGTGATTTTAAGTCGAGCTACTTTAGGCAATATGGTGCCGTCAGCAAGTTTAATTTCTTCGGCTTCAGCGGGCTTGAGATTAACAAAAGCGCCAATGCCCTGATTATCTTCAAAAACCAGAGCTTTCTTTCCGTCTGCAGATTTTGCAGCAAACCATTTTACAAAGCCGGTACTAGTTGTAGCTCCCGGATAATCGGATTTTAAAGAATCAAAGAAGGTGTCATCGAGATTAATCCCGGAGAATAGCTTTCGCTCAAATTTGCCTGCCATAAACATTTCCTCCCTAAAGCGACTTTATAAAATCAATTGCCTGTGCAAGGTCTCTGGAACCGCCAGAGATAAAGAGTTTTGCACCGATATCAACGGCGACTTCTTTTGCGTAGGTACATTCTTTCTGCTGAAAATCCTCAATGTCTTGAACCGGGGATTCAATCCCATCGGGCTTATACATCAATAAAATGATCGCCTCTGGTTTCAGAGCGGTGAAGGTATCATAAGGAATCCGTGTAACCTTCCCAGACGCATTCAATAAACAAAAGCGTCCATCCAAAATAAAGATTTCCCCGGAATCTCTTAATTCGTTGACTGTCTGAAGAAGGTATTGCTGGTTGTTGTTAATATCTGGAATGAGCTTGTCCTTGACAAAGCAGGAATGCTTTTTCTGTGTGATTAAGGTGCTGGCCGAGTAGGACTCAATGCCGGTGGATTCTTTGACCATACCACAAAAATAGGACTTTCCAACACCGTGGACACCGCTTATAAAGATCATGAACGCCATACCTCCTTAGTGCAAAATCGACTGAAAAGCCAGTCGTCTATGTTATTATAGAAGATCAGATTGTAAAATTCAATAGAAAACGAAAATAAATTCTGCAAACGCAGGAGATAATCTTGAAATTTGATGAGAGATATGATATAACGAGTAAGTCAGAGTTTATGTATAGATATTTTGACAGAAAATGGAGGTTGGCACATGGCCATTAGTTACAAGAAATTATGGAAGCTGTTAATTGATAAAGATATGAAGAAAAAAGATTTGCAGCATGTAGCTGGGATCAGTGCGGCATCCGTGACGAAGCTTGGTAAGAATGAAAACGTAAACACAGAGATTATAGAGAAAATCTGTGTAGCTTTGCAATGCGATGTCAGCGACATAATGGAAATGGTCGATGACGACTGAGTCCGTTTTTTAGTATACCAGAAAGAATAAAATAAGCATGGATACATGCGTTTACTTGGGAGTAGATTCATATAACTGATAAAACTAATGCCAATATCGGCTTTGAAAAACAATTGTGGGATGCGGCCTGCGTCCTGTGGGGGCATCGGCGGCAGAATACAGGAAGATCATCATTGGACTGATTTTCCTTCGTTATATTTCAGCAGCATTTGATAAGCAGTATCAGAAGCTGATAAATGAAGGTGACGGATTTGAGGATGACCGCGATGCATACGAGATGGACAGTGTATTCTTTGTGCCGGAAGAGGCTCGGTGGGACAATATCGCATCCAAGGCGCATACTCCAGAAATCGGCACGGCTATCGATAATGCCATGAGAGCCATTGAAGCAGAGAACAAGAAGCTGAAGAACGTGTTGCCGAAGAACTATGCAAGTCCTGATCTGGACAAGCGTGTCTTGGGCGATGTGGTCGACATCTTCACTAACAATATAGACATGAGCAATACGATGGCAAGCGAAGATTTGCTCGGACGTACTTATGAATATTGTATTGCACAGTTTGCAGAAAAGGAAGGTGTCGGAGGCGGTGAATTCTATACACCGTCCAGTGTGGTAAAGACTCTGGTATCCATTCTGCGTCCGTTCGATAACTGTCGAGTATATGATTGCTGCTGTGGCAGTGGTGGCATGTTCGTTCAGAGTGAAAAATTAATCGAGGCACACGGCTATAAGCGTGGTTTAATTTCTGTGTATGGACAGGAAGCAAACCCAGATACATGGAAGATGGCAAAGATGAATATGGCCATCCGAGGTATCGATGCAGACTTAGGACCTTACAATGCGGATGCCTTTACCAATGACTTGCATCCGACTTTGAAGGCAGATTTTATCCTTGCCAACCCTCCATTCAACTATCATCCGTGGAATCATGAAAAACTGCTGGATGATAAACGTTGGAAGTACGGCACACCGTCTGCGGGCAACGCCAACTACGCATGGATTCAGCATATGATCCATCACCTTGCACCGAACGGAAAAAATCGGTCTAGTTCTGGCTAATGGTGCGCTGTCTACACAGAGCAGTGGTGAAGGAAACATTCGAAAGAATATCATCGAAGATGACTTGATTGAAGGCATCATCGCTATGCCAACACAGTTTTTCTACAGTGTTACAATTCCGGTTATGCTCTGGTTTATCACAAAAGGCAAGAAGCAGTCTGGCAAGACACTGTTTATTGATGCACGCAAGATGGGACACATGGTTGATCGCAAGCATCGTGATTTTACTGATGAGGACGTCCAGAAACTTGCTGATAACTTTGAGGCATTCCAGAACGGCACATTGGAAGATGTGCCGGGCTTCTGCAAGGTAGCAACTTTAGAGGATATTGCAAAGCAGGACTATATTCTCATCCCTGGCCGTTATGTTGGCATTGAGGAGAAGGAAGATGATGGAGAGCCGTTCGAGGAGAAGATGGCACGTCTGACATCGGAACTGTCGGATATGTTTGCAAAGTCTCATGAACTGGAGAACGAGATCAGAAAGAAACTGGGGGCGATTGGATATGAAATATAAACTCTCAGAAATAATGTATATTATTGGTGGTGGAACTCCGAAGACAAGTAAGCCGGAATATTGGAATGGTGACATTCCTTGGCTTTCTGTAAAAGACTTTAACAATGATTATCGCTACGTATATGAAACAGAGAAGACCATTACACAAGCTGGACTTAATAATAGTTCGACGAAATTGCTAAAGCGAAATGATTCAATAATTTCAGCGCGTGGTACTGTCGGAGAAATGGCGATGATTCCATATCCCATGGCTTTTAATCAGTCGTGTTATGGACTTCGCACAAAAGAAGGTCTTGTTGATGAGGAATATCTATATTACTTGATTAATCACAATGTGGTGGTTTTGAAAAAGAATACTCATGGCTCGGTGTTTGATACTATTACGCGAGACACATTTGATGGTATTGAAGTGGAATTACCATCACTAGTGGAACAGAAGGTAGTAGCTTCAATACTCCGAGACTTAGATGACGAAATAGAACTAAATAATAGGATAAACAAGAATTTAGAGGAGCAAGCTCAGACGATTTTTGATAATATGTTCCCGAATATTTCCGATGGTGAAAACACCATCAGTGATACTATAACACCCAAAAGAGGAAAAGGTTTATTATTAAAAAACGCTATATTGGGGAATGTTCCAGTAGTAGCCGGCGGATTAGAACCATCAACTTATCACAATACTGCTAACACCGTAGCTCCAGTTCTTGCTATATCTGGTTCAGGTGCTAATGCTGGATACATAAGCTTATGGAATATACCTATTTGGTCATCTGACTCATCTTTCATTGATAGTTCTATGACAGACGATGTTTATTTTTGGTATGTGTTGCTAAAAAAACGACAAAAAGAAATTTACGATGCCCAAACAGGCTCTGCGCAGCCTCACATTTATCCTCAACACATAGCTGCTATGCCAATAAGTAACTTAAACTCTGAAGATGTTCACAATTATACATCAATCGTAAAGCCGATTTTTGAGATAATTGGTCATAACAAAGATGAAAATGTACGTTTAGCCACAACACGTGACACCCTTTTACCAAAACTAATGTCCGGTGAGCTTAATGTTTCAGATATCGAGATTTAAACTGCTAAATTCTTGTTTAATAGGAGATAAAGAACAGTGAAACGAGTTGACACTAATTTGACATAAATTTACGGATAAGGAGTTGGTGAATTATGGCAGGCTTTTATACCGAAGCAGACTATGAAAATTCCGTCATAGAGCTGCTTCAGAACATGGGGTATCGGTACGTCTATGCCCCCGACTTGGAGCGAGACTTTAAAAGCCCTCTGTATGAAGAAGAATTGAACGAGGCACTGCACCATTTGAATCCGACCATGCCGAAGGATGCAATCGCAGATGCTCTGTATAAGCTGAAGAATTTTGAAAATGCCGAGCTGGTGCAAAAGAATGCCCTTTTTATGGATTATCTGCAGCATGGTGTGGAAGTGTGCTATTTTGTAAAAGGTGAGGAGCGTTCAGGTCTTGTTTACCTTGTGGATTATAATAATCTCGGTAACAACTCATTCATCGTGGCGAATCAGTGGACATTTGTTGAGAATAGCAATAAGCGTCCAGATGTTCTGTTGTTTTTAAATGGTATGCCTGTTGTACTAGTGGAATTGAAATCTCCATCCCGTGAGGAAACCGATGCATCAGAGGCATACTCGCAGATCCGGAATTACATGCATGAGATCCCATCCATGTTTATCTACAACTGTATCTGTGTCATGAGTGACCTTATGACATCCAAAGCTGGCACGATTACATCCGGCGAAGACCGATTTATGGAATGGAAAATGAAGGACGGGAGCTACGAGAATACACAGTATGCTCAGTTTGATACCTTCTTTGAGGGTATCTTTGAAAAGGAGCGTCTGCTGGATATCATAAAGAACTTCATTTGTTTCTCCAACGAAGGTACAAAGCAGTTCAAAATTCTTGCAGGCTACCATCAGTATTTTGCGGTTAATAAAGCTGTGGCATCTACCAAGCACGCTACGGAAACAGATGGTAAGGGTGGTGTGTTCTGGCATACCCAGGGAAGCGGGAAATCCCTGTCAATGGTCTTTTATGCCAATCTGCTTCAGGAGGCATTGGATAGCCCGACCATAGTTGTTCTCACGGACCGTAACGATCTGGATGACCAGTTGTATGGGCAGTTTGTAAAGTGTAAGGACTTCCTGCGTCAGGAGCCTATGCACGCTGAAAGTCGGGAGCATCTGAAATCCCTGCTTGATGGCAGAAAAGCGAACGGTATCATCTTTACCACCATGCAGAAGTTTCAAGAATCCCATGAGCCTCTGTCTGAGCGTAGAAATATTGTTGTTATGGCAGATGAAGCACATCGTGGGCAGTATGGCTTAAAAGAAAAGATCGATGTAGAAACCGGTAAAATCAAGATCGGCACAGCGCGAATCATCCGTAACAGCTTACCGAATGCTACATACATAGGCTTCACCGGTACACCTATTTCCATGAAAGATAGAAGCACACGTGAAGTCTTCGGAGATTACATTGACGTTTATGATATGACGCAGGCGGTCGAGGATGGCGCTACCCGTCCGGTTTATTATGAGAACCGTGTTATTAAACTTAAGCTGGATGAGACTACGCTGCGCCTGATTGATGCCGAGTATGACATTATGGCTAATAACGCCGATCCGGATGTTATTGCTAAGAGCAAACGTGAGCTGGGTCAGATGGAAGCTATCCTCGGTAATGACCAGACAATCTCTTCATTGGTAGATGATATTTTTGACCACTATGAGAATTATCGCGCAAATCTGCTCACCGGCAAGGCGATGATTGTTGCGTATTCCCGCGCCATTGCAATGAAGATCTATGATCGTATCATGCAGCTCAGGCCTTCATGGACAGAGAAGGTCGCTGTTGTTATGACGGAAAGCAATAAAGACCCGGAGGAGTGGCGTGCTGTTATCGGAAATAAGCGTCGCAAGGATGAGCTTGCAAAGCAGTTCAAGGACAATGACAGTACGCTCAAGATTGCTATTGTTGTGGATATGTGGCTGACGGGCTTTGATGTTCCTGCGCTGGCCACGATGTATGTTTATAAGCCCATGCAGGGGTACAACCTTATGCAGGCGATTGCACGTGTAAACCGTGTATTTGGAGATAAAGAAGGTGGACTGGTTGTAGATTATGTCGGCATCGCAGCTGCACTTAAGGAAGCGATGAATGATTACACCTCCCGTGATAAGAAGAACTATGGTGATACCGATGTTGCGAAGGTTGCCTATCCGAAGTTCTTGGAGAAGCTTTTTATCTGCCGCGATATTTTCTACGGATATGATTATTCCAAGTTTACGACCGGCACTGGCCTTGAACGTTCAAGGGCTATTAGTGGTGCTGTCAACTTTATTGTTGCCGTTGATAAAGAACGTGAGCGCGAAGATTTTCTGAAGGAAGCACTTATGCTCCATCAGGCTTTGTCACTCTGTTCCTCCTTGGTAGAGGAAAGCCTCCGTATTGAAGCCACATTCTTTGAGTCGGTTCGTGTGCTTGTTATGCGCCTTATGAATCAAGGCGAGGGAAAGAAAATATCCTTTCCGGAAATGAATGCTCGTATCAACGAACTTCTGAAATCCAGTATCAAGAGCGATGGTGTTATCAATTTGTTCTCAGATGTTAAAGAGGAGTTTTCACTGTTTGATCCTAAATTCCTTGAGGAAATCTCAAAGATGAAGGAGAAAAACTTAGCAGTCGAATTACTGAAAAAGCTGATCGCAGAACAGGTGAAGATTTACCGACGTACCAATGTGGTCAAGTCTGAAAAATTCAGTGAGATCATCCAAAGTGCTATGAACCGTTACCTGAACGGTATGCTAACAAATGAAGAAGTCATACAAGAGCTTCTCAATCTGGCAAGACAAATCGCAGCAGCTCATAAGGAAGGCGACCAGCTTGGCCTTACAGCAGATGAGCTAGCATTCTACGATGCCCTGATAAAACCGCAGGTGATTAAGGACTTCTATGAAAATGAAGAACTTATTGCCATCACAAAAGAGTTGGCGGATACACTCCGTAAGAATCGCACGATTGACTGGCAGAAGCGCGATTCGGCCAGAGCAAAAATGCGGATGATGATTAAGAAACTCTTGAAGAAACATCGTTATCCACCGGAAGGCATGGATGACGCTGTTCAGACCGTAATGACGCAGTGCGAGTTGTGGATGGACAATAATGATATGGAAGGTTGGTTAGTTAACTTATAGTAAGATGTTGAAAGAGAGCGAAAATTAGGATTTGATTATGATTGCCGAAGACAGAGTAACTTATGACAATAATAAGAAGTGTTGACACGGCGGATATAATAAAAAGAAGATGTTGTGGTTTCTGGCGGCTTTCGAATAGAGTTTCCTGATAACCAAAAGGCAAAAAATAAAATGGAGAAATAATTATGGGTTCAAACGTAATAAGACATGATAACATTATCCCTTTAGTAATGCGTCAAGGCATAGCAAGCAGATATCATATTAGAAAATGTATTAATTTCACTAAGAATCGATAATGCTAAAGAGAAAGGATGTAGGATATGATAAAATTAAGAAAAAGTAAAATAGATGATGGTCTTTCAGAAAAATTTGGAGAATGGGCTCTGGTCGTGGGAGCTTCCATAGGATTAGGAGTCTGTTGATCAGAGGAGCGTGCAAAACGGGGATTCAATATTATTATTTGTGCAAGGCAACTTGAAAAGTTGCAAGAAGTCTCTGCCAGAATTCGTGATAAGTATGGTATTTTAACAAAGGAATTTACGGTAGATATTGACGAAGAGAACGCTTTTGATACCATAATTGAAAATATCCGTGGTCTGGATATTGGCATGTTGATTTATAATACTGCTATTGAGCATGTGGGATATTTTATTAAGGTTGATGAAATGTATTACGAAAAACGGGTTGTAGGAAATGCGATTGTTCCTATGAAGTTATGTTGGTATCTTTGTAGGCATATGGCACGGAAACATAGAGGATGTATCTTGTTGTGTTCTAATATTGCAGCAGCTGTAGGGTGTGGTGCCAACGCAGTGTATGGAGCAGTAAAATCTTTTGAACTGACGCTTGCCGAGGGATTGTGGTACGAAATGCGAAAGTATGGTGTAACAGTAGCAGGCGTTATGGTGGGTGCAATCGCAACACCAGAGTTTATGAGAGTAAAGGAATCCTTATTGAAAGAAAATGATTCTAATAAAAAAGTTGCGAAAAAGGCTAAGAAGAATAAAGGCCAGTTACCATCTAAGGTTACGAAATATGTTCTCGACCATGTGGGTGATGGACCGATTTTGTTTACAAGCTCTGGTGATCGGCGTATGTACCATTTGATGATTAAGATGCCACGAAAGTGGAGTTGTATAATGATGGGTTCTGTTATGGATAATGAATTTAATAGCGGATATGAGCAGTTGGATAATGATTTTACGGAAATTCAATGAGGGATGCGTAGCTATAAGGATAAAAGCTTTATGAAAGATAGGAATATTCTGTTTGTGAAGAGAGGAAGCATTATATAAATAAGAGTGAAGAAATAAAGCGATAAAAATTGCAGCCGAAATATGGAAAAATATAGAGACTTAAAAAGGGGATAATTTGTATGAAGCAAAAAACCTTAGAAGGTAGAGCACTTATGAAAAATGGTGTAAAGAGACTATGCTTTTCAGTATTTTGTATTTTGCTGGAGGCGATATTTATAATAAATATGTTTACGAAACTGAATGAATATGCAGAGGCTGTTAATATAATCACAGGATTATTAGCAGTAATTTTGGTTTTGTCGTTGTATTCAGCCGACAAAACTTCTTCTATGAAAATGCCCTGGATAATTTTAATTCTTACATTTCCAGTTATGGGAGTGTCACTATATTTTCTAATCGGACTAAATGGTGGTACATATAAAATGAAACAGCGATATGAACATATCGATAGAAAACTGTTGCCGTTGCTTCCGAAAAATAATGAATGCATGGAAAAAATCAGAGATAAAATTCCAAAAGCAGGAAATATAAGTGAATATATCCAGAGAAACACGTATTATCCAGTGTATCAGAATACGGATATTTCATATTATGACGAGGCGATAAAAGGTTTGAGAGCACAGCTTAATGATTTGTCAAGGGCAAAAAAATTTATTTTTATGGAGTATCATGCAATCGAAGATGACAAGGCATGGCAAGAGTTTCAGGAAGTATTGGTGGAACGTGTAAAAGCAGGAGTCGAGGTTCGTATCTTGTATGATGATATTGGATCCATAGGATTTATCAATACAAATTTTGTCAAAAAGATGAAGCAGCTTGGGATTAAGTGCAGAGTATTTAATCCATTTACACCGATATTGAATGTATTCCTAAATAACCGTGATCATAGAAAGATTACGGTCATTGATGGGAAAGTGGGTTTCACAGGTGGATATAATCTGGCGAATGAATATTTTAACTATACGCATCCGTATGGACAATGGAAGGATACGGGTGTTCGTATAGAAGGAGAGGCTGTCCAATCTATGACAATAACTTTTTTAGAAATGTGGAATGCTATCAGTAATGAGGAAGAAAATGATATTGATTTTAAGAAGTATCTTTTACAACCGGATTATCATGTAAAGGGGACAGGATTTATTCAACCCTATGCGGACAGTCCTATGGATGGGAAACGAGTTGGTGAGGAAATTTACATTAGTATAGTAAATAAGGCTGAAAAATACTGTTGGTTTATGACACCATACTTGATTATAACAGATGAGATGACGCATGCTTTGTGTCTTGCTGCAAAGCAGGGAATTGATGTCAGAATCATAACACCGGGGATTCCTGATAAAAAATTTATTTATAATATTACGCGTTCTTTTTATCATGTACTGGTTAAGCATGGGGTAAAGATCTATGAATGGACACCTGGATTTTGTCACGCTAAGATGAGTGTGGCAGATGATTGTATGGCAACCTGTGGAACGATAAATCTTGATTACAGGAGTCTATATCACCATTTTGAAAATGGATGTTTTATAGTAAACAGTCAGGTAGTATTAGATATAAGAGATGATATGAAGGCAACAATGGATGATTGTCGGGAAGTGACAGAAGAATATCGTATAGGACAGAGTGCATATCTGCGTTTAGGACATTTATTTATGAGACTATTTGCAGGATTATTATAAAATGTCTTGGACATTGTTAAATGAGCGGAAACCAGTTTGAATAGTACTGAAGAACCAGCCATCTCATCTAATGGAAATACAGCATATTCAGTAAGCTTACTTCTAGTTGTAAATAAAATCCGATAACGATATTTTGTTAAAGCAAAAAGAAATTGTTCTGTATGTCAGTTACATTAAAATTTATCAATGATTATCTAGTATATTTTTTTCTTTTGTATATGATTTGTAAAATTTATGTCTGTAAGAGATTGGTATAAATTTTATATGTATTTAATATGAAGGATATTGGTAGAGTATTTTTTATATTTTATGGTTATTCATCTGTAAACTTGATTTTCCCTATGTTGAAAATATCCTAAGGAAACGTTTTGGAAATTTTTTCTAGGTATTTGTAAATACTTTCCGTTTTGATTATCTTCCTAATAAGATGATAGTATAGTTGGGACTTTACTATCAGCAGTATAGTCAAGAAAAATAGTATACAGAGAATTTCTAGATAAATATCCAATAATATAAAATATTGGAAGGGAATGCCTAGCAATTTATTTTTATAGGTTACATTGTGAGTTCTATTGTACTGAGAAAGAATAATTTTGTAAAATAAGTGGATATTTATGAGCAGGAGTATCCATATGTAAGATTTCTTAAACATATAAAGTTTCGTTTTCCAATGCACTTCAGTGATAGGAAGACAGGGGAACTTTGTTAGAATAATGAGAGTACTTTTGTGTGTAGCATTGATATAGAAAGCTAAACTGCAAGGTGTGAAAAAGTAGTGTAAAATAAAGCTTTTTGATCATTTGAGTATCAGTATTTGAGAAATAATTAGTTATCAAAAATCGCTCTGATAAAATTATTGACTAAAATTTGTATAGGATTGAATCAGTGGTATGAATATTTTTATGATGGGGTTGTAACAGTTATTTGAATACCAAATAATAAAAGCAATATCATTACAGAAAGATCTGTAAAGTAAAATAAAAATCTATTCTAAAGGTGGTACTATGTCAGAAATCACAAAAAAGGCATTAGAAAATTCGTTGAAGAATTTACTTTTGAAAAAACCTGTTAATAAAATTACAATCAACGATATTACCGAAGACTGTGGTGTAAATAGAGCTACATTCTATTATCATTTTCAAAATATTTATGATCTGATCGAGTGGTCCTGTGAAGAGGATTCACGAAAGGCTATGGATGGAAATAAAACTTATGATACATGGGAGCAGGGATTCCTTAACATTTTTCACGCTGTAAAAGAGAATAGACCGTTAATTTTGAATGTTTATCGCCATGTAAGTCATGAGCAAATTATACAGTATCTATATCGAGTAGTATATCAATTGATAATTAATGTCGTTAATGAGTGTTCACAAGGAATGACCGTCAGAGATGAAGATAAACGATTTATTGCTGATTTTTATAAATTTGCGTTTGTTGGAATCATGCTTGACTGGATTAAACAAGATATGAAACCGTCTCCTGAGAAAATCATTGAACGTCTCAGTATATTTATTGGAGGAGATATTTTGCGTATGTTGGAAAAGTGTCGAACTGATAAATATAGTTAAACCTTCGACAAACGAAAGGTTTTGTTGTAAAATTCATCAAAGCATTCTGGATATCTGAATTTTCGATATCTGGGATGCTTTGTTTATTGTGATGCCTTTTGACGAGGAGTAAAATCTAGATATACCGAAAGGAAATTACGATGAAATTCAAGGAGGTATTCACATGTATTATTCAAGTGGTAATTATGAGGCATTTGCCCGTCCTAAAAAGCCTGAAGGGATAGAGCATAAGTCAGCCTATTTTATCGGTTCAGGTCTGGCAGCTCTTTCGGCAGGGTGTTTTCTTGTACGGGATGCGCAGATGCCTGGTAAGAACATACACTTTATTGAACGTGATCCTATAGCTGGTGGAGCATGCGATGGGTGGAATTATCCTGAAATTGGTTACGTTATGCGTGGCGGACGTGAGATGGATAATCATTTTGAAGTTATGTGGGATTTGTTTCGATCTATTCCTTCGATAGAGACAGAGGGAGTGAGTGTTTTGGACGAGTATTACTGGCTCAACAAGGAAGATCCAAATTATTCTCTATGTCGTGTAACGGAGAAGCGAGGACAGGATGCACATACAGATGGGAAGTTTTGTCTAAGTGACAAAGCTGCACTACAGTTAACACGCATGATCTTTATGACGGACGAGGAATTAGAGGAAAAGCGAATTACTGATGTTTTGGATGACGAGGTGCTGAATAGTAATTTCTGGACTTATTGGCGTACAATGTTCGCTTTCTACAATTGTAACAGTGCTTTGGAGATGAAACGTTATATGCAACGATTTATTCATCATATTGACGGTCTTCCAGATTTGCGTGCTCTTCGTTTCACAAAATACAATCAGTATGAATCAATGATCATGCCAATGGTAAAATATTTGGAGAACCACGGAGTACAGTTTCATTTTAATACGCAGGTTATGGACGTGCAGTTTGAAATAAGCAGCGAGAAAAAGATCGCAAGACGTGTGGAACTCCTTTCTGATGGGAATCAAGAGTTTTTGGATCTTACGGAAAATGACTATTTGTTCATCACCAACGGTAGTAATGTAGAGAATTCTTCGATAGGTGGTCAGAATAAGACTTGCGAGTATATTAAAGAACCTCGTGCTGGTGGATCATTTGATCTATGGCGTAAAATCGCTGCACAGGATTCTTCATTTGGGCGTCCAGAAAAGTTTTATGGAAATCCAGAGGAGTGCAACTGGATGGGGGTTACTGTCAATACATTGGATGATAAGATTTTGCCATATATCAGGAATATATGTAAACGTGATCCTCTTTCAGGTAAGGTTGTGACAGGTGGAATCGTTACCGCAAGAGATTCAGGATGGCTTTTAAGTTGGACGATCAACCGTCAGCCACAGTTCCATTCGCAGCCTAAAGACCAGTGCCTGATTTGGCTTTACGGATTATATACGAATCGGCTTGGTGATTATGTGAAAAAGAATATGCGTGATTGTACGGGTAAGGAAATCTGCATGGAGTGGCTCTATCATATCGGGGTGCCAGTTGATCAAATTGAAGAACTTGCAGAGAATAGTGCAAAAACAATTCCTGTTATGATGCCATTTGCAAGTTCGTATTTTATGCCGCGTGCAGCGGGAGATCGACCAGATGTTGTTCCAAAAGGTTCTATAAACTTTGCTTTCATTGGAAATTTTGCTGAGGTACCACGGGATACAGTATTTACAACAGAGTATTCCATGCGAACAGCGATGGTTGCTGTTTATACTCTGATGAATGTGGATCGTGGCGTGCCGGAGGTTTGGGGAAGCATTTATGATATTCGAGATCTTCTAAAGGCAATGATCAGTATGCGTGACGGTGCTCCTTTAACTGATATGAAGCTCAGTTTTAAACAAAAAATTGTTGTAGAAAAAGCACTGAACTTTATCAAGGGAACCGATATTGAAAAACTTCTGCGAGAGTATCATGTGATCTAAGTATAAAAAATTTTATAATATCCCAGGATTCTTATACTGCTATCAGCAGCATTGGAGAAGGGAAATAATAAAAACGCTTCTAGACCAACTGAGGTTCAGAGGCGTTTCTGCATGTGTAGGTTTAGTACTTAATATTTAATTGTGATCTTAGATTTTGAAATCTACGATGAACTATCTTTGAAGATGATAATCTTGGTCAATCAATCACTTTACTGAGTGATCTCTATTATTTTGCGGTTATATCCTGCTGTATCATGGTTGATATGATTGTTTATAAAATTGATAAGTTGAAAAAAGTGTAAATAACAATAAAGATTTAGATAGATTTGGAGATGTGTGGAAGATTTGTGTGAGATACGTGTGAGGACAAGCTAGAACTTTAAACTAACAAGGTGTTGAATGGGAATATATCAGGGAAGGAGTATGAGGTAAAACAAGGAACTAATACTAATACTGCTGGTATAACTAATGATAATTTAAAAGCAATATTTGCAGGTACAGGAGAAGAGTTATTGAAATTAGGGGAGGGGACGTTTGAATTCAAGTTAACACACGCTGCTCAAGGAGATGCAGTAACGATTGAATTATTTGACAATTCAGAGTTTAATGGAGGAAAGAAATATTTATTAGATAGTTTCACATTAGATACTCCTAAAGCTGATGAGACATTTGAGTTAGGAGGAATAACGTTAAATTTAAAGGACTTGGATTCAAAGATAGATACAGGAAAGAGTGGAGGGTTTACCTTCAGCAACGAAGTTAAGGTAGAAGAAGAAGGTATAAGATTACAAGTAGGAGCGAATAGGGAGCAAATGATAGGATTGAGCGTGGGTAACATGAGGAGCAGGGAGTTAGGGCTAGGAGGAATAGATGTGATAGGAGTAGGGAATGCGGAGGAAGCGATAGAGAGGATAGATGAGGCGATATCGAGGGTATCTAGTCAGAGGGCGGTAGTTTTAGTAAGGCAGCGGAAGAAGCATATATTACTCAGGTTGCTGTTATGGAACAGATAAATTTATTAGAGGAGATTATATGCGTTAAATTGTTTGAGAGAATGCATCATGAGGATTACATCTGATAAAAACCAAGAATGTTGAGCGGGAAGATAACAATGTTATCTGAATTCGGATTTCCTTGATTACATCTTTGTGTTATTGTGACAGTGCAGGTACTGGTAGTGAGCGTAAACGGTGGTGTGGTTATAAACTGTGTGGTGTAATCCGAGATGTACGAGTTGTTATACATAACCCAGAAGATTATATTGCAAGAAGCAATCTTATGTGGGAGTCGACTATGGCAAAAACCGTATTATCAAATTTAGGTAAACGTACTGGCTTTGAATGTTTGGGCAATTTCTGCTGATGGGAAAATCGGATTAGGAGATTGTTTTTCTAGCATAGAGGTGTTGAAAGATTTCATTGTAGAATTGGGTTACCTACTTCTTTACATGGATTAGGTTTGTATGAGAATATTGATTTGAAATCTATCGCTAATTTTTGTAAAATTATATGTGAATGTTATAAGAAAATGATTCATGAAGAAATATTTTTGATATTCAAAGAGTGTTTTTAATCATGAAAGGAGTTAATAAAAATGAAAAAACTGATTACTTTGATTTTAAGTTTTGTATTCGTGTTATGTCTTGCTGCTTGTAGCAAAAATAATTCACGTGAATCTATAACTTTAGAAACACAAAATTCAGTAACTTCTGAGTTGAAAGAGTCTGGTAAAAAGAAGTTGGTTGTTTATTACTCTGCTTCTGGAAGTACCAAAGATGTGGCAAATGTGATTGCAGATACTATAGGAGGAGATTTGTTTGAACTTGAACCGATCAATCCATATAACAGTGATGATTTAAATTGGAGAGATGACAATAGTCGTGTAACAAAGGAATATAGAAATGAAAATGAGAGAGATGTGAAACTTGTATCTATGGTGGTTAATGATTGGAGTGAGTACGATACTGTGTTTATTGGATATCCGATCTAGTGGGGAATTGCTGCATGGCCAGTTAATGAGTTTGTTGAAACTAATGATTTTACGGGTAAGGTAGTTATACCTTTTGCAACTTCCACTAGCTCTGGCATGAGACAGAGTGGTGAGCTCCTTGCAAAAATATCTGGAACTGGTGATTGGCAAGAGGGACGTCGATTCCGATCTGGAGCTTCAGAGAATGATGTAATATCATGGGTGAAAGATTTGGGATTATAGGGTGAAGCACATTACATAAAGTGGATCTTTCAAGAGGGCATGATCACATAAGTAAATTGAACTTATCTACATGTTTTGTAAGAAAGAACAAAGGAGGTTGTGGAAATAAAATCGAAAATGATGATAAAAATAGCAATTGACCTTATCATGACTGTAATATTGATATTGCTAATGACTTACGAACTAATTGGTCAAGCAATCCATGAGTGGATTGGGATAGCGATGTTTGTGTTTTTTATCATTCACCATTTTATGAATGGAAAATGGATATTGAATATTTTTAAAGGGCGTTATACGGTGGTCCGTGTTTTTCAAACAGCATTAGTTATTTGTATACTAGTAACGATGTTAGGTTCCATGATAAGTGGAATCATTTTATCTCAGACGATTTTTTCATTTTTGCAAATTCGTATTGGGAGTTTGCTTATGAGAAATATTCATATGGTATGTGCATATAGCGGTTATATTTTAATGAGTATGCATATGGTTTCCATTGGTTGATGATGATAGGAATTTTTAAAAAGCACTTTAATAAACAAGTGGGAAGATTTGTTTGGGTATTTCGGTTTATGGGATTTTTATTAGCAGTCTATGGTGTTTTAGCATTTATCAAAAGAGATATTGGGAACTATATGTTTCTTAGGCATCATTTTGTATTTTTTGATTTCGAAGAACCTTTGATATCTTTCCTTTCAGATTATATTGCAATAATGGCACTATTTGTATTTGTAGGACATTACTTTACTGAATTTTTAAGGTGGTATGTCCGTGTAAACGGAAAAAGTAAATCGAGAAATATTGGAAGCTAAGTGATTTAAAATTCACAAAATGTAAAACGTTTTATATTCATGGGTTAATCTACATTGTCTAGATTAACCTTTTTATATTTTCATTCTGAAGGTAAAGTAGTTAGCACTGTCGAGATCATAAAAAATTAATTTCTATTAAATTATTTTATGAGAAATCTAAAATAAGAGATGAGTAAATCTTCTATAGGATTTTTTTAGAACAGATATTATAACAGTAGGTGGTTGGGTTTTATATTTTAACAAAGGATTAAGAAGTGGTATAATATTTCAAAGTGATAATTTCTGAAGAAAGCTATAATATTTCGTTAATGAGGAAAAATAATTTAAAAAATTAAAGTTATATTGGCAGGGTTATAGCTGTATTGTGAAATCCAAAAAGATTTGGAAAGGTTTTATAAAAAGGCTCTCAACATTTTTGTAGATAATAAAACGGCTTTTGAGATTAAAGTCAAAGGAGATGTAAATGTAAATGATAATTGAAAAAATACAATCTTCAAAAGACAATTTGATACTTGAAATGGCTATTAGTGGTCCTCAAATCACACCTATTGGTATTGTTCAACTTGTTCATGGCATGTCAGAACACAAAGAACGTTATTTTAAATTTATGGACTATCTCTCTGCTCGTGGTTATGTATGTGTCATTCACGATCATAGAGGTCATGGCGCAAGTGTAAAAGACTCTTCCCATCTTGGGTATTTTTACACCGAGGATATTTCCTTCATCGTTGATGATGCATTTCAAGTGACGGAGTACATAAAAGCCAAATATACAAAGCTTGGTATTTCAATTTTCAGTCATAGTATGGGGACTTTGGTTGCTAGGAATTATTTAAAAAAGTATGATGACCAAATTGATAAAATTATTTTGTGTGGTCCTCCTACGAAAAATGGACTTGTGAATATTGCCTTAACTCTGGCGACGATTACAAAAACATTATATGGCAAATATGATCCAAATAAATTCTTGGATAAACTATCTCTAAGAGCCTATAACAAAGGATGCGATGTTAAGAATGGTTGGATAAGCTCTGATGTTGAAACAGTAGATGAATATAATAGAGATGGTTTGTGCGGATTTACATTTACGACAAATGGATTTATTAATTTATATAAATTGCTAAAGGAAGCATTCATCAAACAAGATTGGGATGTAAAGAATCCATCTTTACCTATTTTTTTGATAGCAGGAGCTGATGATCCTGTAATTCAGAGTGAGAAAAAGTTTTATGAGCTTAAAGATTTTTTGAATGGATTGGGGTATAAAAATATTTTGAGCAAACTTTACAAACATAAAAGACATGAATTGTTAAATGAAATTGGACTTAAAGATATTTACAAAGATATTTTGGATTTTTTGGTTTCGTAGTTTTAACCTTTTAGTGGTAGATTTTTAAATGTATATCCATTATCATCATGTTTGTCGCTGGTTAGCAATATGAGTTTTTAAAATTAATGATTTTGAGAGGGGATATTTGCGTGAATTTGGCAATCAAGAAAAGGATTTCAAGAAGAAACTATACGAAAATACCTGTAAGTTATGAAAATATTCTTAAAATAAAAACTTGGGTTAATGAAATTAATGAAAGATCAGGTTTGGATATTGAATTTATTGAAGATGGTGGAGATGCATTCAAGAATTTTAAAAAAAGTTATGGGGTTTTTACTAATGTTCGTTCGATACTTGTTATGAAAGGCAAAACCAGTGAGGAGAATTTAAGAATTAAAATTGGGTACTATGGAGAGGAGCTCGTTTTGAAGCTTACTGACTTAGGTCTTGGAGCTTGCTGGGTTGGAGTAACATATGATGCCAGTATTTTTACAATTGAAGATGGAGAAGAATTAGTTTGTGTTATACCTTTTGGTAATATTGAGAATTCTATTAAGGATAAGGCACTTCGTGCTGTGATGAGAAGTAAAAATAGGAAAAACATCAATAGTCGTATTATTTCTGATTCTACGATACCTCAATTTGTAGTCGATGGAATGGAGGCTGTAAAGCTTGCACCAAGTGCAGTTAACAAACAAAGTCCAGTCCTTAACATAAAAGATGAAATTATTACAATGTCAGTTAATGAGGAAGATCAATGGGATCTTGTTAATCTTGGAATTGCAATGCTCCATTTTGAGATTGGAGCTAAGAATGGAAGTTTTCATCTTGAAAATGGTGGAAGATATGTGATTAAATGAAAATGTGAGAAGGCAATCTTGAATCTTAGGGTAGGGAAAGGGGATGGCTGTTATGAAACATTTGACTATGTATAATGGGGTTGAAATTCCTATAATTGGTTTTGGTGTGTTTCAAATACCGGATTATGAAAATGCAAAGAAAGCAGTTCTTTCAGCACTAAAGGTTGGATATAGACTGATTGATACTGCCCAGCGTTATATGAATGAGAAAGCAGTCGGTGATGCGATTAAGGAAAGTGGCATATCGAGGGAAGAGGTTTTTGTAACGAGTAAGCTTTGGATGCATGATTTTTCATATGAGGGTGTACAAGAGGCTACCTATCGCACGCTTGAACGTATAGGATGTGATTATATTGATCTTATATGTTGTTGCATCAACCTATGGGTGATTATGTGAGTGCGTGGAAGGGTATTGAAAAACTTTACAAAGAAGGTAAAATTAGAGCAATCGGTGTGTCAAATTGTTATCCGCATGTTCTTGTTGATGTTTGTGAGACTTTTGAGATTAAGCCAATGATTAATCAAGTAGAAATGCATCCATTTTTTCAACAGCAACTCAATTTAGAAATGATGAAAGAATATGGAGTACTGCCAGAAGCATGGGGACCATTCAATGAAGGCAATAGAGATTTCTTCAATGACCCAATTCTCACAAGTATAGGTTCAAAATATAAAAAGTCTGCTGCACAGGTAGCACTTCGTTGGAACATTCAAAGGGGAGTAATTGTTATTCCTAAAACTGTGCATGAAGATAGAATGAAAGAGAATTTTGATGTGTTTGATTTTGAACTGTCACAGGATGATATGGATAAAATCAAGACTATGGATATTGGTCATAGTGAGATTGTCAATCACTTTGATCCTGAATTTGTTAAAAGGTTGCATTCGTTTAAGTTTTAGTCACTTAATGAAGTGGGGTCTTAAAGTTATAACTTAGTAGAATTTCTATTTAAAGAAAGGAGAAAAAGTATGGAATTTTTAACCTTAAATAATGGATTGAAGATGCCAAAACTTGGTTTTGGAGTATTTCAGATGACTAATGCCGACGATACTGTTAAGGCAATAAGGAATGCAATAGATATCGGATATCGTTTAATTGATACGGCTGCTATTTATGGGAATGAAGAATCTGTTGGACAAGCAGTTAAGGATAGTGGAATTGATCGTGAAGAATTTTTTATAACTACAAAGTTGTGGTATAAAGATTCAGGATATGAAAAAGCAAAAGAGGCTTTTCAATTGTCGCTCAATAAACTACAAACCAGTTATGTTGATCTTTATTTAATTCATCAACCTTACGGTGATTACTATGGTTCTTGGAAGGCAATGATAGAACTCTATAAGGAAGGTAAGATACGAGCACTTGGTGTGTCTAATTTTTATGATGATAGACTCGTGGATTTATGTCTTAGGAATGGTGTAATTCCTACAGTATGCCAGAGGGAGATTCATCCTTATAATCAAAATTGGATTTCTGAAGAGTAGGCGAAGAAGTACAATGTTCAACTCGAAGCGTGGTCGCCTCTTGGAAGGGCAAGTGGAGGAATTCTTGATGATGAAGTATTAAATAGGATTGCCAAGACGCATAACAAGACAGCTGCACAAATTATACTTCGATGGATTATGCAAAGAGATATTATTGGGATTCCAAAATCAAGCAACGTTGATCGAATGAAAGAGAATTTTGATATTTTTGATTTTGCACTTTCTCAAAATGAAATGGATGAAATTAAAAAACTCGACAGAGGATATAATGTCAGTGGATTTAACCATTATGATCCTAAGATGATTGAGCTTTTGGAAACATTTTAATTTTAAAATGAAGTCTAGCTCTAGATATTAATATGAGTATACAATTTTCTGTAAAGATCCGACCTATTTTCAGTAGGTTGGATTTTTATTTTTGGAAGCACATGCTGTAATGGAATAAGTGTTAAGGATTTTTAACTTTGCGTTTAAAGACATTCAGCTAAAGTGAATTTATTAAATAGATTTTATAAATAATTGAATTGATCCATCTAAAATGAGCAGTATTGTCAATAACAATACCTAAAAACTAAGATTCACAGACCACCCAATAAGAATATCTATAACATATCCTATCAATATGCCTGCACACCTTGCACACAAAACCAAATAAGCAAACCTTTAATCCACTTACACCTTTTGTATGGGTGTTACTTATAGCTTGGAGATTAGTACGCTTACAACTTGGACAACAAAGTTGCTTCGACTTCATTCAGAGGAATATTAATTTCACTTATCGACTAACTAGTGTATCATGCAAAATTCAAAAAATCAAAAAGATAAAAAGCGTTGTCCGTTACCGATAATTCAATAACATTGATTTTATAATTATTAATGAAGGCTCCCTCTGGGAAAGTAAAATGAAACGAGTAAATACTGGAATTACAATTTTAGATACACATATTCATTTAAAGATGTTATTGTTTCAGGCAAGGAGAGATTTATTTTTGTGTTGAAACACTTATGATAGTTCGGAACCAGATTTTAAAACTTCAGGAATGGATGAACGCAGTATTATCGAAATGTATTTAACAGCGTCTGCCTTATTCTGATTCTGGTTATTTCTAAATAGGTTGATTAACATACCAGCTAGGGCTTCCGTGTACATGTCGCATACAAAATCTTTGTAGTCTTTTTTCACATTAAGTCCTAGTGTGGTTTCTATTGAATCGATTATTGAACGTATTATATCAACAAAATCATTATAGAAGAAACGCTTCATTTCTTCTCTTCCCATAGTGTCAAATGCACAATTTAGAATGTGTTTGTTCTTCTCAACGTAATCCATAACGAAGATAATGGCATCTTCGTAATCGACTAATAAGTCAAATTGTTTAACAACTCTGATAGCCTCTTCTCTGAGAATCCACTCAAGCAAGTCGTATATGTTCTCAAAGTGATAATAAAATGTTTTCCTATTAAGTCCACAATCGGTTATTACATCCTTTACTGTTATTTTTGAGAGAGGTTTAACTTTCATAAAATTCTTAAGAGAATTTGCGATTAAATTTTTAGTATTTAGGGTAGTAATTTCATGTTTGATTTTGATCACCTTCTATTTGTTTGTATAGGAATCTGCTAAAATCAAAAATCGAAGTTGGATAAATTTGTTATACAACTTTGGGCATTTGTCCAAAATTTACTCAACCATTAATCTATTGACCATTGTACAGTTTTGAAATTTTATTAAAATCTATATTGAGCATTATGGAAAGAGGTGAAGGTAACTTATTCTCAATTGCAAAAAGGATTTATATTTTGAGTCATTTTTGTAATTGTAACAATCGATTTTTGATTTAGTCATTTTGTGTACCAAGAGGACTGTGTTTGTGTGTTGATGTACAGTTCTCAAAACAATTATAGTAAAAATTTATAGATAATGAAAGGAAATTGATATGCAGAAGTTTTATGAGAAAATAGTGAATAACTCTAAAAATATAATTATTATTTTTGGTATTATTTTTCTCATATATTTATTTTTAATGCCGTTAGTTTCGGTTAACTACGATATAAATGATTATTTGCCTTCTCATAGTTCGTCTACAGTTTCTTTAGAAATAATGGAAAGTGAATTTTCAGGAGGGATTCCTAAGGCAAGGGTAATGATTGAAAATGTTACTCTTTATGAATCCCTTGAATACAAAAGACAAATTGAAAAAATTGATGGAGTTTCAGAGGTTCTTTGGCTTGATGATTCTGTAGATATATCGATTCCGTTGGAGGCAATGGATACTAAAACAGTTGAGAATTATTATAAAAATGGTAGTGCTTTATATACAGTTACATTGGAAGATGACAAAAGGATTGAAGCAGTTGATGCCATAAGAAATTTGATTGGATACGATAACGCAATGTCAGGAGCTGATGTTTCAACTGCAGTATCTACTGAGAGTACATTGGAAGAAGTTCCTAAAATCGCAGTGATAGGGGTTATATTTACATTTATTATTTTAATTTTAACGACGGGTTCTTGGGCAGAACCATTCATTGTGTTGATTGGGTTAGGAGCGGCTGTTGTTATAAATTCCGGTACCAATTTGATATTTGGAGAGATATCATTTGTAACTAATGCTGCAGGCAATATCTTACAGTTGGCTATATCTTTAGATTATTTTGTATTTTTAATTCATCGCTTTACGGAATATAGGAAGAACACTTCGAATGAGAAAGAGGCAATGGTAATGGCGTTAATAAAATCAACAAGTTCTATATTCTCTAGTGGTGTAACTACGGTAATAGGTTTCTTGGCTCTTGCTTTTATGGAATTTAGAATTGGACCTGACCTTGGGTTTGCACTTGCTAAGGGAATAGGGATAAGTTTGATAACTGTATTTGTGCTTATGCCTCCTATAATTTTATCTACTTATAAATTTATTGATAAGACTGAACATAGACCTTTCCTTCCGAGCTTTGGATGGTTTGGAAAATTGATAACTAAACTCGTAGTGCCAATGATTTGTATATTTGTGATATTGATAGTTCCTTCATTCCTTGCATCCAAAGCAAATGATTTTTATTATGGTTCTTCTAACATTTTTGGTGAAGGTACAAAGTTTGGAACAGATACCCAAAGAATAGAAAGTACATTTGGCAAGAGGGATACCTATGTATTATTAGTACCTAAAGGCAATTCGTCTAATGAACTAATGCTATCTAATGAACTTAAGAAATTACCTCAAGTTACTGACATTATTTCATATGTGGATACCGTTGGTTTGGAAATCCCAGTGGCTTATCTTAGTGATAAGATATTATCCAAACTTGAATCAAACAACTATAGGAGGATAGTGATTTCTTTAGATGTTGATTTCGAAGGTGAAGAAACCTTTGCTTTAATTGAGGAAATTCGAAAAATAGCAGGTGAGTATTATCCTGATTCGTATTATTTGGCAGGCGAAGGAGTTAGCACTTACGATCTAATGAAAACAGTGACAGATGATATGGTTAAAGTAAATGTAATAGCAATTGGAGCTGTTTTTGTAGTGTTATTATTTGCTTTAAAATCAATAACTCTTCCATTTATATTGATATTGTGTATTCAAACAGCGATATGGATAAATTTATCTATACCGTATTTTAATAATTCTTCAATTTTCTATATTGCTTATTTGATAATTAGTTCCATACAATTGGGGGCAACTGTTGATTATGCTATTTTGTTAACAGATAGGTATTTGGAAAATAGGAAGGCTATGAATAAGAGAAGAGCTGTAATTGATACTATTAGTTCAGTTACAATTTCAATATTGACTTCAGGAAGTGTATTGACAATTGTTGGATTTGTTCTTGGTAATATATCAACTCATGGTATATTGTCTCAACTGGGAATCTTTTTAGGAAAGGGAACATTGAGTTCAATGATAATTGTTTTCTTTGTTCTTCCAGGTATGCTATTTGTCTTAGATAAATTTATCGAAAGAACTACAAAGGGTACTGAGTTTTTAAATGATAAGGAGGAGTTGTAATATGAAAAAATCAAAAAAGTTATTATCCGTAATTCTTACTACTTGTATTGTGTTTTCTCCAATAACATCTACGTTCGCTAATGAAAATAGTTCTGCAAAAGAAGAAGTAATTTACATTATGGCAAACTCAGACGGTTCTGTTAAAGATATCTATGTAGTTAATATTTTTAGTGGAGGAGAGATTACTGATTATGGAAATTATTCAGAAGTGAAAATGCTCACAACAGATGATCCGATAAGTGTGAAAGATGATTCTATAACTTTTTCAAGTACAAGTGAGAAGGTTTATTATCAAGGTAAGATGCAAGATAAACAAATTCCGTGGGATATATCAATTAATTATTACCTAGATAATCAGGAGTATACCCCTAATGAGATTGCTGGCAGAAGTGGAAATTTAAAAATTAAATTGAAGATTTATAAAAATGATAATTATGAGGGAACGTCATACGATGATTTCACATTGCAGACGACTCTTTTATTCGATACAACTAAGGCTAGTAACATTATTGCAGAAGGTTCAACGATTGTAAATGTAGGCAAGAATAAACAAATTCTTTATACGGTTTTGCCTGGTGAGAATTTGGATGTTGAAATTTTTGCAAATGTAGTTGACTTTGAAATGGATGCTATAGAAGTAAATGGTATAAGTATGAATTTGAATATAGATGTTGACACGTCGAGTATAATGAGTGAGTTTGATGAATTTCAAGATGGAATAACAGAATTAAATAACGGTGCTATTCAACTTCGAGATGGTAGCTCAGATCTTAGAACTGCAACCTCCACTTTAAATGATGGAGTAAAGAAGTTGGGTGCAGGAACTACAGAGTTAAGTAATTCTATCGTATTATTGAGTAATGGTATATCAAGTCTTCAAGAAGGAATAGGCGAAATTCAAAATGGGCTAAGTACTTTAAATGATAAATCAGATGAAATTATATCAGGTTCAACTCAATTCAATTCAGGTTTGAAAGAGATTCAAGAAGCATTGTCGAATGTGTCTGCTACTGCTAATGACATTAGTCAATTAACATCAGCTTCACTTCAAATAAAGGAAGGGATAGAGGAGCTTAGCAGAGGTATGAATCAAATTTACGAAAGTGTAGGAAGCTCTAAATATAAATCCACAATGAAGCAAAATGGATTGGACGTTGACGAACTGAAGGAAATGAATTCTCAGGCAATCAATACACTAAATGATCAAATTAGAACATTGCAAAATAACATTTCAGCTATACAAGAAGTAGAAGGTCAAGAACAGAATGTGATACAATTGCAAAGGCAAATTGAGCAACTTAGTAATGTTATTAAATTAATGTCAGCAAACAATGAGGCTATTAATGGGACTGAGTCTTATTTAAATACTCTAGAAGCTTCAATGTCACAATTAGTAAAAGGAGTTTCTGACCTTGAGACAAAATATAGAAGCTTTAATGATGGAATTCAAAATTTATCTTCATCACTTAGTGGAATGGTATATAACATCAGAGCCCTTTCTGATGGTATAAACAAACTTGTAAGCGAGTATTCAAAATTGGATAGTGGGTTTGTTGAATATAGCCAAGGGGTGAAATCTTTAGTCGATGGTTTTCAAAGAATATCTGATGGTATATCCGAAATTTCAAACGGGAGTAAGCAATTGAAGACAGGTTCAGATGAGATTTCTACAAATATGAATAAGCTCCTTAGTGGAGTGTCTGAACTTTACAATGGAACTGATGAACTTTACAAAGGTTCTGTAAAGCTTAGTAACGGAGTTGCTGAGTTAAAAGATAGAACTTCAAATTTAGATACTCGCATTGAGGATAAGGTGAATGAAATGTTATCTGATTTTCGTGGAGATAAAGGAGAATTAAAATCATTTACATCTAGCAAAAATACTAATATTAAATCAGTTCAATTTGTTTATAAGACTGATGCTATTGAAAAACCAGAGAGTGTAAATGAAGTCACAAATGTTGAAGAGAATTTTAATTTTTGGCAAAAGTTAATGAGGCTGTTTAGATTAAACTAAATTGAAAAATATGGAATTGAATTTCCCCATTATCAAAATATGTTTTGGTAATGGGGTGTTTTTATGTTTTTGAATTTAGAGTTTTTAGTTTTGAGGATTTTAAATTTATGGATTTGGGATTTTGTGTTTATGGATAATCGGAAGATGGATTTAAGAACAATATTTAAATTGATACTGGATATTTAATATGATATAATTGGAGCTTGTTCAGATTTGTCAAAAGAGAATTTTGTAAATATTAGTTTTTTGTATCTCGAACAACGGAATTCAGAATTACTCTCGAGGTGAAATTGATTATGAAAATAATAAGATTACTTTATCCAGATTATTTAAGTGGGGGATTAGATACATATTATTTTGGAGCAGGGTTACTTCAATATATCTTACCACCAAACAGTACTCAACCACTCATTAAAGTTTCAATAACCCCACCTGATGGTAAACCGAAAGAGATAATTAATGGAATTAATGCGGAGAACGAAGTACTTTTTGGTATAGAGGATGCTCAAAGTAAGATAGAAAAAGAGAATCCAGATAAAATAATTACAATCGGAGGAACGTGTGTAGTATCGCTTGCTCCTTTTGATTATTTGCATGGAAAATATGAAAATATAGGGATCATATGGATTGATGCTCATCCAGATGTATCAACGGTAGGTGATGGATATCCTTTTGCTCATGCTATGGTATTGGGAAGTATGCTTGGACGTGGATCAGAATCTTTATCTTTGAAGATGAAGAATTCTAAATTTAAGCCAGATGAAGTTTTGTATGTTGGGCTTCAGAAACTTCACGATTATCAAGAGAAGTTTCTAAATGATACAGGTATAAATTATAGAATTCAGGATAAGGAGCTTATTACAGATAATGAGATCAAATCTTTTATAAAACGTTTTCGATATATTCTTGTTCATTTTGATGTGGATTCTCTTGATGAACGATTTTTTCATTCAACATATTTCACGAATTCTTCTCTCGTTGGGGACGGATCTGGTGGAGGAAAATTTACAATTGAAAGGATTTCAGATGTACTTCAGTTAATTGAAAAAGAGTCAGAGATTGTTGGTTTCACTATTGCTGAGTATCTTCCATTCGATGAGCATGGATTGCGAAAAACTTTTGAAAAGATGGCTTTGTTTACAAAATAATTAATTTAAGTTTTTTGGATATTTTAAAACAGCTAGGGGTGAGTTTGGTTATGGGAAATTCTATAAATGATAAATCTCAAATTTATAGGAAAACTAATGCGAATTCTTATAAAAGGAGTGAGGGAGATAACGTTTCTGAATTAAGAAAACAAGAAGAGATATATAATAGGAAGATTTTAAGACTTGAGGTCGTCATAGGTCTTTTATCTGCAATAAATTATTTAATTATTTTTCCTGTTGCTTGCTTTGCAATTCAGAATTTGGCATTAAGAATATTTTTGATTATGGTATCTTCTTTTATTTTTATTGTTGGCATCAGTATAGCACTTAAAATTGAACAGTCAGTTGGATATTATGAATGTCAGAGTTGCCGTAAGCGTTATGTGCCAAAATTGAAATCTGTTTATTTTGCAATTCATAAAGGTAGGACAAGATATATGAAATGTCCTTGTTGTGGGAAGCGTACTTTTCAAAAAAAGACTTTGAGTAAATGAATTTTCTTCTTAAATTTCAATGCATCATAGAATTTCTAAAATAATAAAAACTGAAAAAAGTAAATTCTCTAAATTGTAAAAAGGTAAAATCACAAAATCCTCAAGTCATAAAATTGCAAAAAAGAGTTTTGGAATTTATCCAAAGCTCTTTTTGTGTTTTTAAATGATAATTATTTTAATGGTGACTATATATCATTTATAATGTTAGTATAGGAGGTGATTGTATGGATACCGTGTTTAAACAAGTTAGATTTAAAAATATATTTATACTGACAGTTGCTGGGATAATAAATGCATTTGGTGTGGTTTTCTTCTTGTACCCAGTACAGCTTTATGATAGTGGAGTTTCGGGTATGTCCATGTTGCTTTCTCAGGTTGTACCTTATCCAATATCTTTATCTTTATTTTTAATAATTTTAAATTTGCCATTGTTTATTTATGGTCTGAAAAAACAAGGAAAAGTGTTTACTCTGTATTCGTGTTATGTTGTTGCTATCTATTCTTTGGTATCATATCTGGTAACCGATGTATTGCCCATTGATGTTTCTTTTGCATCTCCTTTAGCTGGTGAAGATTTGTTGTTGTGTGGATTATTTGGTGGAATTATTTCTGGAATTGGAAGTGGACTAGCTATACGTTCCGGAGGTGCTATGGATGGAATTGAGGTCATGGCAGTTATATTTTCTAAACGCTTGAACATAACTGTTGGAACTTTTTGTATGGTATACAATGTTTTTCTATACATTATTTGTGGATTCGTTTTGAAAAGTTGGATATTGCCGCTTTATTCGATTGTAACCTATGGAGCAGCTTTAAAGACAATTGATTTTGTAGTTGAGGGTATTGATAGAGCAAAGGCTGCTATTATAATAACTATTAAACCCGAAGAGATTATACATGAATTATCAAAAGAGTTTGAGACAGGAGCTACCAGAATAGAAGCTAGAGGTGGGTATTCCAATACCGATAAAACAGTTGTTTACTTTGTGATTAACCGTTTCCAAGTAACAAAGATGAAAGAAATTGTACATTACGTTGATCCCAAAGCTTATATAACTATAAACGAAGTTGTAGATGTGTTTCCTGGAAATCAAGATTAATAATTGTGTAATTTTGCGAATTTACGATTTTGTCATTTTGCCATTTTATGAATTTATGATTTTGGGATTTTGCGTTTTGAGTAAATACGATTTTGAAGGTTTATATTTTAAAAGTTAGAGGATGTAAATTTTTACATCTTTTTTTGTTTTAAAAATAAAAATAAGATTTAGAAAATTCTCAAAACTATTTTGGTGTTATGCAGTTTGTGATATGGTAAGATTGTGAGTGTTAAAAATTTGAATTAAGGGAGAGTTATTTTATGGATAGAAGATGGTGGCATAATTCAACTGTGTATCAAATTTATCCAAAAAGTTTTCTAGATACAAACGGCGACGGTATTGGTGATATAAATGGAATAATTTCCAAATTGGATTATTTGAAATTTATCGGTATAGACATTTTGTGGTTATCACCAATCTTCGAATCTCCTATGGACGATAACGGTTATGATATTTCCGATTACAGGAATATCTCAAAAGATTTTGGGACTATGGAAGATATGGAAAAATTAATATCAGAATGTAAATCTAGGAATTTAAAAATAATCATTGATTTGGTAGTGAACCACTCGTCGGATGAACATTTTTGGTTTAAGGAGTCTAGAAAATCTAAAGATAACTTTTATAGAGATTTTTATATATGGAGAAGTGCAAAAGAGGGAATTCCTAACGACGTGAAATCAGTTTTTGGAGGCTCGGCTTGGGAATATGACGGGCAGAGTGATGAGTATTATTTTCATTTGTTCTCGAGGAAGCAGCCAGATTTAAATTGGGACAATGAGAATGTAAGAAATGAAATTTTTTCCATGATGAATTTTTGGATAGATAAGGGTATAGATGGATTTAGAATGGATGTTATAGATCTAATAGGTAAAGACGTAGACAATAAACTCATTGGGAATACAGAGAAGACTCATAAATATCTAAAAGAAATGAATGAAAAAACTTTTGGCAAATATGATTTGTTTACTGTGGGTGAAACAGGAGGAGTTACAATTGAGAGAGCCAAACTTTTTGTAAATCCAGATAGGAGAGAGCTTCATACAGTATTTCAATTTGAACATGTTTCTTTGGATCAGCAAGAGGGAAAAAGCAAATGGGATCTTAGGGATTTGGATTTCGTAGATTTTAAAAAAGTCATGACTAAATGGCAAACGCATCTTGAAAAGAATGAATGGAATTCTATTTATTTTTGTAATCACGATCAGCCTAGAGCTATATCGAGATGGGGTAATGATTTGAATGAAGAGTTTAGAATTCTTAGTGGGAAAATGCTCGCTACCGTTTTGCATTTTATGAAAGGCATACCTTACGTTTATCAAGGAGAGGAAATAGGTATGACCAATGCGAATTTTCAAAATATAGCTCAGTACAGGGATATAGAAACTTTAAACATTTATAAAGAAAGAATCCAAAATGGATATAGTGAAAGTGATATAATGCTCTCCATAAAAACTAAAGGAAGAGATAACGCAAGAACGCCAATGCAGTGGGACGAAAGTCTAAATGGAGGTTTTACAAAAGGAGAACCTTGGATTGGCGTAAATGAAAATTATAAATATGTAAATGTGCAAAGAGCACTAGAGGATAGAACTTCTCTCATATATTACTATAAGAAATTAATCGAATTTAGGAAAACCAATGACACGATTGTTTATGGTGACTGTAAGCTGATTCTTGAAAATGATACTTCAATTTTTGCATACATTAGAGAGCATAATGGAGATAAGATAATTGTAGTTTGTAATTTTTATGATAGGGAAACTCGATTTGATTTTCAAGAAGTTACTCCATACGAGAAAATTATTTCAAATTATGATGATCAGTATTTTGAATTTAGGAATATAAAGCTGAAGCCTTATGAAAGTTTCGCTTATTACGTTAGGTAAGAATCATTTAGCCGTGCAAATTTTGCTCGGCTTTTTTCATTATTTAATTGACAGAGCAATTTGGGATTATTATAATTGAGCGTAAACGATAACAATAAAAAAGGAAATGATTTTAAATTATGGAAAGAAGCAGTGGAATCCTCATGCATATATCTTCCATTCCTTCTAATTATGGAATAGGAACTTTTGGGAAAGAAGCATATAAGTTTGTTGATTTCCTATGTGATAGTGGACAAAAGTATTGGCAGATATTGCCTATTGGTCATACTGGATATGGGAATTCACCTTATCAATGTTTCTCAGCTTTTGCAGGCAATCCATATTTTATCGATTTGGATTTTCTGATTGAGGAGAATTTGATTACTGAAGATGACGTTAGGTATATTTATGTTGAGAATGAACGAGTTATTGATTATTCGCAAATTTTTAATACGAGATTTCCTATATACAAAATTGCTTTTAGTAATTTTGTAAAAAATATTCAAAATAATAAGCATTATGATGAGGTTTTAAAGTTTTATGGTGAAAATAAATTTTGGCTTAATGACTATTCTCTTTTTATGGCATTAAAAGATTATTATAATGGGGATAGTTTTACCAATTGGGATAATGATATAAAGTTCAGGGAGCCTGAAGCTATTTCTTATTTTGAAAACAAGCTAGGTTATGATATAGATTTTTGGAAATTCATTCAATACAATTTCTTTAAACAGTGGAAGGCTCTTAAGGATTATGCAAATTCAAAAGGGATAAAAATTATAGGAGATATTCCGATTTATGTATCTGGAGATTCATGTGATGTTTGGTCAACTCCTAGATTATTTAAATTAAATCAAAATAGAGAACCTATTACAGTGTCAGGTTGTCCTCCTGATGACTTTTCGTCTACGGGTCAACTTTGGGGAAATCCAATTTATGATTGGAGTCATTTGGAATTGACGAATTACGATTGGTGGATTTGTAGAATTAGGGAAAGCCTAAAATTGTTTGATGTAGTTAGGATAGATCACTTTAGAGGATTTGAATCTTTCTGGGAGATCCCATACGAAAATTCAACGGCTGAATTTGGAAGATGGACAAAGGGTCCAGGAATAAAATTATTTAATAGAATTAAGGATACATTGAAAAATGTAAATATAATTGCTGAAGATTTAGGATACTTAACGGACGAAGTGATAAACTTAAGAATTCAAACTGGGTATCCGGGTATGAAGATTTTGCAATTTGGATTTAGCGATATAAACGGTAACGATCACACACCACATAATTATAGTAATAACTCTGTTGTTTATACAGGAACCCATGACAATGATACAATACGTGGTTGGATGGATGTAACAGGAAGTTTTGATGAGGTAAATCGCATGAAGAAATATTTTGGAATTACTTCTGATGATGACTTGAATTGGAAAGTTATAAGGGGAGCATGGTCAAGCGTTTGTAGCATTGCCATAACCACAATGCAAGATTTACTCGATTTGGGAAATGAGAGTAGAATGAATTATCCATCTAGGATTGACGGAAATTGGATTTGGCGTATGGGAAAAAATGATTTGACGAATTACTTGACTAAGAAATTACGAGATTTTACTGAACTATATGGAAGGTGTAGAGGAAATGATTGAGAAGAGTAAATTTATAAATTCTATTGATAGTTATTGTAAATCAAAATATGGAAAAAAGATTTGCGAAGCAAATGATTTGGAAATACTAAATACGCTATCTTCATTTGTAATGGAAGCTATTTATGACAATTGGAAATTGACTAATGAAAAATACAATAATACCAAAAAGGCATATTATTTTTCTGCCGAGTATTTAATGGGACGAGCTCTTGGAAACAATTTGATAAATCTTGGTATATACGATGAGATAAATGAGATATTGAGTGAACTTAATATTGATTTAGCATCAGTGGAAGATAAAGAATGTGATGCAGGACTTGGGAATGGTGGACTTGGAAGACTTGCTGCTTGCTTTTTAGATTCTGCGTCTACCATGAAATTACCAGTGTATGGGTATGGAATAAGATACAAGAATGGATTATTCTCTCAAAGGCTAATTAATGGAGAACAAGTTGAGTATGTCGATGAGTGGCTAAAGAGTGGAGAGCTTTTTTCCATACGTAGAGATGACTTAAGTGTCGAAGTTGAATTTGAAGATTTTAATGTTATTGCTGTTCCATATGATTTCCCAATAATTTCTTATAAGGATAAAAATATAAATACGCTTAGACTGTGGAGGGCTGAGCCTGTTGAGGAGTTTGATTTTAATCTTTTTAACGATCAGATGTACCATGATGCTATGAGAGAAAATATAAAAGTACAAAATATATCGAGGGTTCTTTATCCTAATGATTCTATGGATGAGGGTAAAATGCTAAGATTAAGACAGCAGTACTTTATGGTCTCAGCATCACTTAAGGATATTATACGAACTCATATCGAGATTCATGGAAGTAACTTTGATAAATTTCATGATTTTCATGTAGTACAGCTTAATGATACTCATCCTGCTCTTGCTATTCCGGAGTTTATAAGAATTATGGTGGATGATTATGGACTTGAGTTTTCGAAATCCATAAATATTGCTGGAAAGATTTTTGCTTATACGAATCACACCATTCTGAGAGAAGCACTTGAGGTTTGGGATTTGAAATTTATCGAAAGAGTATCGAGGCGTATTTCTGAAATTATCAAAATGATAGATGAGTATTGTCTTGAGAGGGTTTCTAAAAAAATCGATGATAAAAATAAGATTTTAAATTTTAAGATAATTAAAGATGGATTTGTTCATATGGCTAATATGGCAATTCATATTGGGTTTTGTGTAAATGGTGTGGCAGAACTTCACACAAATATTTTAAAGGATATTGAGCTTAAGGATTGGAATGAATTATATCCTGGTAAATTCCAAAATAAGACTAATGGAATTACCCCAAGAAGATGGCTTAAGCTTTGCAATAGAGAATTGTCTGATTTTATAACAAGTCTTTTGGGAAATGAAGATTGGATTAAAGATTTGAAGCTCTTGAAGGGGTTAGAAAAATTTTGTGATGATAAAGATGTTCTCAACAAATTCATAGATATTAAACTTTTGAAGAAAAAACAGTTGGTTAACTATATTAAAAGCACACAAGGTGATAAGGTAAATCCATATGCAATTTTTGATGTTCAAGTAAAGAGGATGCACGAATATAAAAGACAATTTATGAATGCCCTTTATATCTTAGATTTATATTATTCGATTAAAGATGGGAGCATTGAAGATATTCCAAACGTGAATTTTATATTTGGAGCTAAGGCTTTCCCAGGATATGCAAGAGCAAAAGCTATAATAAAGTTTATTTTTAGAATAAAAGAATTGATAGATTCAGACGATGGTGTTAGGGATAAGATAAATGTGATTTTCATGGAAAACTATGGAGTATCTTGTGCTGAGAAGCTATTTCCTGCCGCAGATGTTAGTAAACAGATTTCGACTGCTGGTAAAGAAGCATCTGGTACTAGTAACATGAAGTTTATGTTAAATGGATCCATCACTCTAGGAACTTACGATGGAGCCAATGTTGAAATAGTCAGAGAGGGAGGAGAGGATAACAATATTATATTTGGTCTTAAGGTAGAGGATATAGAGAGTATGAAATCTTCATATGATTCTAAGAATTACTATAATAACAATCCTAATCTTAAAAGAGTTGTAGACTCTCTCATTGATGGTACTTTTGATGATGGAGGCACAGGGGAATTTAGGGATTTATATAATTCACTCATCGAGCAAGGAGATCAATATTTTCTACTTGCAGATTTTGATGAATTCAAAAAGGCAAGCCTCAAAGTTTTTGAAATCTATAAAGATAAATATAGATGGGCGAAAATGTGTTTAATGAATATTGCGAATTCAGGAATTTTTTCAAGTGATAGGACAATTAGCGAATATGCAAATGACATATGGCAAATTGAAAAGGTCTGTATTTAATACAGACCTTTTTTCGCATTAAAGCTTTTTTCATCTACAATTATGAAATGTGATTTTGGGGTTAAGTTTAATTTTCCATTATCTATATGGGATAATTCTTCAATACCAGAAAGATATTTGTCTACGACGATTACCCAGTTTTTTTCATATAGATTTACGATTATGTTCTCATTTCCAGAATTGAAAAATACACCGATGTTTTTCCAATTGTCTAATTTATAATTTTTAATAAAATATCCAACACAATTTGGATTATTCATTTCTACAAACTCAAGATGAGAATTTATCAATTCGTTTGAAGGAATTCGAAAAGCAGGATGAAGTCTTCTTAGTTTAATTAAATTTTTATAATAAGTGAAGAGATCTTTGTGTAAACTCTTATCATTCCAGTTTATCATGTTTATTGAATCGGAGAGATTGTATGTGTTATGAAAAATTTTTCCATTTGAATCTCGTTTCTTTCTTAAAAATTCTTCGCCTCCATGTATGAAAGAGATTCCTTGAGATGTTAGAATTAATGTTATTGCCATTTTGTTCATTGATATAAGATCGATTTCCGGTAAACCTTTATTGCACATTTCGAGTCTATCAAATAAGGTTTCGTCATCATGACACGATTCGTAATTTATACATTGAGAAGGTTCGCTTGTCCACGGATCTGATATAAATGAATAATCTATTTGTCTGTGAAATCCAGATGCTACAATGCCAAACTTTATATTGTTGTTAAAATCTCCTATATTTGAAACGAATCCACCAAGTTTTTTATTTGATATAGGACCTCTTATGGAATCTCTCATATCATCTGAGAACATTGCTATATTGCTTGAGAGATACTTAGCATTTGATTTTACGGAAGAGGAGTTTATATCAAGAGGTGATTTTCCAGGAATCCATCCTTCACCATATAAAAGTATAGATGGGTTTATACATCTTAGGGTTTTTTCAATTTCGTTCATTGTTCTAATGTCCATGAGTCCCATTAAGTCAAATCTAAATCCATCTATGTGAAATTCCTTTGTGAGATAAACCAAAGAATCCAATATCATTTTCCTTACCATCAATCTTTCCGAGGCAATTTCATTTCCACATCCTGATCCATTTGTAAAATTACCTTTTTCATCACATCTATGATAATATTTCGGAACGCATTTATTTAAATAGCTATTTTCGTTATAGTGAGTGTGGTTGTAGACAACATCCATTATGAATCCTATGTTTTCATTGTGAAGAGATTGTATAAGCCGTTTGAACTCAGTTATCCTCACACTTCCATCAAATGGGTTAGTCGAATATGAGCCTTCCAAACAATTATAATTTAACGGATCGTATCCCCAATTGAAAATATCAGAATTAATATTTTCTTCGTCTATAGATGCAAAATCAAAAACAGGAAGTACCTGTACGTGGGTTATTCCAAGTTCTTTTAAATGAGAAATTCCCGTAGAATCTCCAAAAGAGTTTTTTGTATCTTTCTCTGTGAATGATAGGAATTTTCCTTTATATTTCATTCCAGAGTTTTCGCATACTGAAAAATCTCGAATGTGAATTTCGTAAATGATAGCATCAGTTTTATTTTCAAGATAAACGAATTTATCGTTATCCCAGTTTTCAGGATTCGTTTTTGACAAATCTATGATAAGCCCACGTTTTCCATTAACACCAACAGCTTTTGCATATGGATCTACGATCTCGTAAGATTTTCCGAAATTATAAATTACAAAGGTATAATAAAGCCCTTCTAAGTTTTCATCAATTGTGATTGAGAATATTCCATTTTCCTCTTTGTTCATTTCGTAGGATGAAATTGAGTCACTACCATTTCCAGTTTTGTACAAATTCAAAATGACTTTCGATGAAACTGGTGCCCACAATTTAAAGATTGTGGAAAAATTTTTCAATGTAACTCCAAGATCATTTTTATCGTAATTGTAAGATTCTTCGAAAAAATTTGAATCATAGGTTTTATTTTTGAGTATTTCCTCAAAAGAGAAATTCTTAATATCGAAAACCTTTGACATAAAATCACCACCATAGCTAAAGTTTATTAAGAATTGCAAACGTTAAAAATAATAATTATTTTAAATTTAATATAGTATTTTAATCAAGAGGTTATTTCAATTTAAAATATTATGGAGATGATTTTATGAAATATTGTTTTGGCAGAAGCTATTTTCGAAATATAGATCAGGGAATAGAACGAGAATGGATTTTAGGAAATGGACTTGGAGGATATGCATCTTCAACAATTATTGGAGCAAGTGCTCGATCTCATCACAATTACTTGAACGTTTCTTTAAATTATCCTGTAGACAGATTCTCAATTCTATCGAAGACAAATGAAATATTGGAATTTGAAGATGAGGTTTTTGACTTATCGTCTCAGACTTATGTCAATTATAATAAAAATGGACAAGAGTATTTAAATAGATTCATATTGGACGAGAGTGTTCCAACTTATGAATACGGTGTGAGAGATATTATATTTAAGAAGACGATTTGTATGGAGTATGGGAAAAATACGGTTGTGGTTTGTTATGATATCAAAAATGGAAATTATAAATTGAAGGTGAGAATCATTCCGCTATTTACAGCAAAGGTCTTGGGAGGGAGTTGTGAGAGAAGTGAGCTATTATTTGAGACTTGTTTAAGCGAACATGAAAGAATCCTAACATTGAATCACAATAAATTTGACATAAAGTTCTTTTCGTCCGATGGAGAATTTTATGATAGAAAAAATATAAAAACCTCTTTAGCTACTCCAAATTTTTTGATTGAGGAAAATGTTTTATACAATATCGACAATAGAAATGGATTCCTTGGTCTCGATAATTTTTTCACTCCGTATGAGGTAAACATACATATTAACCCTTATGAAAATAGGAAATTTTATATTAAGTGCACTGTAGAAGATCTAGATTTTAAAAATGGATTTGATATTGTAAAGGATTACAAAAATAGAATTAGCGAAATTTATAGAAATGTACAAATCAAGGATGAGTTTGTAGAAAAATTAGTACATGCTGGAGATCATTTTATTGTTAAAAGAAATTCTACAAACTTAAAAACTGTTTTAGCTGGATTCCCTTGGTTTACAGATTGGGGAAGAGATACAATGATTGCATTTCACGGTCTTACACTTTGCACTAAGAGGTTTGAAGATGCGAGAGAAATTTTAGAGTCCTTTGCCAGATATGAAAAGAATGGGCTTATACCTAATGTTTTTCCAGATAAAAGTACTGATGCGGCTGTATATAATACTGTCGATGCTTCTCTTTGGTATTTTTATGCTGTGGATCAGTATTTAAAATACACAGGAGATTTTGATTTTGTAAAATGCGAAATATATCCAGTGCTTGAACGGATAATTGAGAATTATATAAATGGAACATACTTTTCTATAAAAATGGAAGAAGATAGTTTAATTTCTGCTGGAAGTGATTTAGATCAAGTGACATGGATGGATGTTAGAGTTGGTGATTTTGTAATTACACCACGGCACGGAAAGCCTGTTGAGATAAATGCTTTATGGTACAATGCCATCAAGGTTATGGAGAATTTGAGTTATAGATTTTCGAAAAATGGTAACGAGTACGAAAAGTTAAGTCGTAGAGTTAAAGAATCATTTAATAATAAATTTTGGAATGATGAGCAAAAATGTTTGAAAGATGTTGTTGATGAGGATGATTTAAGTATTAGACCAAATCAAATTTGGGCTGTGTTTCTTCCATATACAATGTTATCAAAGCAACGAGCTATGGAAGTGGTTAACAAAGTTCATGCTGAGCTTTATACACCCTATGGATTAAGGAGTTTATCATATAAAGATCATAGATATAGAAGCAAATATATTGGGAAATTAATTGATAGAGATTTGGCTTATCATATGGGAACAGTTTGGGGATTTTTGATTGGAGGATTTATAACATCTTATTGTAAGGTAAATGATTATAAAGAGGATATCATTGATAGTGCAAAAGAGATGTGTGAAATTTTCTTAGACAATTTAAATGATGGTTGTATAAATGGTGTTGCAGAAATTTTTGATGGAGATTTTCCCTGTACATCTAGAGGGTGTTTTACGCAGGCTTGGAGTGTTGGAGAAATACTTAGAGTATATGTTTGTGATTTATTAAGATTGTAAAAATTAATAGTTTAAAATTTTAAACTTAAAATTGACAGCACTTGAGAAAAGGTTTACAATATATGTGTAAACAATTTAGTTTTTAACTGTTATGGAGGGGTATTTGGAAATGAAAAAAGTGTTAAAATTGTTATCTTTAGTAATGACAGGTGTGTTCACCGTTGGGTGTACAAGTAGTACCAACACATCTACACAAGGTGATAATTCACAAAGTACAAAGGAGATTAGCATAACAGTACAAGCTGAAAAAGAATGGATAGATTATTATCAGAGAGCTGCTGAAAGAGTGAAAAATAAACTTCCAAATGCAGATATAAAAATAATAGAAGTAGGGGCATTTAGCAACCTAGATAATATAGATTCTACAGATGTGAGTAATCCAGATGTACCAGATGTGTATTCAATTCCAGCTGATAGAGTTGGTTCTATGTACAAAAATGATTTTTTAACTCCACTTGATGCTGAAACTATGGCTAGAGAAATAGGTGGATGGGAAGATTTTAAAAATGGACTTGCAGCTAGTTTTAAAATGGATGGAGATTATTACGCTTTCCCTATGAACATAGAGACACTTGTAGTTTTTGCTAATTCAATCAATGCTCAATCGAGGGGGATAGATTTAAATTCGGAAATAGAATTTACTGATCTTTCACATGATGATATGCTTGTCGTTCTATGGGATTTATGGTATGCGGTTGCATTTATGAATTCTGTGGATTTGAATTTATTGTCAAAAGGAAATGATGGTAGTCTTCAATCTGATTTAACCAAAGATTTTTCTGAATTGACAGAAGAGCAAAAGAATTTATTCGTGGCATTATTTAATTATTGGAGGAGTCATGAAGATTCAAAAACTGATATGTGGGATAAGAGTGCTTCTTGGAGCTATGTTGATAGTAAATTTTCAGCAAGTAGTTCTTTGCGTTTAGAGGGACCTTGGTCTACGCAAACATTAAGTGAATTAATAGGTGATAGTGATCAATTGGTAGTCAAGCCTATAAGCGATATAGTTGTTAACGGTAAGCAATTAGAACATTGGAAAAGTGGTTGGGGATTAGCGGTTAATCCTCGTATTGAAAATAATAAAGATGCTATGCAGGTTGCAATTGAAATGATTAAAGAGCTTATTAATCCCAAATATGCTACGGATTTGTTTAAAGTTTCTGGTAAAGTTTTAGAGAATGTGACTGAAGATGCGTATTTGAAATCAGATTTAAGTGATATAGATAAAGAAACAATATCGGCTGTATTAAAATCGTATGAAAGTTCATCTTCTCGTCCAACATTTGATGAATGGTCTAATGTTTGGCCGACGTGGGAAAATGCTATACTTTCATGGTCGTCAGTTAAGCCGAGTACAGCACAGGAGGCATATGAAACATTGCAGGCTGCGTTTAAATCTATGATGAGTAATTTTAAATAAATCAGATAAATAATTAATTTGATTTAGTTATGCATGTTTTGTTGTATAAGCAAGAAGGTTATTATTTATCTTCTTGCTTTTTGGTTTTATAAATAAATTTGTTAGGATGATTTATGTGTGTTATAGAGTATCATTTTCCAAAAAGTGTTTTTATTTAATTCTCTTTATTCATTCATTTGTAATATTTTTTGAGTGTTTAGAAAGTATAGTTGTAATTAAAAGTTTTGCTGAATTATATAATTTAGTAGATGAGGCTGTATTAAAGCAAGATATTAAAGGGTTTTTAATAACTCAATTTATTTATTTTTTTATTAAGATTATCCCTATGGTGATATTAGGTGTATATACATATGTATCATTTCTAAAAAAATATATAAACAAATTATTTGTGTATTTATTCTTTATGTGCATTTCAATTATATTTATCAATAGTTTATTGCAAGGTTCGGTTTCTCTAGTCTTATATTACCCAAAACTTATAGGATACTTAATGCTTATTGTTATATTAATAAAGTTGTTTATGTCATTTAACAAAAAACTACAGAAGGAGTGTAAAATTTAATAATGAGATATGATGAATTTTTGTACGACGATGTTGGCTGTAGACATGAAAGAAAAAATTTATTTATAAGAGAATACTTATTTTTAAAAGATAATATTGATGATAACGATTATAAAAATCGGTTAAAAGATCTTATAAGAAATAGAAGCAATCATCATTATATTAAAAAGTTAGAAGAGTATATAAGAAATGAGAAAAACTTTAAAAATGATTTAAAGATTAAAAAAAGAAAATATAAGCTGTCTTTAAATGAAATTGAGGATATTAGAGTTAAAAAATATAAGTTATCGTTGTTCGAGGCTGAGTGTAAGGAAAATTTCTATAAAGATTATGTTGAATTGACATATGATGCTGAATTGAAATATGAAGACTCCAAAATTGTTAAGGTTCAAGTTAATGACATTATAGAATTTTTAGAAAGGTCATCATTAGAAATAGCAAAATTGAAAGACAAGTTATTGAAAATAAGTTTGAGTGATGATAGAAATATTGAACTGAAACGATTTAAGGGATATAGGTATAAGGTAAACAACGAGATGCAAAATGAGCTTAGGACTTTGAAGGATAAATACAAGAGGAAGTTAATATCCAAGGAAGCTTTGCTAAGTGAAAAGATAGGGTTGAAAATTAAATACAGATACAACATTGATACTGCAAGATGTAAAGTTTTACGTAATTTATTTAAGGAATTAATAAAGCAAAAACAGTATGATACTAAATATATACATAAGCAGAAAGTACGTTCTATGTTAGAAGATAGGATAAGTTTGAAAAGAAGTGTGCCTTGTGAAAATGAAAATAGGAAAATTCCAAATGCCTATATAGGGTTATTGTTTCCGGGATTTGCACAGTTATTAAATCGTCAATATGTAAAATCTATTTTGTTTTTTATCGGCACACTGTATATATATTGCATAGCTATTCCTTATGCTATTGGATTTGGAAATTATCAAGGACAGGGATTGTTGGTTTTTTTTACATTAGCAGAGGGTGGACCGAGGATTCATAAATCAAACATTTACATGATTGAAGGAATTTTAGCTTTAATATTTATAATTTTTGCAATGTTTATAATTATCCTTGCCTTTAAGGATTCATTAAATGTTGAAAAAGAGGAAATGAGGGGAATACGAAAGAAATCATGGTACGAAACAAAGAATGCTATTTTTGATAAAGGATTTCCATATTTAATATCGTTGCCATCATTGGTTGTAATAACTTTCATCATAATAGTTCCTATCGCTACTTCAGTACTTTTGTCATTTACAAATATGAATCCTGAGCATCAAGCTAAATTCAATTGGATAGGATTTTCAAATTATTTAAATATAATCAGGGGAAGTGGACTTGCTGGTTCGGTATTTTGGAATATATTAGGTTGGACATTAATTTGGACTACTGTTGCAACTACACTTTCTATATTTGTAGGATTTACTTTGGCATTAATTGTTAACAATGATAGAATGAAATTCAAAAAAATTTTTAGGACAATATTTCTTCTGCCTTGGGCGGTTCCAGCTTTTATAACTATTATGTTTTTCTCAATAATGCTTTCTAGAGAGGGGATATTGACTCAGCTTATAAACAATTTAACTGGATTGTCTTTAGATATAAAGAATAACACTTTACAAAGTAGAGTGGCGATTATTCTATTACAGACGTGGCTAGGGAGTTCTTACGTATTTTTGTTATCTACTGGAGTTTTGCAATCTATATCAGGGGACTTATATGAGGCATCTGAAATCGATGGAGCTTCCTATTGGCAAAAAATGAAAAAGATTACTTTACCGATTGTCCTGCATCAAACAGCACCACTTTTAATAGGGCAATATATATTTAATTTTAATAATTTTTCGTTGATCTATTTATTTAATGGTGGAGGTCCATTTAATCCTAAGGTTTACGGTAATTTAGCAGGGTCAACAGATTTGTTAATTTCCTATATATACAAGCTTACTATAGATAATCAGCAGCAAGCTATAGGTGCAGCTATAAGTGTGTTTATATCATTAGGTCTTATGGTAGTTGCCTATATAGGATTTAAGAATTCTAGAGCTTTTAAAGAGGAGAAAATTTAATGAATCATAATAGGAAAAAACAAATGTTAAATCTATCTGATAAACAACCTCTAACCAATATGGGAAAAATTGGTATAGGATTTGGGTATTTAGTTTTATCTTTATGGAGTAGTATCATTATTTGGCCTCTTGTACAAATGATATTGGCTTCATTCAATGGGAGTAATGTGAAATATATAGGAATAAATGGCGAATTTAATTTTTCTATGAAGCACTTTGTGTATTTATTTACGGAAACTGATTACTTAAAATGGGTAAATAATACATTACTTATAGCATTTTCAACAGTTATAATAACTTTGGTGTTTGTATCTCTTACAGGATTTGCATATTCGAGATATAGGTTTAAGGGCAAGAAGGTTTCTTTGATGTCAATAATGCTAATTCAATCTATACCCAGTTTTGTTGGGATAGTTGCATATTTTACAATGCATTCTATAATCTCATCAATTAATCCATATTTTACACGTCAAATGATGTTAATTCTCATATATTCTGCCGGAGGCATTGCGGGAAATACGATTATATTAAAAGGATATCTTGATTCTATCTCTACGGAGCTTGATGATGCTGCCAGAATTGATGGATGTTCACCTATAAAAGTTTACAGTATAATTATAATGCCAATAGCTAAACCCATGCTCTCAGTGATTGCATTATGGTCTTTTATAACTCCATTCATTGATTATCTTCTTCCAAAGGTATTGTTAACGAGTTCTGAATCCTATACGTTAGCTGCAGGACTTTATACCCTTATAAATGATCAAAGGACAATGAATGAACCTGCATTTGCAGCTGGAGGTCTTCTAATAGCTATTCCAATAGTTATTCTATTTGCATTTTTACAAAAACAATTAGTATCAGGTCTCGCTAAAGGTTCAGTTAAAGGTTGAGGGGGTTAACATGAAAGTTCTGTTAAAAAATTTAGGCAAGAAGTATGAAGGAAGAGAGAATTTTACAATACGAAATATAAATTTAGAAATAGAAGATAAAGATTTTTGTGTAATCTTAGGACCGTCTGGCTGTGGTAAGACCACACTCTTAAGAATGATCGCTGGTCTTAACTCAATAACGGAAGGCGAGCTTGTTTTTGGAGACAGAGTGATGAATACTATTCCACCAAAAGATAGGGATATTGCAATGGTTTTTCAGTCCTATGCATTGTATCCTCATATGACTGTTTATGATAATATGGCGTTTTCTCTTTCGATTAGGAAACAACCAAAAAAGATTATCAATGAACGTGTTATGGAGGCGGCTAAGATACTGCAAATAGAAGACTATTTAGGGTCAAAGCCATCTGATATTTCTGGGGGTCAACGTCAACGTGTAGCATTAGGTAGAGCAATTGTAAGAAATCCTGGAGTATTTTTGATGGACGAGCCTTTATCTAATTTGGATGCTAAGCTTCGTGAACATATGAGAGTTGAGCTTGTTCGAATACACAAATCTCTCAATACAACTTCCATTTATGTTACACATGATCAAACAGAGGCTATGACTATGGCTACAAAAATAGTTCTAATGAATGATTGTAAAATTCAACAAGTCGGAAAACCTGATGATTTTTATTCAAAACCTGAGAATATTTTTGTTGCTAAGTTTATCGGTTCTCCCACGATGAATATTTTTGATGGTATGATCAAGAATGGAAGATTTATTTTTGGTAATGAAAATATTGAAATTGTTCTCTCAAATGAGGATTTTCAAAAAGTTAAAGAATACGAAGGGATGAAGGTTAATTTAGGAGTGAGGTCTGAGAGGTTTATATTAAATGGTTTTTATGAAAATAGTTTTGATTGTAAAATTGATATAATTGAATCGTTAGGAAAGGAAAAAATAATACACGGTAAGCTACCTAATGGTACAGATATAATTGTGTCGTCGCCTGGTCATTCTGATTACGAATCTAATTCTGAAGTTAAATTTGCATTTGATAAAAATGCATTGCACTTCTTTGACTCCGTTACTAGTAAGAGAATAAATTGAATGTTTTTTGAAAATGTCATAAGTTATTTATGGCATTTTTATTTTTTATAATTTATCATTACAATGTTGCGTTTAATCATTTTATGATTTTGGGATTTAGAATTTAGCATTTTGGATTTTTGAAATTGAGGAAAGATAAAAATCTTTATTTGGGTTTTGGATATGTGTTTTAATTAGAAACGACATTAAGTTTAATAAGAGGAGAGGAAATAAAATGTGGTTTATATTTGCTTTGCTATCTGCGATTTTTTCAGCACTCACATCTATATTTGCAAAAATGGGAATAGGAGATGTAAATACAAATTTAGTGATAGCCATTAGGACAACGGTTGTTTTAATTATGTCATGGGCAATTATATTTTTAAATAATGTCCAAGATAAGATGGGAAGCATAACCAAAAATAATTGGATATTTTTAATATTGTCAGGATTGGCAACGGGTATATCTTGGTTTTTCTATTATAAGGCTCTAAAGTTAGGCGAAGTTTCTAGGGTTGTTACAATTGACAAATTAAGTATAGTTATAACTTTAATTATGGCATTTGTATTTTTGCATGAGCAGTTTACGTTTAAGGCATTGATAGGATGTGTATTTATAACGTTAGGAACTTTATTTATGGTGCTTTGATCATTGTTATATAAAATATATAAAATTAACAATGAAAGAATACGGAAAGGACATAATTTTGACATAAATAGAAACTATAATGTAAACATAAATTCAATATAAGTGAATTTAGGATAGATGGACATTAAAATTTGATTTAAGTTTAGGAGGTATTTTAGATATGAAAAAGAGTTTAGTTAAAAAGATAGCGGGTATAGCATTAGGTGCAGCAGTAGTTGCAGGGGTAGCTGGACTTGGAGGTAATATGACTGCTAAAGCAAATTCTGATTCAACAGTAAGTGATAGTGTGAGGGTTGAGGATAGTGATGATGTAACATCTTGGTCATCAGAAGAGATAGATAGTTACTATGATGGATTAAGAGCTAAGTTCGATGGTTTATCCTTTGCTGAACAAAAAGCAGGTGTGATTGATATTTTAGAATATTCGATAACTGGGTATACAAGAGAAGAAGGAGAGTCATCAGATATAGTATCTGAGTGCAAGAGAATGTTAGCTGAAGTTAAGGGAATAACAACAGCTGATGAGTTAGTGAGACTTGTTGATGCAGATCCTACTCTATTGAATTTCTTAATGTAAGACTTAAAGTCAATTATAGTTGAATGAAAGGTATTTAGGTAGTTTTACTTGAATGCCTTTCGTTTTTGTATTTTAGTCAATTCGTTTAAATAAATGATGATAAAAGAATTACAAAAAAGATAAAAAAATGATGCAAATAGGATCTATAATGAGAAGGTGTAAATGAAGTTTGGAAAAAACAATTTGTTAAAATAGAATATGGGGGTATTTGTATATGAAAAAGGGTCTAACTAAAAAGGTAGCAGCAGTTGCAGCAGGTGTAGTTATAGTAGTAGGAGCATTTACTGCGGGATTTACAACTGTATCAAATTTTAGCATCAGAAGAAGATAGTTGTTACTCTAGGAGTATTTTACAAAGTCAAATAGATAAGCTTTATGGAGAGCTAAGAGATAAGTTTATAGCTTTGTCATTTGAGAATCAGCAATCGGGATTAATTGATTTTTTAGAGGAATTGATGGACGAATTTAGAAATGAAATGGGTTTTATAGGTTCGATTGGAATGGTAAATAAATGTAAGCAGATGATTTCTACAGTTAAATCAGCAAAGTCGAGTAGCGAATTGCTAAAACTTGTAGATGAAGAGCCTACTTTATTAAATTTTATAACTTAAAGTAAAAGGACAAAGTCCTTTTACTTTTGTAGATTTGGATTTTTGTGGTACAAATAATAATAATCAGTTTATAAAGAATTGGTAGAAAGTTTAAGAGAATTTGGAGTAGATGAGAAAGAGATTAGAGTCAAGGTAATTAGTAAGTATGGATTGAGAGAAGAAGAGTTAGATAAATATTTAAAATAGGAATAAGGTATGTGGGAGTTGCTAAGGAATGACTTAGCGGCTTTTTGTTTTTGTAGGAGGTGTGATGTGATGGTAGAAAGATGTATGGATGAAGATAGGGAATTGATAAATCAGGAATTTATGCAATTGAAGAGTGAGATAGATAGGATAGCGAATGATACGGAATTTAATGGTAACAAGGTATTGAATGGGAATATATCAGGGAAGGAGTATGAGGTAAAACAAGGAACTAATACTAATACTGCTGGTATAACTAATGATAATTTAAAAGCAATATTTGCAGGTACAGGAGAAGAGTTATTGAAATTAGGGGAGGGGACGTTTGAATTCAAGTTAACACACGCTGCTCAAGGAGATGCAGTAACGATTGAATTATTTGACAATTCAGAGTTTAATGGAGGAAAGAAATATTTATTAGATAGTTTCACATTAGATACTCCTAAAGCTGATGAGACATTTGAGTTAGGAGGAATAACGTTAAATTTAAAGGACTTGGATTCAAAGATAGATACAGGAAAGAGTGGAGGGTTTACCTTCAGCAACGAAGTTAAGGTAGAAGAAGAAGGTATAAGATTACAAGTAGGAGCGAATAGGGAGCAAATGATAGGATTGAGTGTGGGGAACATGAGGAGCAGGGAGTTAGGGCTAGGAGGAATAGATGTGATAGGAGTAGGGAATGCGGAGGAAGCGATAGAGAGGATAGATGAAGCGATATCGAGGGTATCTAGTCAGAGGGCGGATTTAGGAGCGGCACAGAACAGATTGGAGCATACGATAGCATCTACAGATAATACACCTGAAGAATCTATAAGATATGTGGGAGACAAACTATACAGGGATGAATTAGATAAAAATGAAATCTTGTATATTTTTTGGTTGATATATTTTCAATTGGGGTATTGTTTGAGGAATGAATACAAGTTTGAGAAGTTAATTAAATATGGACTATAGTTACCTGAAGGTTTTAGGAGAAATCATAAGTATAGTATATGGAGATATGATAAGATTAAGAAACTTTTTATAAAAGAATACAAAAAAGATAAAGTTTTGATATAAATATCGATTATAATCTATGTATAGATTTAATTATACGGGTAGCTTCATTTTAGATTTTGTATTTTATAAAATTTATATTGACAGAATTGAAGAAATTATAATTATTTTAGAGGAGATTATAAAAATGAAAAAAAACGTAATAGGATTGGCACTAGGAGCAGTGTTGTTTGTTGGGGGAGCTTCTTTAGGAGGTAATGCTGTTTTAGGACTTCAGCTATAGAAAATGTAAGTATCGTAAGCTCTGTAGTTGCTGATGAAGTAAAGATTGTTGATGGAACAAATTTGGCAAGTGCAGATAGATATATGGATGAGTTTAGTAAATTGGATAAAGTAACTAAGGTGAAGGCATCTAAGTTTACAGGGGAGCTTAAAGTTGTATAATTAAGTTTGTTTTAGATTCTATACGATTTAGTTTTGTTAAGGAGGGCTTCGAGGTTTCTCGAGGCTCTCCTTTTCCTTTTTTGTAAGTTTATAATGAGACATATTTGGAAATTACTAATCAGGCATTTTAAAAATGTGGAAGTCACAGAGGTTTATTTTTAAATATAAATATGTTAAAATATTGGACAAGAGTTTTTAATAATAAGGGAGAGCTTTATAAAAAAGAATACTATCATTACGTGCGTAGTAATTTTAGCAGTTGTAATTTTAGGCATTGTGTTTTTCAATAATCAGAATTCTGGGAAAAACAATAATCTTACAACTCAGACACCATCTACGGTATAAATGGTGAGATAAGAGATGTAGTAGGTAGTGATTATCAATCAATTGTTATTTATCAAAATGCTGAGAAGGATTATGCGACAGGATTTGTTGTAAGTCAAAATAAGATATTGACGGTTAACAGCATTGCAAGTGGTTTTAGAGAGGGAGATGGATCGGTTGTTCGAGTGAGAGACAAAGATGGACAGCTTGTAGATTTTGAAGTTAGAAATGTTGCGAAGGATACTAGTGAGGAAGGCAGAGATGATGTAGTGGTTGTCGAAGTTTATCCGACTAGCGATGGAAGAAATCTTAGAGATGTTGCCAAAGTTTTGGAATTTGATACTGAAATTAGTACAAGGACTTCTAATAAGGCTGGAGATTTTGTGTATTTGGCTGGGTACTCAGATGACAAAGAATACGGAACTATGTGGCGTATTGAAGGTAAGATCAGTAAGATTTCTGAATATGATATTACCTTAAATGTTTCAAGTGGATATTTAAAGCTATCTTTAGGAAGTCCTATTTTTAATAAAGATGGGAAGGTTATTGCTATATTCTAAA